>JAFSHA010000018.1 GCA_017440565.1 Eggerthellaceae bacterium | reverse complement strand
GACCTAGCGGCGTGGACGGGATACACCGTTACCGAGGCGCGTCGCATCAAGGCTGTTCTTGGCCTTCCCGAGCGCGCTGGGCTGGAAGGCCTCGCGCAGGCGTTGCCTCTGAAGGCGTCGAGCCTCAGCAGCGAGTGGTCATGCGAGCTTGACGAGGCCAAGGGTTGCCTGGTGTTCAAGATCACCAAATGCCGCACGCAGGTTGCGCGCAAGGCCAAGGGGATGCCGTATCATCCATGCAAGCCGGTTGGCCTGGTGGAATATGCTGGGTTCGCGCGCACCATAGACGATCGCATCGCGTGCGAGTGCCTGAGCTGCTTCCCCGAGGTCACGGACGACTCATACAGTTGCGGGTGGAGGTTTACCCTCGAGTAGGGGCGTATCGAAGTCGGGAAGCTCCGATTTGCCATGATCGACGGGTGTTTCGCCGAGGCGTATCCGAAAAGCGCCGACTTGTCATGAATTTCACCGTTTTTTGAGGGGTTTTATCCGAAAACGCACGACTTGTCAGCTGCGGTTGCCGGCCTTGGCGCGGGGCGAATTCCCCTCCTATTCGCGATCGCTTACGTTTTGCCTGATCAGAAGCTTGTTGAGGAACGAGTCCCCTTGGCTGGCGTCTGAAGCGGCAAGAATCGCAGCGTGACAGATCGGTGCTTTTCGGATAAAACAGCCGAAATCAGCCCGAAAAACCTGACAGGTCGTGCGTTTTCGGATACGCCGGCCGGAGAGCGGCAATGGAATGTCGCGCGGCCTTCCCTAGTGATACCATTGAACGCGGTTTCGCCAATAGGCCCACAGAGCCGCGATGTGCTGAGATTTTGCGAAAGAAGGCTTTCATGACTGACGTTTCTCGTTCTTGCATCGACTGCGCGACGGGTGGCTGCAAGCAGCCGGAGCAGATGTACCAGCCGGATTTTTGCCCGTCGGCGATGCTCTCGCCGGGCGAACGCGATGAGCTGGCCGCCGCTTACGCCGATCTTGACCTGCAGCTTATCCAGGCCGCCAACGAGGTTTCTGCGCGCTGCGGCTGTGAGGGTCTTTGTCGCCTCGAGGAGATCATGGATTTCGCGCGCCGTCTCGGGTACCGAAAGATCGGCATTGCCAACTGCGGCGCCATGCAGGCCGAGGCGCTGACCACCGCGAAGATCCTGCGGCTTCATGGGTACGAGGTCTTCGGCGTAAGCTGCAAGTACGGCTCGGTCACCCACGAGCAGCTGGGCATTCCCGAAGGCGGCTTGGCCAAGCCCGAGGCAACTACGTGCAACCCGCTGGCGCAGGCCGAGCGCCTGAACGCCGCCGGAACCGAGCTCAACGTGGTCATGGGCCTGTGCGTGGGCCATGACAGCATTTTCGTCAAGCACTCCGATGCCCCGTGCACCACCTTCGTGGTGAAGGATCGCATGCTGGGGAACAATCCCGTGGCCGTGCTGCACACTTGCAACGTCACCGCTCATCGATGGAGCCGCCTGAAGAAGGAGGATGAAAGTCTTTCGTGTCCCAAGTGACCTGCGTTTTCGCGAGTTGCGGTATCGCGCTTGGCTGATGCGGAACGCGGGGTTCTTACCCTCTGAGCTTCGCCCGGGCTTCGCGCCAGTGGGGAAGCGCGGCGTCCATGAGAGCCCAGAACTGCGGGCCGTGACCCGAAACGCGCAGGTGGCACAGTTCGTGCACCACCACGTATTCCAGGCATTCGGGTGGGTAGAGGGCAAGCCTCGTGTTGATGCATATGCGTCCTGTGGCGGGTTGGCAGCTGCCCCAGCGGCTTTTCATGTTGCGGTAGGCCAGTTTTCCCGCCTTCACGCCCAGCACGGGCTCCCATTTCTCCACCAGCGCGGGAACGCATGCGGAAACGATCGCCTTCCATTCGGCCTGTTCGGCATCGGTCGCTTCGGCTGCCTGGGCGCGCGGCGAATCGGCGATGGCGCGTCGCTGCTGTTCTATCCACGCGCGCTTCGAGCGCACGAAGTCGACGATGAGAGCCTCGGGGGTGCGCAGCGGCGCCGAAACCTCCACCCGTCCGTCGGGCGGCTGCACGCGCAGATGCACGTTCTTGATGCGCTTGCGCGTGATGCGCACGTCCAAGCCGTCCACGGCAAGCAATGTCATCTTTTTCGCCACGGCGCCTCCTCCCGGCTTCTCCTCGTGATTTCTGCGATGGCATCTTACTCGAATCCGATGCGTCGCGCGAGTCTTGTGATCCTCGGGCATTTCTTGCCGCGCCACGGGGCGCTCTCGGCCGCGCCCCTTCCGTGCGATAGAATGGCAAGGCGGTGCTTCGCGCCCGACGAGACAAGGAAGAAGGATTCTCGATGATTTGGCGATGCTCTCACTTTGCATTCGATACGAAAACGCCTGCGGTCATGGGCATTTTGAACGTTACGCCCGATTCGTTTTCCGATGGCGGTGAATTTGACGGCCTCGAAGCCGCGCTTGCTCATGCACGCGAGATGGTGGCGCAAGGTGCTTCCATCATCGACGTAGGCGGCGAGTCGACGCGTCCGGGTGCCGCGCCCGTTTCTCCCGATGAGGAATGGGGCCGCGTGGAAGGCGTCGTGCGCGCGCTGGCAGCTGAGGGTGTGTGCGTGAGCATCGACACGCGCCACGCCGATGTTGCTCGCAAGGCCGTTGAGGCAGGTGCCTGCGTAATCAACGACGTTTCGGGTTTTTCCGATCCGGCCATGGTCGAGGTGGCGCGCGCATGCGACGCGGGCCTTGTGGTCATGCATATGAAGGGCGAGCCCGCCACCATGCAGGATGATCCGGTTTACGAGGACGTGGTGGCCGAGGTGTGCACGTATCTGCGCGACCAGGCGGCGGCTCTTGAAGCTGCGGGCGTTGCGCGCGAGCGCATCTGCGTGGATCCGGGTCCTGGTTTCGGCAAGACCCCCAAGCAAACCATCGAGCTTATGCGCAACCTGCACGAGGTTGTGCGACTGGGGTACCCCGTCATGTGCGCAGCGTCGCGCAAGAGTTACGTGGCCTACGCATACCGTATCGAGGACGCCGACCCGAAGGCGCGCGACGTGGCCAGCGCCGCCGAGGCCCTGCTTGCCTGCGAGCTGGGCGCAACCGTGGTGCGTACGCACAACGTCGCCAAAACCGCCGAGGGTTTGGCCGACTTACGTCCCTATGTGCTTTTGGGGCTGGGGTCTAACGTGGCCATCATGGCCGAGAAAGACGAGCTGCGCGAGGCGAAGATCGCCCAGATCAACTACGCCATTGGCCAGCTGTGCATGCTGCCCGATTCGCAGATCATCGACATTGCGAGCTTCTACGCCAGCGAGCCGGCGTACTACGAGGACCAAGACGAGTTCGTGAACACCGTCGTGCTCATGCGCACGGGCATTCCGCCGCTTGAGCTGCTGGACTACCTGCATGGCATCGAGAACTCGCTCGGTCGCGTGCGTGAGCGCGAGAACGGGCCGCGCACCATCGACATCGACATACTGGACTACCAGACCTACACCTATTCCAACGAGCGCCTGATCCTGCCGCATCCGCGCGTGTGCGAGCGCGATTTCGTGGTGAAGCCGCTGCTCGAGATCCTACCCGGGCACGTGCTTTCCGACGGCACGCGCGTGGGCGAGGTGCCCGAAGAGCAGCGTGTCGGCGCCGCCGTGCGCATTTCCTAGGACCGTCATGGCTGCCTTTTCCTTTTCCCTGCGGAAGCGCCCCAAGCGTCCGCAGAAGGAGGCGGAGAACTCTATCCAGTATCGGCATATCGTGCACGAGCAGGTTGAGTCGACCAATCTTTGCGTGAAGAGCGCCATCGACGCGGGGCAGGCCGAGGGGCTTGTGGTGCGCGCGGCTTCTCAGACGGCTGGCTATGGCAGGCAGGGTCGTACGTGGGTGAGTCCTCAGGGCGGCTTGTACCTGTCCGTCTTGCTGCGCCCAACCGTGCGCTTGGCCGTTTTGCCCAGCTTGAGCCTGGTAGCCGCCGTGGCCATCTGCAGGGCGCTTCGCCGGCTGTTGCCGGCCGAAGCTCTCGCCGATGTGCGCATCAAGTGGCCTAACGACATCATTTTGGTGCCCGCACCGCTGTGCCCCTCTTCGGCGCGCCCTGCTCTTGCGCCGCCTGTTCTTTCGTCGCAGCGAATCAAGAAGCTTTGCGGCATCTCGCTTGAAGCTTATCGCGGCGCGGTGTGCCTTGGTGTGGGCCTCAACGTCGCCCGCCCTGGCGAAGCCGCTCTTGTCGAGGGGAAAAACACCCCGGTTTATCTATCCGACCTGGGCTTTCTTGGAAGCGTGGACGACGTGGCGGAAGTTGTCCTTGCGGAGTTTTCCCGAGCGTATGGCGAATGGCAGGAGCACGGCCTGGCTCCTTTCGTGTGCGCGTTCGAAGAGCTCTTGGCTTATCGCGGCGAAGTAGTCGAAGTACGCGACATTGCGGGGAAGGTCCATGCACGAGGCGTACTTCAGGGTATTGACGATGGCGGCGGGCTGCTTATCGAGCAAGATGGAGCGCAAAGCTGCATTTCTTCGGGAGAACTTCACCCGGTGGCAAGTCGATAGGGCAACTTGGTAAGGCCGGGCTCGTTGGCCTGCCGCGTTGCCGCGCACAATGCGCCTCGTGAGGTGTGACAAATAAGATGGTCGCAGGAGACATGCTTCTGCGACCATCATTCTTTTGATCTGGCTTTGATTCGGCTGTGCGCTTACGCTTGCTTGAAGCGGTACCCGTAGCCGCGGACGGTTTCGACGAGGGTGGGGTCGTATCCGGCATTCGAGATCTTGTCGCGCAGGCGCTTGATGTGCGTGTCGACCGTCTTCGTTTCCGTGAGGTATTCCCAGCCCCATGCGTCGCGCAGCAGGTCTTCGCGCGAAACCACCTTGCCAGCGTTCTTCATGAGGCTTGCCAGCAGCTCGAACTCGCGCGGCGTGAGATCGATGGGGCCCTTGTCGCCTTCTGCGGTGTGCGCGTCCTCGTCAAGCGTGATGCCGCTCACCTTGATAGCGCTGCTTGCGCTGGGGAAGTCGCCCGAGCCGCGGCGCAGCAGGGCGCGAACGCGCGCGATAAGCTCGCGCACGCCGAAGGGCTTGGCCAGGTAGTCATCGCCGCCGATTTCCAGGCCCACCACCTTGTCGAGCTCTGTATCGCGTGCCGACAGGAACAGAACGGGCACGCTGGTCTTCGCGCGCAGGCGGCGGCACAGCTCGTAGCCGTCGATGCCCGGCAACATGATGTCGAGGATGAACAGGTCGTAGCTGTTTTTCGCGGCCAGGGCGAAGGCGTCTTCGCCGTTGTCGACCACGTCGCACGTGTACCCTTCGCGCTTGAGGGCGTAGCCCACGAATTCGGTGATGGACGGCTCGTCGTCAACGACGAGGATACGGCTGGGTTTGTCTGCCATGGTCGTGCCTTTCTTCCGTCTTTTCGGCGTTGCCGCAGCGTGCTCTGCGGGAATGGTTGTCGTTTCGAGCCTGATATAATGGCTGCGCGCTAACTATATCCAAACTCCGATTTAGATAAGGGCCTTTGTCATAATTATGTTACTTACGATAGATATTGGTAATACTCAGACCGTCATCGGCGTTTGGCGAGGCGACGAGCTTCAGCACATGTGGCGTGTGGCCACGAATCGAACCACCACTTCTGACGAGCTGCGCGTGAAGCTGGTGCCGCTGCTCGAGCTGGCTGGCATCGAGTTTTCCCAGATCGAGAAGGCGTGCGTGGCGTCGGTCGTTCCTCAGCTGTTCTATGCGTGGCGCGTTGCCATCCGTGACGCGGCGGGAATCGAGGCTATTCCCTGCACGCCTGAGACAGCAGGCGAGCTGTTCAAGTCGAATTATCCCAACAAGCACGAGATCGGCGCCGACCGCGTTGCCGATGCCGTGGCTGCCGTGGCGCTGTACGGCGCACCCGCGGTGGTGGTCGATTTCGGCACCGCCACGAACATCGAGGTCATCGATGCCGACGGGTGCTTCGTGGGCGGTATCATCGCGCCCGGCATGCAGACGTCGGCCCAGGCCATGTTCGCCAACGCCACGAAGCTGGCGGCTACTGAGCTGGTGGCGCCGCCGGCGCCCATTGGCATAAGCACGGAAACCGCCATTCAGTCGGGCATCGTGCTGGGCGAGGCCGACCGTGCCGACGGCTTAGTGCGGCGCATCTTCGCGCAGCTGGGCTACGAGGCCACCGTCATTGCCACGGGCGGCCTGGCGCCGCTCATCGCGAAGCATTCCTCAACCATTCAGCACGTGAACCCCGAGCTTACCATCGAGGGCCTGCGCCTTATCGCCGAGCGCAACTAACGTTGTTCGCGCCCTTCACGCGTGTTTTCCGCCCCTGGTAGAAGGGCTCGGTCGCCTTGTGTTTCTGCTCTGTAAAATGAAGTGGTTGTCACAATACGGGGAGCGCGCCCAATCGGGGTGCGCGAGAGAACAAGAAAGTGAGGGCCCGAAGTGTTGACAGACATTGAAATTGCCCAAGCGACCACACCGGAAAAGATCGGCGCTATCGCCGCGAAGGCGGGTGTCGACGAAAAGTACCTTGAGCTGTACGGCAACTACAAGGCCAAGGTCGACTACAACCTGCTGCGCGAGGAAGAGCATGAGCCGGGTAAGCTGATCCTGGTTACGGCCATCAACCCCACGCCGGCGGGCGAGGGCAAGACCACCACGACCGTCGGTCTTGCTGACGCGCTGGCAAAGCAGGGAAAGAACGTCGTCGTTGCACTGCGCGAGCCGTCTCTCGGCCCCGTATTCGGCATCAAGGGTGGTGCAGCAGGCGGCGGGTATGCCCAGGTCATCCCCATGGAGGATATCAACCTGCACTTCACCGGCGACTTCCATGCCATCGGCGCCGCCAACAATTTGCTAGCTGCGCTGCTTGACGCGCACATCCACAACGGCAACGAGCTCAACATCGACGTGCGCAAGATCACGTGGAAGCGTGCGGTCGACATGAACGACCGTCAGCTGCGCAACATCGTATGCGGCCTGGGCGGAAAGGCCCACGGCGTGCCGCGCGAGGACGGCTTCGACATCACCGTCGCATCCGAGATCATGGCCATCTTCTGCCTGGCCACTTCCATCACCGACCTCAAGGAGCGCCTTGGCCGCATCGTGGTGGCCTACACCTACGATGACAAGCCCGTCACCGCGCATGACCTGCAGGCCGAAGGCGCCATGTGCGCTCTTCTGAAGGACGCGCTCAAGCCCAACCTGGTGCAGACGCTCGAGGGCACCCCGGCGTTCGTGCACGGCGGTCCCTTCGCCAACATCGCGCACGGCTGCAACTCCATCATGGCCACCCGCATGGCCATGGCGCTCGGCGATTACTGCGTGACCGAGGCCGGCTTCGGCGCCGACCTGGGTGCCGAGAAGTTCCTCGACATCAAGTGCCGCCTCGCGGGTCTCAAGCCCGACGCGGTGGTCATGGTCGCCACGGTGCGCGCGCTGAAGAATCATGGCGGCGTTGCAAAGGCCGATCTGAACGAGGAGAACCTCGAGGCGCTCGAGGCGGGTCTTCCCAACCTGCTGCAGCACGTGGAGAACATCACGCAGGTGTACAAGCTTCCCTGCGTCGTGGCCATCAACGCGTTCCCGACCGACACGCCCGCCGAGCTGGCGCTTGTTGAGGCGAAATGCCGCGAGCTGGGCGTCAACGTGGCGCTTTCCGAGGTGTGGGCCAAGGGCGGCGAGGGCGGTTTGGCCCTGGCCGACGAAGTGGTTCGCCTGTGCGAGAACGGCGACGAGGCCGGTCGCAGCGCTGAGACCTTCGAGTTCTCCTATGCTGATGATCTGGGCCTGGCCGCTAAGATCGAGGCCGTGGCCAAGCGCGTCTACCGCGCCGACGGCGTCATCATCACGCCGGCCGCGCAGAAGGAAATCGCGCAGCTTGAGGCTCTGGGCTTCGGAAACATGCCCGTGTGCATGGCCAAGACCCAGTACAGCTTCTCTGACGACGCCACCAAGCTGGGCGCGCCGCGCGGCTTCGACATCACGGTGCGCAAAGTGAAGGTTTCCGCAGGTGCGGGCTTCGTGGTGGCGCTGACCGGCGACATCATGACCATGCCCGGCCTTGGCAAGAGCCCGGCTGCCTTCAAGATCGACGTCGCCGAAGACGGCACCATTTCTGGCTTGTTCTAAACCTTCGGGCACATACCCAAGACATCTTCGGGACGCGACTTCGTTCGCGTCCCGTTTTCGTTTCGGCGTTCGCCCGAAGGTGCGTATGTTCTTTGTGGTGTGATGCTGCTATTTTGCGTCAGTTGTGCTAATCTTTCCGCGTTAGTTTTTGCGGGGCTTGGTGAGCCTCGCATTTATTGTGGCGAGGCATCTCGCAAAAGCGTTTACCTTGGAGGAACCGTATGAAAATCCTGGGAATGGGCGTACCCGAGCTTCTTATCATTCTCGTGGTTATCCTGCTTATCTTCGGCCCGAAGAACCTTCCCAAACTGGGCAGCGCGCTCGGTAAGACCGTGAAGAACCTGCGCGAGGGTATGGGCGCTGGCGAGAAGGAAGCCGAAGAGGCTGCCGAGGAAGTCGTCGAAGAGGTCGTCGAAGAGGAAGTCGTCGAGGAAGAGGCTCCCAAGAAGACCGTCAAGAAGGTTGTCAAGAAGAAGGCCGAGTAGCCTTACTTGCACAGAATCCCATTGCGAGCGGCGAGGTTTTCGGGCCTCGCCGTCGTTGTGCTTTATGCGAGGGCGTGTCCCTCGCTTGTGTTTGCATGACGCGCCTTGATCGGACGCGTCGAGAGTAGGGAATGAGAATCATCCATGGCTGACAGCAACTACATTTTGACCCAGGAGGGTCGCACCAAGCTTGAGGAGGAGCTGCACTTCCTCGAGACCGTGAAGCGCGCCGAGATCGGCGAGCGCATCAAGGTGGCGCGCGAGTTCGGCGATATTTCCGAGAACTCCGAGTATGACGACGCCAAGAACGAGCAGGGCATGATGGAGGCGCGCATCGCCGAGATCAGCCGCATCCTTTCCGAGGCTACCGTGGTCACCACGCCGAAGCGCTCCAGCAAGGTTAACATCGGCTCTACCGTGACCGTCGACATGGGTGGTCGCGAGCGCGTGTTCACCATCGTGGGCGGCGCGGAAAGCGACGTTGCCGCGGGCAAGATTTCCAACGAGTCGCCGGTTGGTTCGGCGCTGCTTGGCCGCAAGAAGGGCGACAAGGTGGAGACCACCGGCCCCACCGGCAAGCACATCGAGATGACCATTCTCAAAATCGAACACTAGGGAGGAGTTCCGCCGGCCTGACGGCCGTCGGACCCCTTGACGCTGCGAGGGCTCTTGGTTTCGGCGGCCTAACGGCCTCCGAAACGGTTTGACGCTGTGGGCCGTCGAGGCACCCATACTTGCCGCTTTTTCGCTTTCCCTCGCGTACCAAGTACGCTCGGCCGCGAAACGCGGCAATTATGAGCACCTCGACGGCCCTCGCTGTCATCCTTGGGCGAACCTGCGGCATAATGTGGTCTCACGTCTTTGAGTTTGTTTCCTGCAAGGTAAGGAATACGTATATGACAGAAGAGAATATTCAGGCTGCGGTGGTCGAGGACGATCCGATTCTCGTTCGCCATGCCAAGCGCGAGGCGCTCATTGCCGAGGGCATCGACCCGTATGGTCGCGCGTTCGACTACACGCATCATATAGAAGAGCTTGACCAGCTCTACGCGCATCTTGAGGATGGCGCGTCCACCGAAGACCGCGTAAGCGTTGCCGGCCGCATTATGGCCAAGCGCGTGCAGGGCAAGATCGTCTTCTTGGAGCTGCGCGATGCCACGGCTGATATGCAGCTGTTCTGCCGCATCAACGCGCTTGGCGAGGTGGAGTTCGATCGCCTGAAGGACCTCGACGTGGGCGACTGGATCGGCGCGCACGGCACCATGATGCGCACGCGTCGCGGCCAGCTTTCCGTGGCGGTCGATGCGTTCGAGCTGCTTTCGAAGAGCCTGCGCCCGCTGCCCGAGAAGTTCCACGGCCTGCAGGACAAGGAGACGCGCTATCGCCAGCGCTACGTCGACCTGGTTATGAACCCCGAGGTCAAGGAAGTGTTCACGAAGCGCTCCAAGATTGTGTCGGCCATTCGCCACTACATGGAGGAGCAGGGCTTCTTCGAGGTCGAGACGCCGTTTTTGCATGGCATCCTGGGCGGCGCAAACGCCAAGCCGTTCGTGACGCATTTCAACGCGCTTGATCGCGACTACTACCTGCGCATCGCCACCGAGCTGCCTTTGAAGCGCCTGCTTGTGGGCGGCTTCGAGAAGGTGTTCGAGATCGGACGTCAGTTCCGCAACGAGGGCATGGACCCCTATCACAACCCCGAGTTCACCACCATGGAGGCCTATCAGGCGTTTACCGACCTGAACGGCATGATGCGCCTTACGCAGGGCTATATCCAGGCGGCGGCTCAGGCTGCGTGCGGCACGCTGCAGGTGACCTACCAGGGCACCGAGATCGACCTTTCGGGCGAGTGGCGCGTAGCTTCCATGATCGAGCTTGCAACCGAAGGCGCGGGCGAGCCGGTTGACTTCAGCCGTACCCGCGAAGAGCTGGTCGAGATCCTCGAGCGCAACGGCGGGCATGCCGATGCCGCTTGGGGCAAGGGCAAGCTCATCGCCGAGGTGTTCGAGGCGGTGGCCGAGGCTAAGCTCATCCAGCCTACGTTCGTGATCGACCATCCGCTTGAGGTTTCGCCGCTGGCTAAGAAGAAGGCCGACAATCCCGAGCTCACCGAGCGTTTCGAGCTGTTTATCATGGGTCACGAGTATGCAAACGCGTTCACCGAGCTGAACGACCCGGTCGATCAGGCCGAGCGTTTCCGTGCGCAGGTGGCCGCTAAGGACATGGGCGACGACGAGGCCATGGGCTTCGACCATGACTACATCCGCGCGCTCGAGTACGGCATGCCGCCGGCTGGCGGCGTGGGCGTGGGCATCGACCGTCTGGTCATGCTGCTGGCCGACGCGCCGTCCATTCGAGACGTCCTGCTGTTCCCCCACATGAAAGAAGAGCTGCCCGCTGGCGGACGCGCTTCTGCAGCGCCCTCTGCCGCAAATGCGGTCGAAGCTGTCGCCGAGGTTGCGGAAGAGCCCGCAGCTGCGTGCGCGATTGACCCCGCGAGCCTGGTCATCGAGCCCCTGTTCGCCGATGACGTGGATTTCGAGACTTTCAGCAAGTCGGACTTCCGCGCGGTGAAGGTGAAGGAATGCGTGGCGGTGCCGAAATCCAAGAAGCTGCTGCAGTTCACGCTTGATGACGGCACGGGTACCGACCGTACCATTCTTTCGGGCATTCATTCGTACTACGAGCCCGAGCAGCTGGTGGGCAAGACCTGCGTGGCCATCACGAACCTGCCTCCGCGTAAGATGATGGGCATCGAGTCGTGCGGCATGCTGCTTTCCGCCGTGCATCAGCAGCTTGGCGAGGATGGCGAACCCGAAGAGCGTCTGAACTTGCTCATGCTCGACGGCCGCATTCCCGCTGGCGCGAAGCTGTACTAAACAAGCGCGGCCTGAGGTCGTTGCAACCAAGATTGATTCATTCGAGCCGTCGGCGTCTTTGCCGGCGGCTCGTTTTCATGTAAGAGCGAATCGGCGAGCTAGCGAGCGAACGAGCTGGGCTTGCCAGCTCGTCTGCCATGCGTTGAGCGGTACAATGATTGCCATGAAGCTGCATGTCGAACATAACCTGACCTTCGGGCATTTCGAGCAGATGGAGGCGCTCGAGGCGGCGTGCTATTCTGCGGAATACATTGCGCCTGCTCATGAGGCGTTCTCTTGGTATGAGTCGCATCCTCATTCGGTGCTGGCGGCGTGCGAGGATGGTCGCGTGGTCGGGTTCGTGAATCTTCTTCCCGTGCGTCCGACGCTGTTTGCGCGCATTTGCGATGGTTCTTTCAACGATGCTGGCATGACCGCGGATGATATTCTCTCGCTTGAGGAATGCGCCAAGGCTCCCTTCGAGCTCTTTCTTTCCTGCATCGCTGTGGATGGGAAGCAGCGGGGGACTGGGCTTGCGCGCACGCTTGTGGCGACCGCACTGGCACCGTACCTCTCCCCGGCCTTTGCTTGCGAGTTCGTGGTCACCGACAACGTCACGGAAGACGGCGAGCGCTTCTCGAAGCGCTTAGGTTTTAAGCTGGTGTGCGATAGCGACCACGGCACGAAGGTGTACCGTCATACCGTTCGCGATCTTGCCGCCAAGTTGAACGAAGCCCCGGTTCCCCGCCTTGGTTGAGCGGGAGCCCGAGGCTTCGTTTCGAGTTCTTTCTAAAGCGTTACTTCGTGCCGAAGATGCGGTCGCCCGCATCGCCGAGACCGGGCACGATGTAGGCCTTCTCGTTCAGGCCCTCGTCGACGGCCGCGACGTAAATGTCCACGTCGGGATGCGCTTCCTGTACGGCGCGCACGCCCTCGGGAGCCGCCACCAGGTTCATGAGGCGGATGTTGGCGCAACCCCGCTCCTTCATCTTGACGATGGCGTCTACCGCGCTGCCGCCCGTGGCAAGCATCGGGTCGACCACGAGGACCGTGGACTCGGCGACATCCTGGGGCATCTTGCAGTAGTACTCGACCGGCTGGTGCGTTTCTTCGTCGCGGTACAGGCCGATGTGGCCCACGCGCGCATACGGCATAAGCTCGAGCAGGCCGTCGACCATGCCCACGCCTGCGCGCAGGATGGGTACGATGGTGACGAGCCTGTCCTTCAGCTCGGGGAACTGCCCTTCGCAGATGGGCGTCTCGACGGTCACTTCTTTCGTGGCGAAGTCACGCGTAACCTCGTAACCCATCAGAAGCGAGATCTCTTTCAGTAGCAGGCGGAAGTCCTGCGACGAGGTGTCGACGCGGCGCATGCGCGTCAATTTGTCGGAAATCAACGGATGATCGAAAACATGGACTTCGCTCATGGCATCTACCTTCGCTTCTAAGGGCCCGCGGGCCAACTGACCGATTTGTCCATTATAATCATGCGCGGCAGTTCCAACGGGCGTTTCTTCCCGAACGCGAGGTCGCCGTCTGTCCGATGGGCTTGAGACGCATCGGGCGAACGACGCCTTCGCACGTCATGAGTGGAATCAGATTCGCCCAGGCAAACCGCCCGCACGTGGTGCGGGCCCCATGCGTAAGGAGGAGATTCCATTGGCTCATCAAGACGTCCCGACTATGGGATCGGCCGATGCACCCGATGCGGTGTATGACGCCACCACGCTCGGCAAGCCCAAGATGCTGGTGTTTGGCTTGCAGCACATGTTCGCCATGTTCGGCGCCACCATCTTAGTTCCCGTCCTCACGGGCCTTTCGGTTCAGGCGACGCTTTTGCTTGCGGGCATTGGTACGCTTCTGTTCCACTTCCTCTCGAAGGGCAAGGTGCCGGCGTTTCTGGGCTCGTCCTTCGCGTTTATCGCGGGCTATCAGGCCATCGCGCCTAACGGCGAGGCCGAGCTTCTGCCCTATGCCTGCTTGGGCGTGGCGTGCGCGGGACTTCTGTACTTGGTGCTTTCGGCCCTGTTCAAGATTTACGGCGCAGAGAAGGTCATGCGCTTCTTCCCGCCTATCGTGACGGGTCCCATCGTTATTTCCATCGGCCTTATCCTGGCGAGCTCTGCCATTAACAACTGCCAGACCAACTGGCTCGTTGCGGTTATCGCCATTGCCACCATCATCATTTGCAACATTTGGGGACGCGGCATGATCAAGATCATCCCCATCCTCATGGGCATCATCGTGGCTTATCTTGCCGCTTTCGCGCTGGGCGAGGTTGACTTCTCCGGCGTTGCCGACGCCGCGTGGATCGGTCTGCCCGTCGCGTGGGACAACACGGTGTTTAGCCTGTTCGGCGGTGGAATGGACGCGGGTCTGGCCATTACCGCTATCATCACCATCATGCCGCTGGCGCTGGCGACCATGATCGAGTACATCGGTGACATGTCTGCCATCAGCTCCACCACCAACCGCAACTTCATCGCTAATCCCGGTCTGCACCGCACCCTTCTGGGCGACGGCCTGGCCACCATTTTGGCGTCGCTGTTCGGCGCGCCGGCCAACACCACCTATGGCGAGAACACGGGCGTTTTGGCGCTCACGAAGGTGTTCGATCCGCGCGTCATCCGCATTGCGGCCGTGTTTGCCATCGTGTTTGCGTTCTGCCCGAAGTTCGCGGCGGTTATCGGCGCCATGCCCGCAAGCGTCATCGGCGGCGTGTCCATCATCCTATATGGCATGATCTCGGGCGTTGGCGTGCGCAACCTTATCGAGAATCACGTTGACTTCACCGAGAGCCGCAACATCATCATCGCGGCTGTCATCTTGGGTCTTGCCATTGGCATTGCCTACAGCGCGGCAGGTGCCATTGCCATTCCCGTTGGCGGCATCACCATTTCGCTGTCGGGCCTGGCCATTGGCTCGCTGGCGGGCATCATCCTGAACATTGTGCTTCCCGGCAAGGCGGGCTCTCAAGCTGCGAGCGCCGAGGCGGCTGAGGCCGATCTCGAGCCGGCGAGCGCTGAAAACTAAATCGTAAAGCGCATAGGGCTTTAGCGGGGCCGCGGTTCGATTGAGCCGCGGCCCCTTCGCATGGTGCGCCGCGCTTTTCGTTGCGTGCACTTTATATATGCAGAACGTGTTACGAATGTCTGGTGAATTGGCACTCGCGCGGGGAGAGTGCTACCATATTCCCGATACACACGAAACCTCACGAAGGAGGCTTCCATGTCTTTTGAGAAGTTCACCGACAAGGCCCGCAAGGTCTTGGTGCTCGCGCAGGATGAGGCGCGCGCCCTGCACCAGCCTTATGTGGGCACCGAGCACATCATGCTCGGCCTCATCAAGGAAAACGATGGCCTGGCCGCCCAGGCGCTCGAGCGCTTGAACGTCACGTATGACGGGGTGGTGCAGACAATCCGTCAGGTGGTTACCATCGACGCCGATGCCGATGTGTCGGGGCATCTGTCCTTCACGCCGCGCGTCAAGCGCGTGCTGGAGAACTCGCTGCGCGAGGCTATGCAGATGGGGCAGTCCTACATCTCCACTGAGCACCTGCTCTTGGGCATCGTGCGCGAGGGCGAGGGTACTGCGCTCGAGGTTCTTTCGCGTATGGGCGTTTCGGGCGACGACGTGCGCAGCGCCATGAATGACCTCGTGGGTCAGAGCGCCGTGTACGCGGGCCGCGCCGGATTCGACCCGAAGGGCTCGTCCGACAGCATGCTGAAGGAGTTCGGCACCGACCTCACCAAAAAGGCCGCCGAGGGAAAGCTTGACCCCGTCATCGGGCGCGCCGCCGAGATCGAGCGCGTCATGCAAATCTTGTCGCGCCGCCAGAAGAACAACCCGCTTATCCTGGGCGAGCCCGGCGTGGGCAAGACCGCTATCGTCGAGGGCCTGGCGCAGCTCATCGTGGCCAACCAGGTGCCTGACCTGCTGCGCAAGAAGCGCCTTATTACGCTGGACGTTTCGGCGCTGGTGGCCGGTTCGAAGTATCGCGGCGAATTCGAGGACCGCCTGAAGAAGGTTATCAAGGAGGTTGTCGACGCGGGTGATGTGCTGCTGTTCATCGACGAGCTGCACACCATCATCGGCGCCGGCTCGGCCGAAGGCTCCATCGATGCGGCCGCCATCTTGAAGCCGCCGCTGTCGCGCGGGGAGATCCAGATCATCGGCGCCACCACGCTTGAGGAGTATCGCAAGCACCTCGAGAAGGACTCGGCGCTTGAGCGTCGCTTCCAGCCGCTGACGGTCAACGAGCCCAACGAGGAGCAGGCCGTTCGCATCATGGAGGGTTTGCGCGACCGCTATGAGGCGCATCATCAGGTGCGATTCACCGACGAGGCCCTGCAGGCAGCCGTTACGCTTTCGGGGCGCTACATTCAGGACCGCTATCTGCCCGACAAGGCAATCGACGTGCTTGACGAGGCGGGTGCGCGCATGCGCATTCGCAACATGACGCTTCCGCCCGAGCTGCGCGCGCTCGATGACGAGCTGCGCCGCGTGCGCTCCGAAAAGGACAAGGCCATCGGCGAGCAGAACTTCGAGGCTGCGGCCAAGCTGCGCGATGAGGAAACGCGCCTTGCCGCCGAGCGCGAGGAAGCCGAGAAGAAGTGGCAGGAGGACAACGCTCGATCTGTCACGCAGGTCACCATGGAAGATATCGCCGACGTGGTTTCCATGACCACGGGCGTGCCCGTGAGCAACCTTACCGAGGCCGAGACCGAGAAGCTGCTCCGCATGGAAGGCGTGCTGCATGAGCGCATCATCGGTCAGGACGAGGCCGTGACCGCGCTTTCGAAGGCCATCCGCCGTTCGCGCAGCGGCCTGAAGGATCCGCGTCGTCCCGCTGGCTCGTTCATCTTCCTCGGCCCGTCGGGCGTGGGCAAGACCGAGCTCTCCAAGGCGTTGGCCGAGTTCCTGTTCAACTCCGAAGACGCGCTGCTTTCCTTCGACATGTCCGAGTACATGGAGAAGCACAGCGTATCGCGCCTGGTGGGAAGCCCTCCGGGCTACGTGGGCTTCGACGAGGGCGGCCAGCTCACGAAGGCCGTGCGCCAGCGTCCGTATTCGGTGGTTCTGTTCGATGAGATCGAGAAGGCGCATCCCGATGTGTTCAACATCCTGCTCCAGATTCTGGAGGAGGGTCGCCTGACCGACTCGCAGGGCCGCACGGTGGACTTCCGCAACACGGTTATCATCATGACCTCGAACGTAGGCGCGCGCGACATCGCGCAGACCACGACGCTGGGCTTTTCCGCGGCGGGCGACGCCGGCCTTTCCGACAAGGAAATCAAGAGCCGCGTGATGGCCGAGATGAAGCGCATGTTCAGGCCTGAGTTCCTGAACCGTATCGACGAGATCATCGTGTTCAAGTCGCTTACGGCTGAGGAGATCGGCCAGATTGTCGAGCTTATGGTGGCCGACCTGCGCGACCGCATGATCGCCCAGAACATGACCATCAACCTGGACGAGGAAGCGCGTCAGCTTATTGCCAAGGAAGGCACCGACGTCACGTTCGGCGCGCGTCCGCTGCGCCGCGCTATCCAGCGCATGCTGGAAGACCCGCTGTCTGAGCAAATCCTCGAGGGTCGTTGGACCAGCGGTTCGGTGGTTGACGTGCACGTGAAGGACGGTGAGCTGGTGTTCGAAGAGGGCACGGGCTCTATCCCTGCGCCCCGTAAGCGCGACAGCATCGCGCGTGAGGCCGAGCTGCTGCTGACGAACTTCGACCTGGGTCGCGCCGGCCTGCCGGCTCGCGGCGGCACGGGTGCCAGCGGGGGCGCTGCCGACTAATCGGGCGCATTCGATACGACTCTTAGAGGGAAGGAGCCGCGGTCACGATGACGCGGCTCCTTTTTTCACGGGGCTTCAGGTGGCAGGTGGCGTGCCCTTAGAACGTGGCGTGGTGCAGCATCTCGCGCATGCGGCGGGCGGCGCGCTCGTTCATTTTAGGAATGCGATTGTCGAGAAGCTCCAGCATGCCCTGCTTGTTGTGTGGGATGCCTCCCTCGAAGCGGATGATGTCGGTATCATGAGAGCAATCCACAGTGCATTCGCAGTCGAGATGCTCGATGAAGGTGCGGATTTCCTGCGCCATCTCAACCTCGGTGGGCGGAACCCAGCGGCCGCTGCGAATATCGGCGGTAAGCGGCCACTTCGGCGATGGGGTCATGCACACCGCGAGGATGCGCTTGGGGTGTGCCGCGCTGAAGGCGCGGGCGGTGGCGATGGCGTTTTCCTGCCCACGTCCGGCGCCTGCCATGCCCACCAGGTAGAAGAACGTGAACTCGATGCCCGCTTCGCGCAGGCGGCGTGCCTGTTCGACGATGTCGGCGGCCGTATGACCCTTCTCCATGAACGCAAGGGCTTCGTCGAAGCCGCTTTCCGCGCCGATGGTGATGTCGTTTACGCCGCGTGCTGCCAGCTTTGCGAGATCGGCGTCAGTTTTGTGAGCGACATCGATGATGCGGCAGAAGCCGCCATAGCTGTTGACCTGCGGAATGTGGCATTCGACCTCATCGAACACCTCGATAAGCCGACGCGTGGGCAGGGCGAAGGGGTTTCCGCCCGTGAGGTAGATGCGACGCGTGGTGCTTGTGGCGGTGCGGGCAATTTCGACGATATCGGCAGTGACCTCATGCGCGGGTGCCGGAGCGAATGGAACGCCGTCGAAGATGCTGCAGAAGCGGCATTTGCCATGCGAGCACCCCGTGGCGATCTGGAGCATGGGACATCCGAGGTCCTGTGGTGGCCGATGCTGCGGTTGCGTGATGGGCATGGTGGATCCTAGCCTGCGAAGGGAGCGGCGTGCCTACTCCTCTTCGGCTTTGCCGTCGCCTTCGGCCTCTTCCGCCTCAGGCTTTTCGTCGTCGGATTCTCCGGATTCTTCGGACTCTTCCTCGTCGTCCTCGGATTCCTCTTCCTCTACCTCTTCCACTTCCACTTCCTCTACCTCTTCCTCTTCCTCGTCGTCATCTTCGTCTTCGAGGGTCTCGTTGATCTCGCACAGCTTGTCGAAGATCACTTGGATGAAGTTGGCCATGTTCTTGGGGTTGGACAGGATAGCGGTCGACTTATCGCCCGACTCGGAGACGATCTCCTCGGTGAGCTCGATGGTCATCTCGAACAGCTCGTGCTTCTTGTAGTAACCCATGGTAACCTCCTCTGTTAGGCTTAAGGCGCAATTGCGCTGCCTTTATTATGGCATCAATCGCATCTTCCATGCAAAGCGCGTCGCAGCATTCGATTCGCATTTTGGTACCCAAACATTCGCATTTTGGTATGTCTAGAATTCGTATTTTGGTACCTCAAACATTCGTATTTTGGTAAAAGGCCAGTTCAGGGCATTTGGATTAGCTGGTTTGAGGTTAGCGTGGTTCCTCGCCCCTTCTCAAGTTCTGGTTGCGTGCAATGTTCTATCATGGAGAGTGCGTTTTACGTGGAGGCGTTGGGCGCTAACGGAGGTATGAGGCTGATGAAGAATGCGCGGCGTTCTCGTGCTAAACTATCCGTTTGTGTGCAAACAGCCCCGACGGCATGATTCGGGGCCAACAGTCCATGTGCAGGCTGCCGTGCCTGCGCGATTCGTTGGGGCAGCGGTTTCATTTGCCGCCCGGCCTCGGAAAGAGAGCGAAGCTCATGTCTAAGGGAACCTACTCCTTCACAACCCCCATCTACTACGTCAACGCCGCGCCGCACCTGGGCACGGCTTACACCACCGTCGCCGCCGACACCGTGGCGCGCTATCAGCGCATGAACGGCTACGACGTCGCCTTCGTCACCGGCATGGACGAGCATGGCCAGAAGGTGGCCGACACCGCTGCCGGCAAGGGCATGTCGCCGCAGGAGTGGTGCGACTCCATGGAGCCCGCTTTCCGCGATGCGTGGGATATGCTCAATATCACCTACACCGACTTCGTGCGCACCACCGAGCCGCGCCACGCGCGCAGCGTCCAGAAGTTCTGGCAGGACCTCTACGACAAGGGCTACCTGTACAAGTCCAGCTACGAGGGCTGGTACTGCGTGCACGAGGAGACTTACTACGCCGAGAGCGACCTCGAGAAGAACGAGGACGACCAGTTCGTGTGCCCCGACTGCAAGCGTCCCGTGCAGCTGATGGCTTCGGGCGAGGAGAATTGGTTCTTCAAGCTTTCCGAGTTCCAGCAGCCGCTGCTTGACTTCTATGCCGCCAATCCCGACTTCATCCGTCCCGAGACGCGCCGAAACGAGATCGTGACGTTTGTCGAGGGCGGCTTGAAAGACCTTTCCATCTCTCGCTCGACGTTTGACTGGGGCGTGCCGCTTCCGTTCGACGAGGGCCATGTGTGCTACGTGTGGGCCGATGCGCTTCTGGCTTACATCACTGGCGTGGGCTACGCCGATCCCGAGCGCGAGGGCGAGTTCGAGCGTCGCTGGCCCATGCAGTACCACTTTGTGGGCAAGGACATCACGCGTTTCCACTGCGTTATCTGGCCTGCCATGCTCATGGCTGCCGGCCTGCCGGTTACGGGTACGGTGTTCGGTCACGGCTTCCTGCTGACCAAGGGCGAGAAGATGTCGAAGTCGAAGGGCAACGCGCTCAAGCCGGCCGATCTGTGTGCGGTGTTCGGCGTGGATGCGTACCGTTACTACTTCATGAGCGACGTGCAGTTCGGCCATGACGGTTCCATCTCGCTCGAGCGCATGGTGCAGGTTTACAACAACGAGCTGGCCAACACGTGGGGTAACCTGTGCAGCCGCGTCTTCAACATGACGAAGAAGTACTTCGGTGGTCAGGTGCCTGAGGTGCCGGCTGAGTTCGCGGGCGCCGAGAACCCGCTTGCCGAGGTTGCGGCGGGTCTGTACGCCAAGTACGACGAGTGCATGGCCAAGGTTGATTTTACTGGCGCCACCGCCGCCGTGCAGGAGCTTGCGGGTGCTGCGAACCTCTACGTCGAGCAGCAGGCGCCGTTCCGCTTGGCGAAGGATCCGGAAAAGGCTGGCGAGCTGGCGTTTGTCATGTACAACCTGCTCGAGGCCATCCGCATCATCGCGCTGTACATGGCGCCGTTCATGCCCAACACCTCCGCCGAGGTGTTTAGCCGCCTGTCGCTTGGCGAGATTGTGGGGCTTACCGATATCGAGGCGGCTACCGCATGGGGCCAGTTGCCTGCTGGCAACGCCGTCGAGACGGGTGACCCGCTGTTCCCGCGCCTTGACGTCGACGCCATCGACATGGACGTCGAGTAGGCGTAGCGTCAATCTAACGTGATGCAAGGCGGGTCGGGCAAGCGCTCGGCCCGCCTTTTCTTACAGTTCGATGATGCTGCCAGCGGGCAGGTAGCTTACCTGATCGCCCAGCGCATCGCGCAGCATGCTGTAGGCGGAAGGGCCCGTGCAGTGGAACGTGAAGTAGCGAGTGGGGCGTGCCTTCATGAAGGCTGCCACTTGCGCCACTACGGCAGGGTCCTCCACGTCGCCCGACGAAGGGTTCATGAGGTGGAAGCCTGCCACAACGGCGTGCAGCGGCCCGCCGACAAGGGCCTCGGCCTTCTTCACGATGTTGACGATGCCGCAGTGCGAGCAGCCCGTGACGAGCGTGGTTTTGCCGTCTTCGGTGATGAGCAGGCTTTGCTCGTGAGCGAATGCGTCGGGCTGATAGGCTGCGACATCCTCGTCGTGCGAAGCGGGGTCGATGCGCTCAAGCAGCACGGCGTTTGACTTCGGTGCGAGTTCGGCCGGCTCGACATTTGCGAACAGCAGGAGGTTTTCGTCGATGCACAGCTCGTCGCTAACCAGTGAGAAGCGATGCGCATACTCGGTTGCGAGCGCTTCGTCGATGCCGATGTCTTTGAGTCCGACGGGCGTATTGGCGCGGTGCGACTCGAAGGCGCGCTCGTGAATATAGACGGGCGCGGGCGATGCGGCGCCTTCGGTGGCCTCGAGGAAAGCGCGCAGGCCGCCGCCGTGGTCGAAGTGTCCGTGCGAGATGACGGCGAAGTCAACCTGCGTTGCGTCGGTTCGCAGGCTGCGCGCATTATCTAGGAAGGACGCGTCGGGCCCCATGTCGAACAGGATGCGCCGCCCCGCGCCCTCGATAAACAGACTCAGCCCATGCTTGGCGCACAGGCGATCGTTGGGAGTTGAGTTCTCGAGCAAGACAGTGATCTTCATGGCGGGCTCCTGAAGTTCGTTCGTTGGGTGTGACCAGTCCATCTTAGCGTAAAAACAGAGCGCGAAGTCGAGCCTGGATCTTGCTGAGGTGAGCTCCGTGGGCTAGATATCGCCAAGGCTACGATCCGGGCTCGGCGTTGCGAAAGAACGGGTAAAATAGTCGGGTTAGCCCTACCCGTGAGATCGGAACGACATGACCGAAGCTGCCCTCGAGGAATTCAACGATGCGAAGTTTCGCCGCAAGCGAAAAAACGGCACGTACGAGGTGATCGAGGCGCCCGACCTGCCCTCGTTCATCGCCGACACGCATGCGCATCTGCACATGCTGGATGACCCGGCGTTTTCCATTGCACGCGCCGCGTGCTGCGACGTTCGCTTCATCGAGCAGATCGTCGATATCTGCGAGGACGACCTGGCGGTTTTCGACAACATTGCGAAGTGGACGCGCCAAGCTGCGGTCAAGATTCCTAGCATGACCACCGTCATGTATTGCTGCAAGCCAGCCCCGCGGGTGCCGAAGTTCCGCTTTGCCGTGGGCTGCCACCCGCATAACGCAAAGGACTTCGATGCTGCGGCCGAGGCACGGCTTCTCGAGGTGCTGCATGATACGCGCGTGAGCGCCGTGGGCGAGATAGGCCTCGACTACCATTACGACCTTTCTCCGCGTGAAGTGCAGCGAGAGGTGTTCCGCCGCCAGATTCGCATTGCGAAGCAGGCTGGCCTGCCCGTGGTCCTGCATTTGCGCGAAGCTCACGACGACGGATTCGCCATTCTTTCCGAAGAGGGGTTCCCCGAGGCGGGAACGCTGCTGCACTGTTACAACCTCGGCCCCGACGAGCTGCAGCGCTGGATTGACGCTGGCTGTTACGTGGCTTTCGGCGGGCCGGTTACGTTCAAGAAGGCCGATGAGGTGCGCGAGGCTGCCAAGATAACCCCGCTTGACCGCCTGCTCACCGAAACGGATGCGCCCTACATGACGCCCGAGCCCATGCGCGGCATGAAATGCGGAAGCGAGCACGTGGTGTTCACTGCGGCAAAGCTGGTCGAGGTGCTGTGCGAAGATGATCCGTTTGCCGCTTCAAGCATGCTTGGCCAGGTGTACGAAAATGCTTTGCGCCTGCTGGATCGGGAGCCTACTCCCTGGCAGCGGGAAGTGTGAGGAAGGCGAGGGCCAGGCGCCCTGCTTGATGATGACGTGCGCGATGCTCGAAAGGATATGAAATGCATCGAGTGATAGTGGTTGGTTCTCCGAGACCCGATGGGCGCAGCGCCCTTCTGGCCGATGAGCTGTTTAATGCCTGCATCGAGGAGTGTCCCGAGGACGGTGTGTCCATTGTGTCGGTGGCAAGTCTCGAGGTTGGTCCGTGCCGTGGCTGCGATGCCTGCCGCGTTGCCACCGAGGCGCCTGACAAACTGCCCGAAGAAGATGACAATCTGGCCATGATTCCCGAGGTTGTCGAGAGCGGCGCGGTTCTGCACCGTTGCGTCATCCATGACGACATGACCGATGTGCGCAAGCATCTCGATGCAGCCGATGAGCTTATCGTGGTGTCGCCGGTGTATTTCGCCGGTGTCCCCGCGCAGCTGAAAGCCCTGATGGATCGCCTGCAGCCCTATTACTGGTCGGGCTTGCGCCAGGCTGTTCGCCGCCCCATGGTGCTGCATGTGGTGGGCGAGGGGGGAGACCCCCACGGTTTCGAGCCGCTTATCGGGACGGTGCGCTCGGCGTTTGCGTGCGCGGGTTTCGAGCTTGAGCTCGTGCTTGACTGGGTCGGCAAGATCGAAGACGGTGAGATTGTCGCCGAGGCGGATGAGTATCCCATTCCACCCGTAGGCGGTTTCGGCATGTTCGATTTCTCATTCGACGAGGGCGAAGGGGCCTTTGACCTGTGGTTCGAGGAGGATGTCGAAGAGGGCGATAGCCCGGATGCCGACGATGTTGAAGATGCGCAGCCCGCCAAAGTGGAGCGCGCGGCCTCTCGCAACGCCGCGCCGACTTCCTCGAAGCCTCAGAGCGGTGCACGCCCGAGCCTTTCGCTTGACGAGGGCGAAAAACCGACGAAGTCTAAGGGTGGCAAGCCCGCTTCTGGCGGAAAGGGATCGTCCAAGAAGGGCGGAAAGCCCGCTGGAAAGCAGGGCGGCGGTAAGGCCTCGTACGGCAAGAACAAGCAGACCAAGGCAGGGAAGCGCCGTGGGTAGCGCCGAGAAGCTCTCCCCGCTTGCCAGCGTTGCGGCTACGCGTTCGGTGCTTGAGGCTCATGGGTTGGCAACCAAGCACGCTCTGGGCCAGAACTTCCTGATAAACGATGACATTCTGCGCAAGATTGTCGATTTGGCGCAGGTGGGGGAGGGCGATTTCATCCTTGAAGTGGGTCCTGGCATCGGCACGCTTACCATCGCGCTCTTGAAGAATGCCTCACGGGTCATGTCGGTCGAGCGCGACCCCGACCTTCCCGCCGTGCTGGCAGAAACGCTTGAACCCTGGGGTGAGCGTTTCGCGTTGGTGGGCAAGGATGCGCTGGATCTGACTGACGATGATGTCCGTCGAGCCGCCGCGGAAACGGGCGCTTCCGACCTTCTGCCCAACAAGTTCGTCGCTAACCTGCCTTATGCGGTGGCGGCTACGCTTGTGCTTGACTACTTCCAGCGTTTCGAGCACGTCGAGAGCGCGACGGTCATGGTGCAGAAAGAGGTTGCCGATCGCATGGCGGCAACGCCGGGCAATAAGAACTACGGCGCCTACACGGTGAAGCTGGGCATGTTCGCTCAGCCTGCTGGGCGTTTTGCCGTAGGGCCGGGCAACTTTTTCCCGCCGCCGCATGTTGATAGCGCGGTGCTGCGTCTCGACAGGCGCGTGCCGCTTGATTCTGCGGGCCTTCCGTTGGCTCCCGAAGTGGTTGAGGCGGCGTGCCTCATGGCCGATGCCGCTTTCGCAAGCCGTCGCAAGACGCTGGCCAATTCCTGCAAGACTTTCTTTGCGGGGCGCGGTGCCGTTGGCGCCGCCGTGGTCGAGAAGCTGCCCGCCATTTTCGAGGCGGCTGGCATCGACCCCAAACGTCGCGGCGAAACGCTTGACCAAGCTGAGTTCATCCGCCTGGGAAGCGCTTATTTGGACCACCTAAGCTAGCTTTAGGGCGCAGTCTGTGCGAAAAGTCGACTTGTGCAGGATTTTCGCGGCAGTTTTCGCTCTAAGAGCCAAGTTTGACGGACGAGTCTCCGAATAATCGCAGGTCAGCTTCTCCTGATGGGTTAAGTCGTGGCGGGAAAAACCCAAAATAGGGTCAATCTGCCTGCACAAGTCGACTTTTCGCACACGCAGGCTGCTTTGACGGCTCGAAAGGGAGCCTGCTCGGATGCGAATCGGCCTGATTGGACGAGAAAACCCCCGATGCGCTGGCCTAACCGCCGCGCATCGGGGGCTTTTGTTCGAGTGATGTTCGCTGAGCGCCTTACGGACGCAGGCCCATGCCGCCTTCGAGGGTGAGGGTCTCGCCGGAGAGGTACTTGAAGTCGGGGCTGGCGAGCTGCACGACCACGCGGCCGATTTCCTTCTCGACGTCGCCGTAATGGCCCATCGGAGGCATCTTCACGTTGGCCTCGAACGCCTCGGGGTAGGCTTCCTTGAAGTTCTCGAGCGCGGCGGTCCAGGCGATGGGGCACACGACGTTGACGTTGATGCCGTCGGGGCCCCACTCGGTGGCGGCTACGCGGGACAGGCCGCGGATGCCTTCCTTGGCGGCGGCGTACGCGCACTGGCCGTAGTTGCCGAACAGGCCGGCGCCGGAAGCGAAGTTGATGACGGAGCCCTTGGTTTCCTTCAGGTACGGATAGCAAGCCTGCATGTAGTAGAAGGTGGCGTAGAGGCCCGAGTACATGGCCAGGTCAAACTGCTCGGTGGTGTGGTCGGCCAGCGTCACGCCGGAAGCGGAAGCCTGGGCGTTGTTGACGAGCACGTCAATGCGGCCAAACTTCTCGATCGCAGCATCGATGACGCCCTGGACGACGGCGGCGTTGTCGGCGCCGGCGTTCACGTCAGCGGCCACGATGAGCACTTCGATGCCGTGCTCGGTCTCGAGCTTTTCCTTGGCAGCTTCGAGCTTCTTCACGTTGCGGCCGGTGATAACCAGGTTGCAGCCTTCCTTAGCGTAGGCGGTGGCAATGCCGAAGCCGATGGAACCAGCGGAGCCGTCCTTCAGTGCGGCAAATCCTGCACCCGTGATGATGGCGGTCTTACCCTGCAGAAAACCCATGGTGCCTCCTAGAATTAGGGAAGGGGGTGGGGACCCTTCTGTCTTTTCTTGCTGATGTGTCACACAATAAAGGCTAGTCAGCGAGTATGGTTTCGGACGCGTTTCACAAGGCAAGCGTAGCCGATGAACGGCGCACGTGAGGAGGCTCGGTGGATGGCTGCGGACTCTTGCAGGTGGACGGTGAGAGTCCGATGCGTGAGGGGTAATTGGCATAGATGGCTTTTCGGCAAGGCTCCGATAAGGCCCTGACGAGGCAAATTGCATAAAATGTGAATTATTAGAGCAGGTCTAACACATGATTGACACGCGTGGTATAATGTGCAACTGTTATCTGTCTGTACACCCGTGTAAGGATTACCAAGAATGGATTTGGCTAAGCAGGCGAAGATTGTGGACTCCATCCATGATACGCTTAATGATTTTGTGGGTCAACGACTCAAGGTTCGTGCGAATATGGGTCGTTCCAAGATCGTCGAAAGCGAAGGCGTTCTGACCCAGGTGCATCCGCGCCTGTTTGTCATGGAGGTCGATCGCAAGCGCGGTCGCACGGCCCGTCAGTCTTACCAGTATGTTGACGTGCTTACGGGCACGGTTGAGCTTTCTCAGAACGGCGAGCCTCTGTTTGCTCCCTTCATCGTGGAGGATCCGATTGAGGATGACTATTTCCTCGGCGATAGCTCGGAGATTGAGCGCGTTCTTTCCTAAAACTCGCGATGCGAATAGTCATATAGGGCACTCATAAGCGGCGCTTGCGGATTCAATCCGCAGGCGCCGCTTCGTTTTCAGGAACGTCATTTTTGATGATGGTAAACTGTGCTCTGGTAAAAGGCTCATTGTGCGGAGGTTCTATGAACAAACCGGCGAACATTGATCGACGTTCTTTCCTGCAGGGCTCCTTTGCGGCGGGTGTGCTTATTGCGGCCGGCTCGGTTTGCGGCTGTTCTGCCAGCGGAGATGCGCAGTCGTCATCGGGTTCTGCGTCGCCAGGCGGCGCCTCTTTCGACTTCGACGATTCCGTCAAGGCGGCCACTTCGTTCACGGCTGAAGCGAACGAGGCAATGTATGCGCTGCTTGATTTTTCGGACGAGAACGAGCTTGCTTGTGCGCAAAGGGGCTTAATCGTTGCGCCCGACTGCCTTGAGATTGTCGATGATAATGGAAACGTAGTATGGAGCCAGGATGCGTATGGCTTCCTCGATGGCGAATCGCCCGCTACGGCCAATCCCAGCTTGTGGCGCAATTCTCAACTCAATCACCTTTATGGCTTGTTTGAGGTAGCCAAGAATATATACCAGGTGCGTGGTTACGACCTGACCAATATGACATTCGTACGCGGGCGCTCCGGCTGGATTGTGTTCGACCCCATGATGAGTTGCGAGTGCGCTCGTGCTGCCTATGCGCTGATCTGCGACAACGTTGAGGATCTTCCTGTTGCGGGCGTGGTGATCAGTCATACGCATGTCGATCATTATGGCGGTATCGAGGGGATCGTTTCGCAGGAGGACATTGCGGATCGAGGCATTCCGATTATTGCACCGGAGGGCTTTCTCGAGCATGCGGTGTCGGAGAACATATACGCAGGCAATGCCATGACGCGCCGCGCGATGTACCAGTACGGCGTTGGCCTCAAACCGGGCGAATGCGGAAGGCTTGGCATGGGCATTGGCCTCACCCAGTCGACGGGAACGATCGGCTTTGCCATTCCCACGCACTACATTACGGAGACGGGCGAGACCCTTGTGGTTGATGGCGTGACCATGGAATTCCAGCTGACGCCCGGAACCGAGGCGCCTGCGGAAATGAACACATGGCTTCCGGAGCTTAAGGCTCTTTGGATGGCGGAGAATTGCACGGGTACGCTGCACAACCTCTATACGCTGCGTGGTGCTGCCGTGCGCGATGGCAATGCGTGGGCGAATTACATCATGGAGGCAAAGAGCCGCTACGGGGCGGATGCCGAGGTGGTTTTTCAGTCTCACAACTGGCCGCATTGGGGAAATGCCGAGGTCAACGAATATTTGGCGAACACGGCTGCGGTGTACAAGTTCATCGCTACGCAAACGCTCATGTATTTGAACCAAGGATACACGGGCGCCGAAATAGCGCGCATGATTGCTTTGCCCGATGCGCTAGCGCGCGTATGGTATACCCGTCAGTACTACGGCACGGTTGCCCATAATGCGCGGGCGGTCTATCAGAAGTACATGGGCTACTACGATGCGAACCCCGTAAATCTTCATCGGCTAACGCCGCAGGAAGAGGCCTTGAAGCTCGTTGAGTACTTGGGCGATGTCGATGCTGTTTTGCGGCGTGCGAAGGATGATTTCGATAGGGGCGAATACCAGTGGGTTGCTCAGATAACCAACGCGCTTGTGTTCGCCGACCCGTCCAACGAGGCCGCGCGCTTGCTTTGCGCTGACGCGCTTGAGCAGCTGGGTTACCAGGCTGAGTCGGGCACTTGGCGCAACGCGTATTTGACGGGTGCGCTGGAGCTGCGTATGAACCACGTGATCGAAAACGCTCCCGCAAAGGGAGCGGGGTCGGTGCGCACGGCTATGACGACGCCCATGGTCCTTGATTATTTGGGTATCTGCCTCGATTCGAACGGCGCTCAGGATCTTAATTTCGTGGCAAATCTCGATGTTGTCGGCGATGAGCCTTACGTTATGACCGTCAGGGCCGGCGTGCTGCTGTACGAGCGCTCCAAGCTAGTCGAGCATGCGGACCTTACGTTGAGGGCGGCTCCTATTGGCCTGATGGCGATTGCCTCGGGCGATAAAGCTACGATTGCGAATGCCGTTTCTATCGAGGGCGATGCAAGCCTGGTGGACGAGCTGGTTCGCCACATGGTGTCGTTCAAGCCCGATTTCAACATAGTTTTGCCGTAGGGTTTCGCTCGCGGGGTTCGATCCCCTGCGAGTTTCCTGGCAAAGAAAAAGGGCCGCCGTAGCGACCCGTGATTTCATGGTGGAGCATAGGGGGATCGATGCGCTTTCGCTTCGCGAAATCGCGCTTCGTCGGGCCCTTGCGGGCCCTCCTCGTAAAACAGCACATTGAGTGCTGTTTTTCCCTCACGGGGTTCGATCCCCTGCGAGTCTTCCGGCAAAGAAAAAGGGCCGCCGTAGCGACCCGTAAATTCATGGTGGAGCATAGGGGGATCGAACCCCTGGCCTCGGCATTGCGAACGCCGCGCTCTCCCAGCTGAGCTAATGCCCCATGAGATGCGTTTTCACGCGAAATGGTATTTTGCGCCTTGGGGACAGTTTTGTCAATGGGAATTTACGAACGAGCCTTCATGCGCTCGTACAACACGTTGTTCGTCTCGAGCCAGCATTCCACGGTGCCGGTATCAAAGCCGTCGGTGGGGTCGATCACGAGACCGTACATCTCCTCTTCGGCAAGCACGGCGTCGAGTGCGTCGGTGAGCTGGATCTCGCCGCCGACGCCCGGTTCAAGCGTCGCGAGGATTTCCATAACGCGCGGCGAGAGCAGGTAGCGTCCGAACGAGCCCAAATTCGACGGCGCGTCTTCGAGCGCGGGCTTTTCGACGATGGACTCGATCTTCCATACGCCTTCGGAAACCTGCGTGCCGTCGATGATGCCGTAGCGGCTCACCTGGTCGTCGGGCAGCGGGATGACGGCGATGACGTTGGCGCCGCCGTGCGCGTCGGAGACCTCCTTCATGGCGGGCAGGATGTTGTTGTCGGGCACCAGCACGTCGCCGAGCAGCACGTAGAACGGCTCGTCGCCGGTCTTCTCGGCGGCGCAGTGCACGGCGTGGCCGAGGCCGAGCGCCTCGTCTTGGTAGACGTAGCTCACGTTGTAGTTGCCCACGCGCTCGACGGCGTCGGCGTAGGCGTCCTTGCCACGGGCGCGCAGCAACTCGACCAGCTCGGGCGAGGGGGAGAAGTGCTCCTCGATGACCTTCTTGTCGCGCGAGTTGATGATGACCACCTCATCGGCCGAGGACGCCAGGCCCTCTTCTACCACGTACTGGATGGCGGGGCGGTCGACCACGAGCAGCATCTCCTTGGGTTGGGATTTCGTGGCGGGAAGGAATCGCGTGCCGAGCCCGGCCGCGGGGATGAGCGCCTTCATAGGGGGCCTTTCTTCGAGCAATCGATAAACGTATGCCAAAGATTATAGCGGTAACGGAAATCCGCTTCTGGATGAAGGGCTATTTCCGCAATTTATCTGGGATTACGGCCAAGTTTTCCTTGACTTTGCCGATTGTGCGCCATTAAACTAGACAAGTTCGCTTTCAAAAGCCCCGTACATGCAGAATGTAAGGAAACGCACGGTGACGGAAGTCCAGACCGAATCCGGCGTGTCGGCGTAGGAACCCGGCGTCCAAGCAAGGCTGCACTTTTGAAAACAAACGCCCCTGCAAGGCGGCCGCTTCAACCGCCGAACAGGACTTCAAGTTATTGGAGGAATACAGTGAAGACGTATTATGCGAAGCCCGGTGAGGTCGAGCGCGAGTGGTTCGTGATCGACGCAACTGATCAGGTTCTCGGTCGTGTGGCCAGCAAGGCTGCTATGATCCTCAAGGGCAAGCACAAGCCGCAGTACACCCCGCATGTTGACACGGGCGACTTCGTCATCATCGTGAATGCTGACAAGATCCGCGTCACCGGCACCAAGGCAGCTTCCAAGAGCTACTACCGTCACAGCGGTCATCCCGGCGGACTGAAGTCTGAGACCTTTACCGAGGCCATGGCTAAGCACCCCGAGCGCGTCATCGAGCATGCCGTCAAGGGCATGCTGCCGAAGAACACGCTTGGTCGTGCCATGGGCATGAAGCTCAAGGTCTACGCTGGTGCTGAGCACCCGCATCAGGCACAGCAGCCCCGTCAGCTCGAGATGTAGGAGGGATAACACATGACTGGTGAAGCTCTGTATTACGGCACTGGCCGCAGGAAGAATGCCGTCGCTCGCGTCCGTCTGGTCCCGGGCACTGGTAAGGTGACCGTCAATGGTCGCGATGGTCTCGAGTATTTCGGCCGTCAGGCCCTGCTCGACGCCGCCGTTGCTCCGTTCAAGGTGACTGACACCGTTGACCACTTCGACGTTATCGCCAACATCTGCGGCGGTGGCGTTTCCGGTCAGTCCGGTGCTCTTCGTCACGGCATCTCGCGTGCACTGCTCGAGGCTGGCGACTACCGCGCCGAGCTGAAGAAGGCTGGCTTCCTGACCCGCGACGCCCGTATGGTCGAGCGCAAGAAGTACGGTCTCAAGAAGGCTCGTCGTCGTCCGCAGTTCTCGAAGCGCTAGGCTGCGAGTGGGACTGGCTCCCTGCTGGGTTGCTGGTTCTGCGCATACGCTTTCAAAAAAGGCTCGCTCCCGTTGGGGGCGAGCCTTTTTGTTCCTCGGCTTACGTTGCAGATCGTTTTTGCACAGAACCTGTCGGCAGGGTTAGGCGAAGGCGTGGGGGTGGAGGGTGGCTACGCTGGCGGGCAGCGCGCTTTCGTCGAGGTGAGGGCAGTTGGCGAAGGCGGCTCGTTCCACGAGCAACAGGCTTTCGGGCAGGTTCAGCTCAGAAAGCGCCGAACAGCCGCTGAAAGCCTCTTCCTCAAGGGACTCAATGGGGCCGACGATGCGAGCTGCGCGAAGATCCGCGCAGTCCTTAAAGGCTCGACGACCCAGCCAGCCAAGGCTTTCGGGCAGGAAGATTTCGCCAAGCGCCTTACAGCCTTCGAAGGCCGCGTCGCCTATTTCCTCAAGCCCTTCTGCGAAGCTTGCCTGGGCGAGCTTCGCGCAGTGGGCGAAAGCCTCGCTTCCGATCTCGGTGACGCTGGCGGGGATGTTTAGGCTGGCCAGGCGCTTGCAGTGCTTGAAGCATTGGCTGCCGATTTCCTCCAGGCCTTCGGGCAGCTCGATTTCCGTGAG
>JAFSHA010000138.1 GCA_017440565.1 Eggerthellaceae bacterium | reverse complement strand
CGTCTCGTGCACATTCCCGTATATCGTTGACTCTGAGCTGTAAAATAATCATATCAGTAATTTCAACACTGCGCATGAAGGTTTTTTTATATCATTTCTTCCCTGCGAAAGGAGCGTGCCCCATGAAAAAGCGATTTCCCGTCCTTCTGTGCCTTGCGACGTTGCTGGGTCTGATGCTGTGTCTCGCGACCAGCGCAGCGGCGGAGGAGCTGGATTATCCCTACATGGAGATCACGGGTTCTCTCCCGGGCCTGAGCGACGCGGGCTTTACCTATAGCGACAGCATGCTGCTGACGAACTCCTCCGACATGTCGCACGATTTGCTCAAGGCCTCGTCGGTGCTGTCGGCGGCGGGCTATGGAAGCCAGGCTTCGTCCATGCTCAATTCCATGGGCTACACGGACATCGAATACCTGAACAACGGCGCGCGTACGCTCGATAACTGCGACAAGGTGGCCTATACGGTCGGCCACAAGGACCTGCCCGATATCAACACCCGCCTGTGGTGTGTGGTAGTGCGGGGCGCGCCGAATAACTGCGAGTGGTTCAGCAGCTTCAATCTGGGTGAAAACAACTCCGGGCGACATGAGGGCTTTCACACCGCGGCCTGGGAGGTCAGTAACGATCTGGACGCGCGATTTGACGCCACCGTTAACTCGGGCATGCGCTGCGTCGTATGGCTCACCGGCCACAGCCGCGGCGCGGCGGTAGCCAACATACTGGCGGGACGCTACACCACCCGGCTGGGGGCGGCCAACGTATTCGCGTACACGTTCGCCTGTCCGCCGGTCAGCAAATACGCCGACGACAGTCTGACCAATATCTACAACTACAACAACACCGGCGACATGCTCCCGACCCTGCCGATGGATGACTGGGGGTATAAGCGCTTCGGCCAGACCGTCGAAAGGAGCTTCCGCGGAAGCGACATTTTCACTCAGCGCTACAGGGCCGTGAAGGGCGACACCTCCCAGGGTGCAAGCGACGGCGTCGCCTACGAGCAGGCGCTGAAAGCCCTGTACCCCGACGGCGAGGCTTCCTACAACGACCCCGCCCACCTCTACGCGACCATGCTGCTGGCCTATGAGCTGGGCGGCAAGGGCGAGGTTTCGCTGACTGAGGTGAGCCTTCGCTACGGCAGCCCAGTGCTAATGCAGGTGACACTGAACAATTTGATCGACAACAACGGCGCGGCCAAGCTCATCAAATCACTTTTAGAGCTGGGGGATGTCTATGACGATGTCAAGACCCTGATCCTGGATACCATAGAACTCACAGAGCACTATACCGAGGACGAATTCGCCGATTATCTGACAAAAAACGGGTATAAGCTCACAAAAATCACGAAGTACACCGGCCAGACCATCAGCTGCTTCAACGATCTGGGCACGTCGCTGGAAATACTGGGCACATGCAGCGGCATGGCGTGGTCCACCGGCCTGGTCGTGGGCTGCGTGCTGGATCTGATGAACGACACCGGCAGTATTCCCGACGCGATCCTCGACGCCCGCGACCAGATTTCCTACCTGCTGTACGTCAACGCGGCTTACTTCGGCTACAAGGGCGCGGCGGGCACCGGCATCACGTCGCTGAGCCTGCGGAACAGCAATACCACCAGCATCGGCTCGAAGTGCTTCCTGAACTGCACGTCGCTGGCCAGCGCAAAGCTGAACCAGGTGGTACACATCGCCTCCGACGCCTTTAAGGGTTGTACGGCGCTGACCTCCGTCGATTTCCCCGAGGCAGCCGCCCTGCGAACCATTGCCAGCGGCGCGTTCAGCGGTAGCGGCGTCACCTCCGCGATCCTGAACCAGGTTAATGCCATCGGCTTCAATGCGTTCAACAGTTGCGCGAACCTCGCGACGGTGGTCATGCCGACCAGCGTCACGTCGCTGGGCCGCTACGCCTTTGGCGATTGTCCCGCCCTGGTCGAATTAACCATACCGATCGAGCTGATGCGCGCGGATCATTTATATGGCGTATTCCGCAAGGATAGAGACACCTACGGCTCGACTACCAACGTTCGGACCATCCACTTCACCGCGAACGCCGACGGCGTACAGCCAAACATGTACAACGCCAAAGCAGGCTCGGACAATTATTCCAGCAACTACTTTTTCGCCCTGCCCTACGTTTGCCGCGCAGCTCTGACCCACGTGGACTTTGCGGAGGGCGTCACCCGCATCGGCAATCACGCCTTCCACGGCTGCTCCGCGCTCACCGAGGTCGTGCTGCCCGATTCGCTCGAGTCCCTCGGTGATTACGCCTTCTCCGGCTGCTCCGCGCTCACGGGGGTCCCTGCGCTTCCCGAAGGCTTTGTCACGCTGGGCAACTATTGCTTCGCTGACAGCGGCGTTTCCTCGCTCGGCCTGCTGCCCGCCTCGCTGACCTCGATCTCCGACTGTTGCTTCATGGGCTGCGCGGGCCTCACGGCGCTGACCGTCCCAGAAACCGTTACCGGCTTGGCCTACGGCTGCTTCAACAGTTGCGCGAACCTCGCGACGGTGGCCATACCGACCAGCGTCACGTCGCTGGGCCGCTACGCCTTTGGCGATTGTCCCGCCCTGGTCGAATTAACCATACCGATCGAGCTGATGCGCGCGGATTATTTAGATGGCGTATTCCGCAAGGATAGAGACACCTACGGCTCGACCACCAACGTTCGGACCATCCACTTCACCGCGAACGCCGACGGCGTACAGCCAAACATGTACAACGCCAAAGTAGGCTCGGACAATTATTCCAGCAACTACTTTTTCGCCCTGCCCTACCTTTGCCGCGAAGCTCTGACCCACGTGGACTTTGCGGAGGGCGTCACCCG
>JAFSHA010000137.1 GCA_017440565.1 Eggerthellaceae bacterium | reverse complement strand
GCCTCGGCGCTGGCTCATCCCAAGGCGCGCCTGCCGCAGAAGAGGAGCCGTAGCCGTCGTCGCCGTAAGAAACGTAGTCGTCATACGAATCGAGAGGCGGGCCGTCGTATTCGTAAGGCGGAGTATCCTGCGCTTGCGAGTACGAGCCAGGGGCAGAGGCCTGAGCCGCGCCTGCCGCGGAACCCGAAAAAGTCCCCACATTTGCGGGCGCTTCCGCATAAGCCCTCTGGGTGCCTTCACCGCTCGAGCTCGAAGGGCGCTCTCCGGAATCAACTCCAGCCTGCGAGCGTCCCTCGGAGGTGCCTGCAAATCCGGAGACGCTAGGGGCGCTTTCGCGTGATCCCAGACCCGATTGGGCAGCCGAGCGCTCCTGGGAAATGCCCATTGCCGAAGCGGGAGCACCGGAAGAGCCCTTCCGCATGGTATACGGCAGGGGCGCGCCACAAGCAGCTGCAATGCATTTCGCCAGCTCGTCCTGCACATCAGGCTTCTGCACGGCCTTGAAGGCGAACTCGTTTTCCTCGGGGAACTCGATGACAAGGCAGCTCGCGGCCTCGTCGAAAACGGCCTTGGTGTTGAGGAACAGCACGCCGTAAGCGGTCTTCGCCTTCTTAAGCGAGGCAAGCACCGTCTGCCACAGGCGCTGCAACGCAGCGGGATTGCGCAATTGAGCGGCCAGTTGATCGGGCACGCCCGAGACAGAAGCAGCTGCAACGCTGTCACGCGGAGCGCCCGGGTCGGGCTGCATCGACGCGGCATTTGCGGCACTCGGAGCGGGCGCAAAACCCTCCGCTCGACCGGCATCCGCACCTGGGGAAACTCCCATGCTCGCCGGTGCGGCGGCGAAAGCCCCCTGGGTGCCGCCCCTCTCAGCATTCGAAGAAGCCGGCAGGTTTTGAACGTTTGCACGAGGCGCTTCCGCGAAAGCAGCCTCGTTTTTGACCTGGTGATTTTGCCCGAAGGCGCCCGCAAAGCGAGCCCCACCCGAACCGAAGGCATCAGCGGCGCCTTCGCGCGAATCCGGAACCGCTTGAGCAGCCGGACGTTCCTGAACAACCGCCCCCTGCGCCAAGCGAGCCTCAAGCTCCTCGATACGCGCAGCAAGGCCCTCAAGCGTCAAGTCGGACTCTGGACGCACCATGCGCGTAAGCGCGATCTCGAAAGAAAGGCGCGGGTTGGTGGACGTCTTCAATTCGGCTGAAAGGTCCCCCAGCACGCCCAGCAGACGCGCCAGACGGTCGGGACCGAACATCGGCAGCTCCTGGACCATCTCGCGGCGCGCGGCGTCGGTTACGTCAAGGGCCACCTCGGCACCAGCGAGGCTCATCACGTACAAGTTGCGAATATGCTCTGCGAAATCGCGCGTGAACTGGGCAAGATCGGCGCCCGTCTCCACGTATTCGGCCGTCCACTTGAAGCAGGCGGCAACGTCGCGCGCACCCACGAAGCGCACGATCTCGGCAAGGTCGCTCGAATCGAGCGAGCCCAGCATGCGCTCGGCAACCTCCATGGTTACGCGCCCCTCGCCGAAGGCGATCAGCTGCTCAAGTGAGGTGAGCGCATTGCGCATGCCGCCTTCCGCGCGATGCGCGATAAGCTCGAGCGCCTCGCCCTCGAAATCCACGCCCTCGGACACGCAGATGGCGCCCAAACGCGACACGATGGAATCGTTCGATATACGGCGGAAGTCGAAACGCTGGCAGCGCGAGTGAATGGTCTCGGGAACCTTCTGCGGATCGGTGGTGGCCAGGATGAACACCACGTGGCTCGGCGGCTCCTCGAGCGTCTTGAGCAACGCGTTGAACGCCGCCGTCGACAGCATGTGAACCTCATCGATGATGTAGATCTTGAAGCGGCCACGCGTGGGAGCGAACTGCACGCGCCCGATGATCTCCTCGCGCACGTTTTCCACGCCGGTGCGGCTGGCGGCGTCGAGCTCGTAGACGTCGGGGTGCTCGCCCGAGGCAATAAGCTCGCAATCCTCACACGTGCCGTCGGGTTCGGGCGTGGGGCCGCGCTCGCACAGCAGCGCCTTCGCAAGAAGGCGGGCTGTCGTAGTCTTGCCCGTGCCGCGCGGGCCCGTGAACAGGTAGGCATGGCTCACCTTGTCGCGCTCGATGGCGTTTTTGATGGTGCGCTCGATGTGCTCCTGCCCCACCACGTCCTCGAACACCTGAGGACGATATTTCCTATACAGCGCTTCTGCCATGCCCCGGCTTCCCCTTCGCAATTGACGACATTCACGCGATGAGCCAACGAACCGGGTTCGTCGACTCATCGCCTGCAATCATGTTTCTACAGGAAGTAGTCCACGCCGCCTTCGATGAGGGGCTGGAAGTTGTTGCCGGGAACGTTCTTGTACAGGCCGTAGCCGCTGCGCTCGGTATGGCCCATCTTGCCCAGCACACGGCCGTCGGGGCTCGTGATGCCCTCGATGGCCATCACCGAGCCGTTGGGGCACACGCGCATGTCAAGCGACGGCACGCCGGCCTCGTCGACGTACTGCGTGGCCACCTGGCCGTTCGCCAGCATCTGGGCCAGCAGCTCGTCGCTTACCACGAAACGGCCCTCGCCGTGGCTGATGGCGATGTTGTGGATATCGCCCACCTGGCAGCGAGAAAGCCACGGAGACAGGCTGGACGCCACGCGCGTGCGCACGAGGCGGCTCTGGTGGCGGCCGATGTTGTTGAACGTGAGCGTGGGGCACGTGTCGTCCATCGGGCGGATGTCGCCGTAAGGAACCAGACCCAGCTTAACAAGCGCCTGGAAGCCGTTGCAGATGCCGAGCATCAGGCCGTCGCGGTTGAACAGCAAGTCGCGCACAGCCTCCGTCACCTCAGGCGCACGGAAGAACGCCGTGATGAACTTGGCGGAGCCATCGGGCTCGTCACCACCGGAGAAGCCACCGGGAATCATGATGATCTGGCTGTTCTTAATGGCGTCGACCAGCGCCTTCGTGCTTTCGGCCACGCGCTCGGGCGAAAGGTTGTTGATGACGAGCGTCTGCGCCACGGCGCCGGCGCGCTCGAAAGCGCGGGCGGTGTCGTACTCGCAGTTGGTGCCCGGGAAAACCGGGATGATGACGCGCGGGCGCGCGATGGGTTCACGCGTGTAGGTGAGCGGAAGCGAGGTGGCATGGCTCACGGCCTCGACCTCTTCGCCGGCGCCGCGGTACGGGAAGACCGGCTCGAGCTTGCCCTCCCAAG
>JAFSHA010000136.1 GCA_017440565.1 Eggerthellaceae bacterium | reverse complement strand
TTTCCGTGCTTCAGCCCACTAAGGAGCTGTTCCACAAGATGGTGGCCATGAGCGAGGAAGTGGGCAGCATCTCGGGCTCCGACCTCGACGCGCTCGACGAGGTGTACGGCGTGTGCGCCGAGCTCATGAGCCGCAACAAGGAGGGGCTCGTGGTGAGCAAGAGCAACCTCGAGCGTTCCCTCGACTTCGAGACATCGTCACGTTTCTGCGCGCCTACAGCGCGTTCGTGGGCGCGTTGGTCCACGGAAAAAACTAGCCATCCCCTTCTACCCGGTCGAGGAGAAGGGGCAGCCCTGCGAGATCTCATCCTACTGGGAGAAGCTCACGGCAGACTACCTCCGCGTGTCCGTTCTGGACGTGGAGAACCTCGACTACCTGGACTACCTGCGGTTTCGGCGCGATGCGTTCATCAGCCGCCTGCGCTTGAGGGAAATCCGCCTCTCTGGCGTTCATCTCGATGAGAGGCCGCAGTTTGTGACCCTAGAACCAGGTTTAATCCGTCGCCTTGGTGGTGCCGCGCTCCTTTCGCCATGCTAAGATGCCTCTCTTACCACTTGACTGCGGGAGGGGGTCGGCATGACGGACAACGAGAGAATCGATGTACCGACGGGTGCAAGCGGGGAGGGCGCTGCCCTGGTACCGGCCGCCAAAGTCGAGGTGGGCAGCCTCATCTATACTGTGCGCGGCTTTGTGGAGATGCGCCACTTGGCCGATGAGCTGGCTTTGGCGCGTCAGGTAAGCGCGATGGTTGAGAGCACGAGGGCTCCGATCAGCAGGGCGATCATGATTTTGGTGGGCTTGCACATGGTGTTCGCCTCCTTATACGGTTGTGGGCGGGTGGTGCCCGCGCTTATCGGTCCATGCCGCAGGGCAGCGCCGACTCTATGAGCGCGCGGTCGTTGGCTACAGCGTCGTAAAACCTGAAGCCTCCTGCGAAGTTGCGGGCGTCGTATCCGCTACCCGCAAGAATGCGGCAGGCGATGTAGCTGCGCAGGCCGCTTTGACAGATCACGTACGCCGGTTTGGCGGGGTCGATCTCGTCGAGCCGATCGCGCAGCTCGTCAACGGGAATGTTGACGAAGCCCTCGATGCGCCCGCGCGCGAACTCGCCCTCGGTGCGCACATCGAGCAGTGTCGCGCTGCCATCATGCGGCAGGGTGGCAAGATCGTCGAAGCGCCATTGCGTCAGCAGCCCGTTCGCAATGTTGTCGATCATGAAACCCGCCATGTTCACGGGGTCTTTAGCCGAGGAATAGGGCGGGGCGTAGGCGAGGTCGAGGTCTTTCAGCTGCGTTGCCTTCATGCCCGCGTGAATGGCCGTCGCCAATACGTCGATGCGCTTGTCGACGCCTTCGTAACCCACAATCTGGGCTCCCAGCAGGCGGAACGTCTCCTGTTCGAAGACCACCTTCATGGTCATGACCTTGCCGCCAGGATAGTAGCCGGCGTGGCTTGCGGGCGAGAGGATGACGGCATCCGCGCGAAGGCCCAGCTTGCGCGCCGTGGTTTCGTTGATGCCCGTCGTGGCCGCCGTAAGGTCAAACACCTTCAGGACCGAGCTTCCCTGGCTGCCGAGATACCGGCTGTTGCCGCCGCAGATGTTGTCGGCGATGATGCGCCCCTGCTTGTTTGCGGGTCCCGCAAGCGCGATAAGGGAGTCCTCGCCTGTGACGAAGTGCTTCACCTGTACGGCATCGCCTGCGGCGTAGATGTCGGGGACCGATGTCTCCATGCGGTCGTTCACCACGATGCTGTTCTTAAGCCCCAGCTCAAGCCCGGCTTTTCGGGCAAGCTCGGTGTCGGGCGTGACGCCGATGGCAAGAACCACCATGTCGGCATGCAGCGGCTGCGCGTCTTTGAGCAGCACGTCCACGCCGCCGCCCTGCTCCTCGAATCCCTCCACAGTGCGCCCAAGCTCAAGACGAATGCCGTGCTTGCGCATTTCCGCATGAATGAGGGAGGCCATGTCGGCGTCGAGGGGACTCATGAGCTGCTTGGGCCGCTGCACGATGGTTACCTCAAGGCCCAGCTCGCGCAGGTTTTCGGCCAGCTCGATTCCGATAAAGCCGCCGCCAGCCAGCACGGCCGACCGCGGATGCTCGCGCTCGATGAAATCCTTGATCCGGAAGGTGTCTTCGACTGTTCGCAGGGTGAAGAGCCTGTCGATCTCCGTTCCCGGAAGGCGCGGCTGCGTGGGCTTGGCGCCGGGTGCGAGCACCAGCTTGTCGTAGCTTTCCTCGAACTCGTCACCTGTTTGCAGGTTGCGCACCAAGACGGCTTTCCTGTCGGGGTAGATGTCGAGCACCTCGTGGTTCACGCGCACGTCGATGCGAAAGCGCCTGCGGAAGCTTTCCGGCGTCTGCAGCGTAAGCGCTTCGGGGTCGGTGATCACGTCGCCGACGTAGTAGGGCAGTCCGCAGTTGGCGTACGACACGTAGCCCGATCGCTCGAACACGATGATTTCCGCCTGTTCGTCAAGGCGCCTGATCCTAGCTGCTGCCGTAGCGCCTGCAGCCACGCCACCTACGATGACGACCTTCATTTCTTCACCTTCCCCGTATAGGCGCCGAAGCCTCCGATGTTCTTGACGTTGGCGTATCCCGCGCGCTTGAGAATGCTTGCAGCCTGGCTGCTTCTGCCGCCCGATTGGCAGTACACGAACAGCGGCGTGTTCTTGTCGGGCGCGAGGCCGGCAACCTTTTCGATGCTGTCAAGCGGTATGTTCTTGCTGCCGGGAATGTGCCCGTCGCGATGCTCCTTGCGTGTGCGCACGTCAAGCAGGATAGCGCCTGGTGTGGCCTTGTACTCCTCGACGCCTTCGTCGATGCTCTGCTTCCTGAGGAAATCAAACAGTCCCATGAGGCCCCCTTCATCCGTTTCTTTTCATTGTACGCGATTTGACCCTGTGTGGCGGCAATAATGTCACAAAATTAGTAACAAATTGCAGAAAGCGGGCGCGAGAAAGTTGTGTTCAAAAAGCGCATCCTTGTAGACCGATCAGCTGTTCTGTTCAAAAATGGCCTCCTTGTAGACATTGGTCGGTTGTTCCGTTCAAAAAAGCCTTCCTTGTAGACACGGATCGCCTCTCGAAGCGCTCTCGCATCAAGCTGAGAGGTGAGTTTTCCTCATATTGATTGCGTATGTGGAATATCTTCTAGCGGGATTGTCTACAAGGAGGCCTTTTTTGAACATGGGAGGCCTGCCGTGTCTACAAGGAGGCCGATTTTGAACACAACTTATGATGGCCGGTGGGTAATCGGCTCGTTTTCGCATCGCGGTCGCAGCACTTTCGCATCGCGGTCGCAGC
>JAFSHA010000135.1 GCA_017440565.1 Eggerthellaceae bacterium | reverse complement strand
CTGCGATCGCCAGGTTGAAAACCACCCAGAACACGCCTACGGGAGCCACTTCGCGCAGGCGGTCCTGGCGAATTTGGCGACGCGCCTCCTCGCTCGCGGTGAGCTGCTCCTCCTTAAACGGAATGATGCGCAGGAAGTCGATGCTTCGCAGCAGGACCTTGAGGGAATCGACCGCGCCGGCGCGTGTCTCCTCCCATGCGGTGCGCACCTGCGCGGGCAGCTCGGCGGGAATGCGCTCGGCGGCTATGCGGCCCTGCGCGATGGTTTCGCGTACGTAGGCCATGATGCCCTCGCGCCCGCCCTGGAACATGCGCGCCGTGGGAACGTGAAACTCGGCGTACTGCTTGAGGCTTCCCATGGAAAGCTTCGCGGTGGGGAAGAACTTGGTGAGGGCATCGGCGGCGATTGCGATGAACGCAAGGTCGACAAGGTTGAAGCCGCCTTTGGGGCCGAAGCTCTCGCTGATGGAGATTTGCGCGGGAGCCAGTGCGAAGGCCGCAACTCCTAGGCAAAGCAGCGCAAGGCGAAATACCATCTGGATGGCATAGCCGTAGAAAAGCCGCGTGGGCTTTTCTCGTTTCGCACCCGTCTCTTTCCGCGAGGTCGTGCTCAAGCGTCCTCTTTGATCGAAGTCGATCCCGTCTCCCAAAGGATACCGCTTTCGCGCGGTTATTCGTTTGCGGAAAGGGGAGGCGAACGATATGAGCAGGCGGTTGCGGGGCTTCCTCGATAGGTTGCCTGCGCAAAGCCGCTTCTCCGAAGCGGGGGAGTGCTATACTTCCTTTGTATTGCAACATTGCGACAATTGCGGGTGAGGGCGGCGCTTTTGCGTGCGAGCTGTGGAAGGGGGGCTGCGATGTTCAGCATGCTGGTCGTGGGCTACCTTTTCCTCGGCGGCGCCGGGGCGGGTGCGCTCGTGGTGCTGAGCCTGCTTGAGTGCGCCAACGCTCAGCGGCGTTTCGGCTACGCGGCCGATCGCACGCGCCTGGGCCGCACGTTCGCGGGCCGCGCCATGGGTTCGCTGCGCGTGGAAAGCTCGCGGCATGCGGGCGCGCCGCACTACTACGAAGGCGGGTACTCGCAGGCGGCTGCGCTTGAGGCCCGCAGACGCCACGGGCGCGGTGGCATCTCGCGCGCCCTGGCCCTGCCGGGTGCCTTCTTCTCGTATGCCTGGCCGGCGTGCTTGCTTGCGCTTGCGCTCGGCGTGCTGTGCCTCGTGGCCGATTTGGGCCGCCCCGACAGGCTGTTCGTGCTCATCCTGCATCCTCAGCCCACCGCCATGACCGTGGGCGCGTATGCGCTGGTCGTTGCGTTGGCGGTGTCCGTTGCTTTTTCGGTGGGGGCCACGTTCGACGGCATCGAGATAACGCCGGCGATCGTCTACGCCCTCGGATGCGTCGGCTTGCTTTCGGGCGCGGTGTGCGCGGCGTACACGGGTGTTCTCCTCTCGAGCCTGGCCTCCATCCTGTTCTGGCAAACCTGGCTTTTGCCCGCGCTTTTCGCGGTGTCGTCTTTTTCCTGTGGAATAGCGCTCGTCATGCTGGCGGCCGCCTTCGTGCAGGCCCGCCAGGTGTTCGTGCGTCCGCTGCGCTGGCTTGCGCGTGCCGACAGCGCGCTTATCGTCGTCGAGGCGGTGGCGCTTGCCGCGCTTGTCGCGTGGGGCTTGGCGGGGGAAGGAACGCGTCTTGCCGCCCATGCCCTGTTCGCCGGCGACCTTCGCTGGACGTTCTGGGGAGGCGTGGTGGTGCTGGGCCTGGCGGTGCCGTTTGCCATGGAGCGTTTCGTCGCGCATGGCAACTACAGCACGCAGCTTCTGTGGGTGGCTATGCTTGTCTTGCTGGGTGGTTTCGTCCTGCGCGTGTGCATCGTGGGCACGGCGGCCTACGACGTCACGCAGATGCCCGATTTGATGTACGGATTGGCTGGGTCGATTTCCGGCTCGGCCGCGGTATAGGAAGGAGCCCGCATGGCTCGCATGAAACGCGCTCGTACGTTCGACGCGCCCTACGAGTTCACCGACAAGGAGGCCGAGATCCGCGCGGCCACGAGCTACGTTCCGCGCAAGTCGTCGCGCAACGGCGCGCTCATACAAATTCATTTCCTGTATTAGGAACATAAATAGAATTTAAACTTTCTTTAAATGAATATAATAAGTTTTTTAAT
>JAFSHA010000134.1 GCA_017440565.1 Eggerthellaceae bacterium | reverse complement strand
TGCCCGTGTGCCGCCCTCTGTGTTCCCTACCCGAGGGGCAGTCATTTTTCGGCCTTTGGGTCTAAATTTTCCGGCCTTTGGGCCAAGGCATCTTCGTTCGCGAGACTATAATTGTCTAAAGGCAACCCGCCGGGGCCTTTGGCAAGCGCCGGCAAGAGAAGGGATCAGGTGCATGAAGAACTAGCGATGCCCATATCCACCCGTAAACCGAGCTACAAGCTGGCGGCCATGCCCGAACGGGTGCAGCATCGCATACCCATGCACGATTCAAAGCCATTCATTCCAAACGAACGAACCTCGCCTTGCTGCCCAGCATGGCCTCCTGCAGAACCGGAGGCATCATGCAGCTCAACCTTTCCAACATCGAGTACGCCTATCCCGCTGCGGTGGAGCCCGCCCTTAGCGGCGTGACCGCGACCTTCCCGAAAGGATGGACCGGCATCGTCGGCGACAACGGAGGGGGCAAGACGACGCTCTGCCTCGTGGCATGCGGCCTCCTGCAGCCCGACGCCGGCGCGGTCGCACCACCGCTTGTATCCCTCTACTGCGCCCAGGATGCGAGCGTTCCACCCGCAAACCTCGAGGACTTCGCGTTCGCATACGACAGCGCCGCCGTGCGCTTGCGCCGTGACCTTGCCATCGGAGACGATTGGGCCCACCGCTACAGCACGTTATCGGGCGGCCAGCAAAAGCGGCTGCAAGTAGCGTGCGCGCTCTGGGCGGTTCCCGACGTGCTCGCCGTTGACGAGCCGACCAACCATGTCGACGCCGCGACGAGACGGTCCATCTCCGCCGCCCTCTCGCGGTTCGGCGGCATAGGATTGCTCGTTTCACACGATCGCGAATTGCTCGACGAGCTCTGCTCCCAATGCCTGTTCGTAGCAGATGGTGCTGCAACGATGAGGCCCGGCGGCTATTCGCAGGCTTCCTCGCAAGCCGCCCTCGAACGCTCGAGCGCTATCCGTGCGCGCGATGTGGCCCGCAGAGAACGGGATCGGGTCCAACGCGAGGCGCAGCGCCGGCGCGAAGAGGCGTCACGCGCGGATGGCAAGAGGAGCCTCAAGGGGGTCGGCAAGCGAGATAGCGACGCGAGGGACAGGAGGAACCTCGCGATAGTCACCGGCAAGGACGGCCAGGCTGGCAGGCTCTCGTCCCGCATGGAAGGAAGGCTGCAAAGCGCCGACGCAAGACTCTCCGCCTTGCGCGTGGAGAAGCGCTACGACGCAGACGTTTGGCTCGACGCCGCGCCCAGCAGGCGCAAGGTGATCTACCGGGCGGATCCGGCGGACCTCCCCCTCGGCGAAGTCGTGCTGCGCGTGCCCATGCTGCACATTGGCAACACCGACCATATCGGCCTCGTCGGCGACAACGGCACTGGCAAGACGACGCTGGTGAAGGCCATCGTGACAGGGCTTCCCGATAGTACGAGGGCGCTCTACATACCCCAAGAGCCCGACGAGCAACAGAGGCGCGCTGCGCTTGCAGCCCTGCGCGGCCTGTCTGACGTTCGCCGCGGACGCGTTCTATCCACCATCGCCCAGCTCAATTCCGATCCGGACCGCGTTTTAGAGGGGGACGAAGTCAGTCCCGGCGAGATGCGCAAGCTCATGCTCGCGCTGGGAATCCTCGAATCCCCTGAGCTCGTCGTCGTGGACGAGCCCACCAACCATCTCGACCTCGGGTCGACCGAGGCCCTCGAGCGTCTGTTGTCTGCATACCCCGGGGCGCTACTACTGGTGTCGCACGACGCTGCGCTGGTTCAGGCGGCCACGGGCATCATCTGGAGGATAAGGAAGGAAGAAGGCTGCTATTCGGTAACGATTGGCTGAGGGTAAGAGTATCGATTCCAAACCCAGGGAGAAGTTTTGCACGGTTTTCGGGGTGATGTTGCTGCCATTCCCCCCGCAGTTCCCCATCGAAGCAGATTGCGCATACGGTTTCGATCACATCGAAACACGAATTTCCCCTGATTAGCAGCTGCTTTTGAACTAATTAGATGTAGTGCTGCCCTTCGGGTTACTTACCCGAAGGGCATGCATTTTCGGAACACAAAGACACGCTGTTTTACTTGCTCTTGGGAACAGCGTAAGTTGGGGGATGTGGCCGAACATTTCGAGTATGGGCTGAATGCTGCTGCCACAGAATTTGATGGCGTGAACAAGTATCTGCGAATTACCGACATCGATGATGATACTCACGAATTCCGTTTCGACG
>JAFSHA010000133.1 GCA_017440565.1 Eggerthellaceae bacterium | reverse complement strand
GGTCCAAGTCGACCAGCAGCACGCGCATGCCCTGTGCGGCGTATATGGCTGAGAGGTTGACGGCGGTGGTTGTCTTGCCCACGCCGCCCTTGTAGTTGGATATGGCGATGGTGCGCATACCTGCTCCTTTGCATCGTGGGCCCGGAATGTGGAAGAGGGGCCCGGTATTCGGTTGTCGGCGGGCGTATATCCCGCGTCGCTTGCAAGTATATCACCTGCGGGATCGGCTGTTCGCCCGGGCGGTGTGGAAGTCCCGCCCGGGCACCGGAGCCACCGGCTCGCCATGCCCGCGCCTGCATCGGGACGCAGGCGTGTGACGACTGGGAGATGCCGTCCGGGTCCGGGCGGGCCCGAGCCTCATCGGCCCGGGCCCTTCGGCCCTCGCTCGGAGGGGCTAGGAGGTCTAAGCGGCCTCCGAGAAAGCGTTGATGTGGTGCTTGAGCATCGCGCGGCTCTCGCCGACGACCATCATCGAGATGATGTCGAAGCGGACCTCGAAGTTCGGCTCGTCGTCCGCCTGCGCCAGGTACTTCGCGGCCAGGATCTCCATGGCCTCGCGGTCGGTTTCGGACTCGGGCACGAAGCCCTCGAAGCCGTTCCTGACCGTGACGTCGATGAACACGAGCACATCGTCGTCGTATGCGATGAGCGGCACCGACTCCTCGGAGCCTTCCGGGCTCCAGTTCTGTTCCAGGACCTCGTAGCCCCTGAGCTCGAGGTAGCGGGCGGATGCGCTGACGGCACGATCGATAAGGTTGTTGTCTTTCATGGTGACCTCCTAGAATCTCGGCCGGCCCCTCTGGCCTGCCTTGTGGCTGCGTCGGCGCGCGGGTCCCGCCCGGGCGCAAGGGGGAAATGCGAAGCCGGCCTTGGGAAGGTCTCCTCCCGGCGGTGTTTTTCCAAGCGCAGCGGTTTGTTTTCGGAGGCGCTGGGACGATCTGTCCCACCGAAAAGAAATTGAAAAACATCGCGGCCCTTGCGCCAGTGCGCGGGTTCCGTGCGACAGTGCGCTGCTCAAGGAAGGCGAGGGGATGGCGAGTGCCAGAGGTCACTGGGACAAAACGCTTCAGGCTGTCCCAAGTGCTGTACACGCGAGATTGGGCAAAGGGCGTAGCGTGGTACCTGGCGGAAACCCTGACCGGAAGGTAAGTAGATGCAACCGCCCTCGCATGCGGTGATATACTTTAATTTGTATTACATCCACGAGGTCTGGAGCATGCGATGAAGTATGCCGAGCTGGTCGAGAAGAACGCCACCGAGCGAGAGATCCAGGAGTACCTGGCAGACGGGGAGGCGACGACGATAACGCTGCGAATACCAGGCAACCTGCACGAGTCAGCGAAAGAAGTTGCTGCGCTGCGTGGCATGAGCCTGAGCGCCTTCGTGAGGAACTGCATGATCCAAGAGCTGAGCAAGAGGAGCTGAAAATGATTAATCTCAAGACCATGATTATGCAGCTCATCGACAACGAGACGAGTGGCATTCGCATTTGCCGTGTCGAAGGAGAGTCCCTCGTCACGGTCATCGTCCCTAGGGACAGGCTAGCCGAAGCCAAGAAGCTCCCCGACTTGCCCTATCGTGGCATCTATTACCTGCTCGACGAGGACCACGGCATTTTGAGCCGCGTCTATGCGGGGCAAACCACGCAGGGGCTCAGCCGCCTCGAAGCCCACAAGGCAAAGAAAGAGTTCTGGAACAAGGCGGTTATGTTCCTCGACGACGACAACAACATCGATAGAGACGTGTTGGATTCCCTCGAGGCGAAAGCGATTGAGTACGTCCGCACGCACGGCTCCTATGAGACCGACAACGCCTCGACACCCTGCCCGCGCGTGAATCCTTACAAAGAGGAACGAGTCGAGAGCCTGCACAGGAGCATTCTCTTCCGGATGGAGGTGCTAGGGTTCGACCTTGACCGTGTCGATGAAGCGCCAGGCGTTGTAAACGCCGTGTTCCACACGAAGAAGAACGGCGTGCGCGCATCTGGAAGGTACAACAAGGACACAGGTCGTTTCACAGTACTCGCTGGTTCCGAAATAGAGCTTTCCAGGGAAATCATCAAGAACCGGGGCGCAATCGACGCAAGGCGGCAGCTGTTCGGAGACCAAGAAGGAAGAGCCGTTCTCGATGATGACGTGGAGTTCCTCAGCCCGTCTGCGGCGGCGGTCTTCGTTCTTGGCGGGAGCCAGAACGGCTGGACCGAATGGGTCAACGACCGCGGGCAGACTCTCGATAGCGTTTACAGAAGCAAGGAGTAGCCGCATGAACAAGCAGCAGTTGGCCGCGAAGATCTGGGCGTCTGCGAACGAGATGCGCTCGAAGATCGAGGCGAGCGAGTACAAGGACTACATCCTCGGGTTCATCTTCTACAAGTTCCTCTCCGAAAAGGAGGAGGCGTGGCTCCGAGAGCAAGGAGTGCAAGACGAGGAGATGCCCTCCATCACCGAGGACGACTCGGATACGGTCTCGTTCGTACGCCGCAACATCGGCTACTTCATCGCGTACGAGGACCTATACTCGACATGGCTCGCGAAGGGCGCAGACTTCGACGTCTCGGACGTGACCGATGCGCTGTCCGCGTTCAGTCGCCTCGTCAACCCCGACCACAAGCATGTTTTCGACCGAATCTTCGAAACGCTCGAGACCGGCTTGTCGAAGCTCGGCGACACGTCGGGCGCGCGGACGAAGGCGATCAGCGGCCTTTTGCACCTCATAAAGGACATTCCCATGGATGGCCGCCAGGGCTACGACGTGCTCGGCTACATCTACGAATACCTCATCTCGAACTTTGCCGCCAACGCCGGCAAGAAGGCCGGCGAATTCTACACGCCGCACGAGGTGTCGGTCCTCATGTCCGAGATCGTCGCGGGGCACCTGAAGGACAAGCACGAGATCCAGATATACGACCCCACCAGCGGATCGGGCTCGCTGCTTATCAATATCGGCCAGGCCGTGGCGCAGCGGACCGGAAACGCTGGGCGCATCAAGTACTACGCCCAGGAACTCAAGGAGAACACCTACAACCTTACTCGAATGAACCTCGTCATGCGCGGCATACAGCCTGACAACATCGTCACGCGCAATGGCGACACGCTTGCTGACGATTGGCCGTGGTTCGAGGAGGGGCACCCCGAGACGTACGAGCCGCTCTTCGTGGACGCATGCGTGTCGAACCCGCCGTACTCGCAGCGCTGGGATGCGCCTGACGTCCCGGACCCGCGTTTCGACGACTACGGAATCGCGCCCAAGTCCAAGGCGGACTATGCGTTCCTCTTGCACGACCTCTACCACTTGCAGCCCGATGGCATCATGTGCATCGTCCTGCCGCACGGCGTGCTGTTCCGCGGCGGCGAGGAGGGACAGATTAGGCGCAACCTGGTCGAGAACGACAAGATCGACGCAATCATCGGGCTTCCCGCCAACATCTTCTTCGGCACCGGCATACCCACGATCATCATGGTGTTAAAAAAACAGCGGGAGCGCGACGACATCCTGATCATCGATGCCTCGAAGGGCTTCGTGAAGGAGGGCAAGAACAACAAGCTGCGCGCATCCGACATCCGGCGCATCGTCGATGCGTACGAGGCTCGCGAGGACGTCGACCGCTTCTGCAGGGTCGTTCCCAAATCCGAGGTGCGCTCCAACGACTACAACCTCAACATCCCGCGCTACGTGGACTCTTCCGAGAAGGCGCAGGGTTGGGATATCTACGCGACCATGTTCGGCGGAATCCCCGCAAGCGAGGTGGATGCGCTCGGGCGCTACTGGGATGCCTTCCCGGGGCTTAGGGAGGAGCTGTTCGAACGAGTCAACCCTGCGAGTCTGAGGCTCGTGCGCGAGGACGTCGCCGCCGCGGTGCGCGAGAGCTCATCGGTGCAGGCGTGGCGACGGGATTTCGATGACCGTTTCGCCGATTTGGAGATATGGCTTTATGAGGAGCTCGTCGACGAGGTCTCGCTGGTGTCAAGGGACACTGAAGAGGGCGAGCTCACGGCCGAGTTGTTCGGCCGCCTCGACGGCATGCCCTTGGTCGACAAGTACGACGCGTACCAAGCGCTCGACGACCAGTGGCAGCAGATATCGATAGACCTGGAAATGCTGCAGACCGAGGGGTTCGGCACCGTGAGAAAGGTCGACCCCTTCATGGTGCTCAAGAAACAGAAGGGCAAGGAGGTCGAGGTCCAAGACGGGTGGGTCGGCAGGATCCTTCCCTTCGGCTTGGTCCAGTCAGAGCTCCTCTCCGTCGAGGCCTCGAAGGTCTCATCTATGGAAGACAGGCTCTCCGCAATATCCTCAGAGCTGGCCGAGATCGTCGAAGGACTCACCGACGAGGAAAAATCCGATGCGGGCGACGCCGTTAACGAATCGGGTGATGCCCTCGTCGCATCGAAGTTGAAGGGCGTCATCAAGGGACTGAAGGCAGAACTTGGCGCTTCGAGCCGTTTGGAGGATTCGCTACCATCGAGGCTCGAGCGCGCAGCTGCACTCTTCGACGAGGAAAAAGAGACAAAGAAGGCGGCCAAAGCATTGAGAGCTGCCCTCGAGGAGAAGACAAAGGAAACAATCGAGGGCCTCGACGACGACAGTGCGCAGATACTCCTTAGCTCGAAATGGCTTGACCCACTTGTGAGAAGCATCGCCGCCATACCGGATGACATCATCGATGACTTCACGAGCTCTCTGGTATCACTCCACGACAAGTACGCCACGACATACGCCGACATCGACAGGCAAATCCAGTCGGCGGAGTCGGAGTTGGTTGGCATGTTGGGAGCCTTGACCGGGGATGAGTACGACATGGCGGGAATCCGCGAGCTTGCGGCGCTACTCGGCGGTGAGCTCCGATGAGTGCAACTCCTGCAATTAGGTTCGATGGTTTTACTGACCCTTGGGAACAGCGTAAGTTGGGGGATGTGGCCGAACATTTCGAGTATGGGCTGAATGCTGCTGCCACAGAATTTGATGGCGTGAACAAGTATCTGCGAATTACCGACATCGATGATGATACTCACGAATTCCGTTTCGACG
>JAFSHA010000132.1 GCA_017440565.1 Eggerthellaceae bacterium | reverse complement strand
GAGCCTTATGTTAAGGGCGGTAAGACTGGTCTGTTCGGCGGCGCAGGCGTTGGCAAGACCGTTTGTATTCAGGAGCTCATCAACAACCTCGCTCAGGAGCATGGTGGCACCTCCGTCTTCACCGGCGTAGGCGAGCGTACCCGTGAGGGTACCGACCTCTACCTCGAGATGAGCGAGGTTGTTGATAAGCTCCTGAATACAAACGGTCTTACCAACGCCTGCGCCGCCGAACAGACCGGTCTTGCCGCCCTTAACATAAGGCTCGATGAGGTCGATGACCTTAATGCCGGTCTCGAAGATCTCGGTCGTGGTGGTCAGGGTGTCGAACGCCGGGGCGGGATGATGGATGGGCATCCACTCGACGCTCTCGGGCATGGGCTTGCCGTCAACCGGCTCGCCCATAACGTTCCAGATGCGGCCCAGGGTGTCAGGACCCACGGGCATCATGATGGGCGAACCAGTGTCAACAGCCTCGACGCCGCGCACCAGGCCGTCGGTGGACGACATGGCGACGGTACGGACCAGGTCACCGGGGAGGTGGGTCTGGACCTCGAGAATCGTGCTGATCTCACCCATGGGGGTCTTTGCGTTAACGGTCAAAGCGTTGTAGATTGCCGGCATCGCATCCGGGGGAAACTCGACATCTACAACAGCGCCGACGATACGGACGATACGTCCGACGGCGCCCTGCTTGGCCGCTTGTTCAATAGTTTCAGCCATTTATTCCTCCAAAGCTGCGGCACCGCCAACGATCTCGTTGATCTCGGTGGTAATCGCACCCTGACGTGCACGGTTGTACACGCGGGTCAGCGTCGAGACCATCTCGTTCGCATTGTCGGTAGCCGACTTCATTGCATTGCGGCGAGCGCCTTGTTCGCCCGCAGCCGAGTCAAGAAGCGCAAAGTAGAACGCATTGCGCAGGTACGACTTCATCAAGTAGAACATGACCGACTCGGGGTCGGGCTCGAAGTCGATGTCGCCAGGAATGGTGCCTTCCTTCTCGACGAAGTCGGCGAAGACGTCTTCCTGCTTGTTCAAGCCCAAAATCTCGGCATAGGTCTTCTGGCACACGGGCAGCACCTGCTGCTCGATGAGCCTCTGCTCGGCAGCGTTCTTCGCGTGGTTGTAAATGACGATGACCTCGTCAAGTTCGCCCTCGCGATAGGCGTTGCCTGCATAAACGGAAATCTGCGCTGCCTGCTCGTAAGTAGGATCAGCGGAAAGACCCGCGAATTCCATAACCGGCTTGATGTTGCGGTAGTTGAAGTAACCGATGGCCTTCTTGCCACACGCAACAACCTTAACCTCGATGCCCTGACGTTCCTTCTCCTTGATGAGCTTATCGGCGTAGCGCAGCACGTTGCTGTTGAAGCCACCAGCAAGGCCACGGTCAGAGGTCACGACCACGAGAAGAGAACGCTTGACCTCATCATGGACCTGGAGCAACGGCTCGGAATCAACCGGGGCATACTTAGCCGCGTTGATGAGCATGTCAGAAACGGTGACAGCCCAAGGCAGCGAGCTAACCATGCGCTCGGTGGACTTGCGAATCTTTGCCGCCGCGACCATTTCCATGGTGCGCGTGATCTGCTTCGTCGAAGTGACGGACTTGATACGCCTTTCGATATCGTGAAGGTTGGGCATGGTCTACCTGCCTTTAAGCTGTTGCCGCGAAGGACTGTTTGAACGCGGCGATAGCAGCATCCAGATCAGCCTTGATCTCGTCGTTCAGCGTCTTCTTCTCGACGATAGCGGCCAGAACCTCAGGCTTCGAGGCGCGCATGTAGTCGAGCAGCTCGGCACGGAAGCGGACGACGTCGGAAACCGGCAGGTCGTCCAGGAAGCCCTGGTTGCCAGCGTAGATAGCAGTGACCTGCTCCTCGACCGGCATCGGGTTGTAACGGCCCTGCTTCAGAAGCTCGGTCATGCGAGCACCGCGGTTGAGCTGGTCCTGGGTAGCCTTGTCCAGGTCGGAGCCGAACTGGGTGAACGCCTGAAGCTCACGATAGGAGGCCAGGTCAAGACGCAGAGAGCCTGCGACCTGCTTCATAGCCTTGATCTGAGCGGAGCCGCCGACGCGGGAAACCGAGATACCGACGTCGACTGCAGGGCGCTGACCCTGGAAGAAGAGGTCGGTCTGGAGGAAGATCTGACCGTCGGTAATGGAGATGACGTTGGTCGGAATGTATGCCGAAACGTCGCCAGCCTGGGTCTCGATGATGGGCAGAGCCGTCATGGAGCCAGAGCCGTTCTCCTCGGACATCTTCACGGCACGCTCGAGCAGGCGAGAATGCAGGTAGAAGACGTCGCCGGGGTAAGCCTCGCGTCCCGGAGGACGACGCAGGGTCAGAGACATCTGACGGTAGGCAACGGCCTGCTTGGACAGGTCATCGTAGATGATGAGGACCGCACGACCCGGGTTCTCCTTGGAGGCGGGCTGGCCGTCTTCGCCGTTGTAGATGAAGTACTCGCCCATGGCAGCGCCGGCCATAGGAGCGATGTACTGCAGCGGAGCAGAGTCGGAAGCGTTGGCGGCGACGATGATGGTCTTCTCCATAACGCCGTGACGCTCGAGGGTCTCGACGATGCCCGCAACCGTGGAGGCCTTCTGGCCGATAGCGACATAAATGCAGATGATGTCGGTATTCTTCTGGTTGATGATGGCGTCAACCGCGATAGCGGTCTTACCGGTCTGGCGGTCGCCGATGATGAGCTCGCGCTGGCCGCGACCGATCGGGATCATCGAGTCGATAGCGAGGATACCGGTCTGCACGGGCTCGTGCACGGGCTGGCGGGAAATAACGCCGGGAGCCTTGAACTCGACGGGACGATAGCCCTCAGCATTGATGGGGCCCTTGCCGTCGATAGGCATGCCGAGCGGGTTGACAACGCGGCCGAGCAGGCCCTTGCCTGCCGGAACTTCCACGATACGACCAGTGGTGCGAACCTGGTCGTTTTCCTTGATTGCGGTGACGTCACCGAGAAGAACAGCGCCAACCTCATCCTCTTCGAGGTTCTGGGCCAGACCATACACGGTCTTGCCGCCCTCACCCACGAACTCGAGGAGCTCGCCTGCCATAGCGTCACGCAGACCGTCGACGCGAGCAATACCGTCGCCGACCTGGATAACCGTACCGACCTCGCGAGACTCGACGCTGACATTCAGAGCATCAAGCTGCTTGCGCAGAGCATCGTCAATAGACTTAGCGGTGATTTCAGTCACTAGCATTCACCTCCATCTGTTGTTTCCTTGAGCACGTTGCGCGCCTTGTTGAGCTGCGACACGACGGATGCGTCGATGTACTTGCCGCCCGTGCTCATGATGATGCCGCCCAAAATGGACTCGTCGATGCGCTCACGCAGGACGACGGTCTTGCCCAGATCGGCTTCGGCCTTTTTCGTAATGATGTGGCGCAGGTTGTCGTCGAGTGCAACGACGGTCGTAACGTCTACCACACACACATTCAACTTGGTATCAAGTAGCTCTCCGACAGCCTGGCACACGCGGTCGATCATGTCGGCGTCGCCGCGCTCGGCCATAACGGCCAAAACCTCGACGAGCGCGGGATTGCACTCGGCGAAGACGGCCTTAGCAAGGCCATTGCGCTGCTCGGCGGTGTAACCGGTGTTGTTCAGGGCGCCGGAAAGTTCCATGTCGGAGTGCATGATGGAGACGATCTGCTCCATCTGGTTGCGCACCTCGAGCACGGCATCCTGCCCGCCAGCCTCGTACGCGGCGTCATACAGGACGCTGGCGTACGTGGCGATTTGTTCTTTGACGACAAGACGATTAGTTGGCATTGAAGCTACCTGCCTCATTCACGTAGCGCTCGATGATCTTGCGATGCTCGTCATCGGTGAGCTCCTCGCCGATGAGTCGGGCTGCAACGTCAACCGAGATGTCTGCAACGGAAGCCTGAAGATCGGCGACAGCCTGCTTCTTCTCGGCCTCGATAGCCACCTTCGCCTTGGCGATCATGTCAGCCGCCTCGGCCTGGGCCTTAGCGGTAATGTCAGCCTTGACAGCCTCACCGGTGGCACGAGCCTCGGCGATGATCTGGGCAGACTGAGCCTTCGCGTCTGCGAGCTGCTCCTTGTACTCCTTAAGCACGCGCTCGCTCTCGATCTGAGCTTCCTCGGACTTCTTCAGGGCTTCCCTGATGGTATTCTCGCGCTTCTCGAGCATGCCGTTGAACTTGGGCCAACCGAACTTCGCGAGGATGATCCAGAGGATGATGAAGGCAAGCAACATGGGGATGAACTCCATCATGTTGGGGAGGATCGCGGAAATGCCCGCGGCACCCTCGCCTTCTTCGCTAGCAAACGCGAGCGCAGGGAAAGCAGCCGAGACAGCCAGCGCGCAGGCGCCAAGCTTAGCTACTTTGTTCGCTCTTGTTTTCACGTACGTACCTCCTTCTAGCCTTTTCGCGGCTTAACTTAGCGAATCAGACTGAAGAGATTTACATAATGAACGCAAGAACGAAGCCGATGAGGGCAAGTGCCTCAGCAAGAGCCGCACCGATGATGAAGTTGGTGAACATACGGCCGGCGAGCTCGGGCTGGCGAGCGGAAGCGACGCAGCAGCCGTAGCAAGCGATGCCGATGCCGATGCCAGGGCCGATTGCGCCGAGGCCGTAGCCGACAACCTTCAGTGCGGCAATGATAAGGGTGGTTTCTGCCATGAGTTTCCTCCTTTTACCGTTTTTGAGCCTGTTTCCCAAAAACTATTACTACATATGGTCACCGGCCACGTGGGTGCCGGATAAACCCGAACGGGATTGCGGGCGTGGCCCGCGCGCACGCCGCCTACCGCGACGCGCAAGCCTTGCGGCTTAGTGAGAAGAGGTTGCCAGGTTGATGTACACGGCGCTCAGGATGGTGAAGACATAGGCCTGCAGGAAGGCGACCAGCGTCTCGAGCGCGTACATGGCAACGACCATCAGGAACCACGGAATGGAAAGGCCCGCGGTCAGGAAGTCGGCAGCCTGGATACCGGTGGTCAGGAACACGCTGGCGGCCAGGGCGAAGATGCCGAGAACCATGTGACCGGCGAACATGTTGCCGTAAAGTCGGACAGCCAGGGTGAGCCAACGCAGGATGAGCGAGATGAGCTCGAAGAACCAGATGATGGGAACCATCGGCTTCGGCAGGCCAGACGGAGCCAGCGACTTAATGTAAGCCAGGCCGCCATGAGCCTTGATGCCGTAGTAGTTGAAGTAGAAGAACGAGATGGTGGCAAGCGCCCAGGTAACCGAAATGGTGCCCGTGGGGGTCTTGCAGCCGGGGATAAGGCCGACGAAGTTGCTGATCAGGATGAAGAAGAACATCGTGGCCAGGAAGGGCACGTGCTTCTTGTAGCCATGACCGATAACGCCCTCGCCCATGTCCTTGGCGACGAAGTTGTAGCCGTACTCGACGATGCTCGAGAACTTACCGCTGGGAACCAAGCTCAGCTTCTTGGCGCCAGCCATAACGACGGCCAGGGTGATGAGCCAGCAGATGATCATCCACAGGATGTACTGCGTCATGCCGATCTCTGCCGTGCCGATAACCACCGCGGAATTGAAGGATTCCTGAAGATGGGGCACATCGGCGGAAAGAATAGAAAGAGCGTCCACGTGTCAAACCTTTCCTTGCTTATTTCCTCACGGCTCTGGCGATACCAAAGCCGATAGTGACCACACACAAACCAATGGCTTCAGAGAGAACGAAGAAGAGGACGACGTCACGGGCCACGTTAATGCACACGATGGCCGTCGCGAACAATATGACGAAGGAAACGACGAGCGCCAGCATAAGGATGGCCATGTGGCCGAAATTGCTGGTCTCAGTCACTTTCTTCGTCATGCGCAAGCCGATGAACAGAGGCAAGAACCCCAAAGCTCCCGCAAGGAAACCAAGTATGATCGCTGCCGCCATATCCCGCTCTCGTCTCAATGCGCAATGCGCGTACTCTAAAACCGTCGGCTATCATAGCGAAAAAACACAGGACGCCTTCAAAATTCCTTCAAATTATTAGCAAGTGGCGCACTTGTCGCGTAAACGGCGAAGGCCCCACAGGGGGCCTTTGGATGCTTCGCGGCGTATATTGCGGGGGTTTCTTTACGCGAAATCGAACACGCGCAGCTTCATTCCCGATTCCTGCAGCATGGACATGGCAAGCTCGTCCGGATACGGATTCTGGTACACCACCTCGACGATTCCGGAGTTGATGAGCATCTTTGCGCACACCACGCACGGCTGCGTGTTCACGTAGATGGTCGCGCCGTCAATGTTGATGCCGTGACGGGCCGCTTGGATGATGGCATTCTGCTCGGCATGCAAGCCGCGGCAGATCTCATGACGTTGCCCGCTGGGGATGCCCAGCTCCTGGCGCAGGCAGCCCGTTTCGGCGCAGTGCGCAAGGCCGGTAGGCACGCCATTGTAGCCCGTGGCCAGAATGCGGCGGTCCTTCACAATGACAGCCCCCACCCCGCGGCGCAGGCACGTAGTGCGCGTAGCCACCTGGTTCGCCAGCGTCATGAAGTACTCGTCCCAGCTGGGCCTGTTATCCTGCATCGTCTTGCCTCCTTTACTGGGGCCTGCTTCATCCTGACGGGTCCGGGCTGGGAAGGAGCTCAGTCGCTCAAACAGTCCTCGCTTTGGAAAACAGCCCACTGGGCTGTTTTCGTCGCTGCGGAACTCGCTTGGTGAGCACCTTCCCAGCCCGAACCCTAGTGGGACAGGAAGCCGGAATCACTTCCCATTCCCCGTCCCGTTCGTTCCCTAATATGTCAAACCCGGATAGAGGGGATGGGCATCCAAGATGGCCTGGGCCTTCTTGCGCACATCCGCCTTCACGGCCTCGTTTTCCGCGTTGAAGATGGTCGCGGCAATAAGCTGGCCGATCTCGTAGAACTCATCGCGCGTAATGCCGCGGGTGGTGCCGGCGGCCGCTCCCACGCGGATGCCGCTCGTCACGAAGGGGCTGCGCGGCTCGTTGGGGATGGAGTTCTTGTTCGCCGTCAGGTGCACCGACTCGAGCAGCTTCTCGGCATCCTTGCCCGTGACGTCGGCGGCGGTGAGGTCCACCAGGCACAGATGGTTGTCGGTGCCGCCCGACACCAGGCGCAGGCCGCCGTCGGTAAGGCCCTGCCCCATAGCCGCGGCGTTTTCCACCACGCGATGCGCGTAGTCCTTGAACTCGGGCGTGAGCGCCTCGCCGAATGCAACCGCCTTGCCGGCGATCACATGCATGAGGGGGCCGCCTTGCGCGCCGGGGAAGATGGCCTTGTTGATCTTCTTGTAGAGCTCCTCGTTGTTGGTGAGGATAAAGCCGCCGCGCGGGCCGCGCAGGGTCTTGTGGCTGGTCGAGGTCACGATGTCGGCATAGGGCACGGGGCTGGGATGCGCGCCTCCCGCCACGAGGCCGGCAATGTGGGCCATGTCGATCATGAGGTAGGCGTCCACCTCATGCGCGATATTCGCCATGCGCTCGAAATCAATGAGGCGCGGGTACGCCGAGGCGCCGCCGACGATCACCTTCGGGCGCACCTCCTTTGCGATGCGCTCAAGTTCGTCGTAGTCGATGGTCTCGGTGACGGGGTCCACCCCGTAGGATACGCAATTGAACAGCAGGCCCGAGAAGTTCACCGGCGAACCGTGCGTGAGGTGCCCGCCGTGGTCAAGGCTCATGCCGAGCACGGTGTCGCCCGCCTCGATCATGGAAAGATACGCGCCGAAGTTCGCGCTTGCGCCCGAATGCGGCTGGACGTTGGCGAACTTCGCGCCGAACAGCTCGCAGGCGCGCTCACGCGCGATGTCCTCCACCACGTCAACCTTCTCGCAACCGCCGTAATAGCGCTTGCCGGGATAGCCCTCTGCGTACTTGTTAGTAAGCACGCTGCTCACGGCCTCCATGACCGCGCGCGAGGTGAAGTTCTCAGACGCGATAAGCTCGATGCTTTCGCGCTGACGGTCGAGCTCGGCGTTTATTGCCGCGAGAACAGCCGGATCGGACTGAGCCAGAAAATCCATCGCCATGCTTATTTCCCCTCGAGCGCCATGATCTTCTCGACGCGTCCTGCGTGGCGGCCGCCACCGAATTCGGTAGAAAGGAACGTGTCGAGGATGGCCTTGTTGACGTCAGGCTCGACAAAGCGTCCGGAAAGCGTAACCACGTTGGCGTCGTTGTGCTCACGGGAAAGGGCGGCGAACTCGGTGTTGATCACGTTGACGGCGCGGATGCCGCTCACCTTGCACGCGGCAATCGCCATGCCGATACCCGTTCCGCATACCAGAACGCCGCGCTCGACAACGCCGTCAGCCACGTCACGCGCCACCAGCTCGGCATAATCGGGATAATCGACGCGGTCATCGTTGGCGGGACCTCGGTCGACCACTTCGTGACCCTGCTCGACCAGGTAGGCTGCCAGAATCTGCTTCTGCTCGAAGCCGGCGTGATCGCTTGCAATGCTGATGCGCATGATGTGCCTTTCCGTAAGTAAAAACAAAACGAGGGCGCCGAAGCGCCAGATGAGCGCATATTATCGCATCTGCGTTTCCAGCATGATAATTCCGCGGCATGCGTTGCGTTTCGCAAGACGAGCGCGCGCCAGACGGCGAATGCGGCAACAACCCGATGCCGCCCATCTCCGTTAAACCGCGATCGACACGGATATTTCAACTCACCTTAGGAATGTGGATCGATTGCGTGGTTTTGGCGAACATCTCCACGCCCATCGAACGCATGTCGATACTCGGTTTAACGGTGGTGGTTTCATTCTGGCAGAAAACGACGGTTTGTATCGATTTGCCTTCCTCGTGGCAGAAAACGACGGTTTGTCCTAGTCGGAAGGCCCCGAAACTGATCCAAACCGTCGAAACCTGCCACTTTCTGGCAGAAACTGACGGTTTGGGTGCTCCAAACCGTCAGTTTCTGCCACGGGAGGGCCCGATCGAGACAAACCGTCAGTTTCTGCCAAAGCAACGCGCCAAGCCAACGAACCAGACATTGACTCGTTCCAGCGGTCACGACTCCCCTGCCTCCATGGAGAACAGGCTGAAGTCCAAAGGGTGCTCCCAGATCCAGTCCAGCAGCTCGACGACGGATTCGTAGCTGTTGTTGAACGACCCGGAAACCCGGTACCAACCGCTGTCGTTTTCGAACGTCAGGGACTTCTCCCTGTTTTCGGCTCCCTCCGCGACAAGTCGCACGCCATCCCGCTCCGTTACGGTGACGCGAGGCTCGATCGGATCGCCGTTTTCATCGCATTCGACAGCCTGGGAATCCTCGACCCGCTTAACCTCCTGGCGTCCGGCGAGAATTTCCAAATCGCTGTAATCGGTCATTTCGCCCCTGCGATGCCAGGACATCGTTACGCTGGAAATACCGCCGTCAGCATCGTATCGAACCCTGCAGTCAAAGAGCGGATGGCTGTCGATTGCCGGGATCGCCCCGTCTGCCTCCAGCCGCTCCCTCCAATCGGAAAACTCCCGCTCCTCCACATAGCCCTCCACAGCTTGATGGTATTCGGCGCCGTAAAAAGAAAAGGTTGTCATCACCACATCTGAACCCGCGTCGCAAGAGGAGAAGTAGTCTTCGGCCTCCCATTCGGGCGTCCAGCGCGCAACCGCTCCACCCTCTTCCGCGACGCATCCGAAAAGCGAGATCGGGATTGCGGCAAGGCACAAGCAAACCGCCATCGTGCCCAGTTTGACCCGAGCGCGCTTTCCCCGGCCCTGGATAGCATCGCTCTTTTCAACGCGGAGACCGGAAAACCCCATCATGATTGAACGCCTCTTTCCCGGAAAACCGACTTGCGAGTTAGACCCTGCGGGAAAACAACCCCTCGGCGTCCTCCTCAGGATTGGCGAGGCCGGTCACTCCAGCGTAATCCAACGTCGCCCCGCGCCGCGCGCGAACAACGTCCTTGCGAATAAGGCGCATGATCGTGGCCGCCAAATCAGTCGAATTGGCTCGGTTCCAACGACAGAGACGCCCGAAGACCGCTGGATGCAGCTCACCTCGGAGGATGGATTGCCACTCGGATGCTTCAGCGTCGGGCGCCACGGGCCGTCCAAGAGCAAGATAGAGAACTAGGGCGAGGACCACCAAGACAGCAGCGATCAATGCCGCTTCCGCATCAACATTTGGAAGCGCAACCTCGTTAGCGTGCTCGGCGTTGGGGAACTTCACACCCACGTACTGCGCGGTGAGCGCCGCGAGGGCGGCAAGCAGCCCGACCGAGATCAAGGCCAACAGTCGCACTGCCCTCTTCTGCGAACGTCTGCTCATGGCGCACCTCCTGTTCGTCGGACGTGCAGGTGGATTGATTCGCCCTACATGGTGCGGCGGACGGCTTCGCGCCAGCCGGCCAGCAGGGACTCACGCTGTGCGGCGTCCATAGCCGGCTCGAAAGCCTCGTCGCTTGCGCGCAAAGCCCGCAGGGCGTCGACGTCCTTCCAGAAGCCGGTTGTCAGACCCGCCAAGTACGCCGCGCCAAGCGCGGTAGTCTCGGTGTTGGCCGGACGCATGATGGGCAGCTCCAGCACGTCAGCTTGGAACTGCATGAGGAAGTCGTTGGCCGAAGCGCCACCGTCGACGTTGAGCGCGCGCATGGGCGCACCCGCATCGTCCTCCATGGCGCGCACAAGGTCGCTCACCTGGTATGCCAGCGCCTCGAGTGCCGCGCGCACGATGTGCGCCCGGCCCGTTCCGCGCGTAAGGCCCGTGATGGTTCCGCGCGCATCAGGCTGCCAGTACGGCGCGCCCAACCCCGTGAACGCAGGCACGACGTACACACCGCCCGTATCGGGCACGCTACGCGCAAGCGCATCAGTTTCCGCGGCCGTCTCGATGATCTTGAGCTCGTCACGCAGCCACTGGATGAGCGCGCCGGCTACGAACACGCTGCCCTCAAGGGCGTACTCGGTGCCAGCCACGCCCGGAGCCGAGGCGGCGATGGTGGTAACCAGGCCGTTCTTCGACTCGCACGCATGGCTTCCCGTATGCATGAGCAAAAAGCAGCCCGTTCCGTACGTGTTTTTCGCCATGCCGGCCGTAAAGCAGCACTGCCCGAAAAGCGCCGCCTGTTGGTCGCCCGCCACACCGCGAATGGGGATGCCCTGCACGAGACCCGGATTCGACGTAACGCCGTAATCGGCCGCAGAGGGGCGTACGTCGGGCATCATCGACGCGGGTACGTCGAAAAGCTCCATGAGATAGGGGTCCCAGCAGCCCTCGTGAATGTTGTAGAGCATGGTGCGGCTTGCGTTGGTGACGTCGGTGGCGTGCACGCGTCCATGCGTGAGCGTCCAGATGAGCCACGTGTCCACCGTGCCGAAGGCAAGTCCGCCCGCCTCGGCGCGCTCATGTGCGCCCTCCACGTTGTCGAGGATCCACTTGATCTTGCTGGCCGAGAAGTAGGCATCGGGAACAAGGCCGGTGCGCGCAGTCACCTCGGCGGCCACTTCGGGGCTTCCGCACAGCTCATCGACGATGCCGGCGGTGCGACGGCACTGCCACACGATGGCGTTGGCAACCGGCTCGCCGGTTTCGCGATCCCACACGATCGTGGTTTCACGCTGGTTGGTGATGCCGATGGAGTCTACGTCGTCGGGGCCGAGGCCATTGGCCACCATAAGCTCGGCGAAGGCGCCCAGTTGGGAAGAAAGGATGTCGGCTGGATCATGCTCGACCCAACCCGGCTGCGGGTAGATTTGCGGGAAGGGCCGCTGCACCGAATCCACCGCACGCCCCTGCGCGTCGATAAGCATAGCGCGCGAGGACGTGGTTCCCTGATCGAGCGCGATAACGTACTTGCCCATGAGTAATCCCCCTTCGTAGGTCGGCCGATCAATCATCTTGCGCGATCGGCCCTCACTTTGCAAACTTCGATTCCACCCAAGCGGCAACATCGGCATGCACGCGGGCATGGTCAGGCTCGTTCAGAATCTCATGACGCATGCCCTCGTAGATGATGGTCTCGACATCGGCCACACCGGCAGCCTTCGCAAGCTGGGCCGCCGCGCGCACGCCCTTGCCGAAATCACCCACCGGATCCTCGGCGCCCGCAACGTAGAGCAGCGGAAGGTCCTTGGGCACGCCCGCCGCGCATTCGGCGGTCACCACCTCGGCGGTCAGATCGGTCAAGGCCGCGTACCCGCCAACCGAGAACTGGTAGGCACACAGCGGGTCAGCCGCATAAGCGTCGATGACGGCCGGGTCGGTGGAGATCCAATCGTGCGGCGTGCGCGCATTCGGAACAGCCTTTCCGTACGCTCCAACCGCCATGTTGTGGATGAGGGAGCTCGTCGAGCGCGGCCCGCGAATCTTGCACAGCAGGTTCGCAAGCGCGTTTCCCGCCCTCGAAAGCGCAAGCGCCTGATTGCCCGTGCCGCACACCACGGCGCCGGCAAGTCCGCGCCCGTGGCGCGCCAGGTAGGCCCGAAGCACGAAGCTGCCCATAGAATGCCCGAACATGATATGGGGAACGCCCGGGAAGCGTTCGGCGGCCATTTTGCGCACTTCGTGCGCATCGACGATCATGATGCGCTTGCCGTCCTTCGGCGGCAGGCAGCCAAGGTCATCGGAAGACACGACGCTGCGTCCGTGCCCGATGTGGTCGTGCCCGCATACGGCAAAGCCGCGTTCGGCAAGGTAGGTGGCGAAGCGCTCGTAGCGCCCGATGTGCTCGGCCATGCCGTGAATGAGCTGTATGACGGCGCGCGGGGAAGCCTGCACGGACTGGCCAAGGCCCTCCCCCTCCCCGCTTGGCAAAACGGGAATCCACCACTGAACATGAATGCGCGACACCTCGTCAAAGGAAACGAACGAGCCTTCCTCGCGCGCCACGTCGAAAGGCTTGGAAGCCCCCCGCCCCTTCAAGGCGACGGCCTCTTCGGCTGCAAGAACATCAGGCATAGTCACAGATCCTTCCCTCACGATGCGCGCATGCGCACCCGTACAATCGATGACGGTCGAGGCGAGGCCCGAAGCCTCGGAAGCGTCCGCATCACGCGCAGCTTCGCCCACGACGCAGGCGGCGCGCTCGGCAATGCGCACGTCAAGCTCGGCCAACGTTCGCGGTGCGGGCTCTCCCGCGATGTTGGCCGACGTGGTGGCAAGCGGGCAGCCCGCCGCGCGAATGAGCGACAGCGCCGTCGCATGGTTGGGCATGCGCAAGCCAATGGTGCCGTCCGCCCCGCGAAACGCGTGCGGTACGGCCTCGGATGCGCGCACGATAAGCGTAAGCGGCCCCGGCCAATGACGCCGAGCCAGCTCGAAGGCCACTTCAGGAACGTCAATGCCGTAGCGGCTCAAATCGTCCACACCGCCAACCAACCAGGCAATGGGCTTTCCCTCGTCGCGCCCCTTGATGTCGAACAGGGCTCGCGGACTGCGAGCGGCTTCAACTGAAACGCCCAGCCCCACCACTGTGTCGGTGGGAAACACGACGGCCCCGCCGCGCGCAAGCACCTCCGCCGCGCGCTCGAGCCCCTCTGCGGCAACACGCCCTTCCGTCATCGGCGCCTCCTCTTGAGCAGGCGGCCCACCACAAATCCGATAGCCAAGCCGATAAGCCCCAGCACCACCACGAACGCCAGAATCATGCCGCCGAACATGAGCCCCATCGAGATCGCATAGTCGTTGCGTGCCTTGGCAGGATCCTCTTCGGCGCTTAGCGAAAACGCCAGCTCACCGTCGGGCAGGCCTTCCGAAGACAGCGCGTAACCGCCCTCGACCTTCTCAAACCCTGCGGCGTTCTCGCCCGGATACCCCAGCTCGACATCGCCCTTCACGCCGTCAAGCTGGCTTCCCGTCATGAAGAACGGGGTGTTCACCACCACGTCAAGACGTCCGAATTCTGCCCATGTGCTCGCAGGCGAGAGCAGGTAGGAATACCCGTAAATCGGCGGATCGTAGCTTGCGTTAATGGCCGGGTACAGCGGAGCCGTGACCGCGTTCACGAGCGTCTGGCCGGGCTCGAAGGAGAGCTCGTACTCGTACCACTGCATGAGCATGTGCGTAAGATCAAACCCCGATCCGTGCACGAAATCGCACATGATCACGCCGTCGCCGCTCTGCTCGCAGAAGCGCAGGTCGGCTACCATGGCGTTGTACCAGTCGTGGCGCAGCACGTCGCCGCCCTCGTCCCACGCCTGCAGCGCAAACTCCTCGAAGGTCATCGTAGTGTTGCCGACATTGGTTATGCGCCCGTCAAGGCCGGCCTCGCAACTGCTGTTCTCAAACAGACCCGCCAGAATGCCCTCGGGCGCCTTTCCGAACACGTACACATCGACCGCAAGGCCGTTTTCGGCCCACGTGCTCAGCATCACGCTGCCCTCACCGTCATCGAGTTGCTGGTAGCCGCTCTGGTTCACCAGCAGCACCTTGGCGCCATCGGAGGGAGTCCAACGAAAACCGATGGTGGCCGTGCGCGCATCTTCGGGCAGGCCGCTTATTTCGTAGGAGAAACGCGTGACGGGCAGATTGGATGTGAAGAAGGGGTCCTCCACGTACCCGTCGAGCAGAAGAGCCAGATCTTCCTCGAGGTCAAACGCATCGTAGGGATACGAAAGCGTGTGACGCACCACCGATTCCGCAGAGTTTCCGTCCACGGTGATGCCGTAGCGCTGCGCCTCGGCGGCGGCCATGTTGTCCTCTATGGGGTAAGGCCCGTAATCGGGAAGCTTGCCGAACGGGAACAGCAGCGTGGCGGACACCGCGTAATCGGCGGGGTTGGAAAAGGTGTACTCGGCCGTCACGCTAGCGTCGTACGTATCGGAGCCGCTGGGATCAGGGTATTCGCGCGGAAACTCCTGGATGTCAAACGTCAGCAGCTCACGCTCGACCACGATGGGGCACGCTCCGCCCTCGACGTCGGACCCAGCCACAATAGCGCCTGTCGCGGAAACGCCCTCCCACTGCGTGCGAGCCGAGTTGGCCAGCGCAGGTCCCGCTACAAGCCCCAGCGTCACGCACGCCGCAACGCCCAGAGCGAACATCAACCTTCCCACTCGTTTCATGAAGGCCCCTTCCTCGCGGAAACCATGATGAAAGAGATGATACCCCACTCGTGCGAAAAACCCGTGAGACAACAGGCGGGACGCCGCGTGGGTCCCGCCATCATTCGCTTACTTCAGCTGCTTGCCGCCGGTGTCCCAGTAGAAGCGCTTGAACTTGCGGATCTGGTTGACGTACATGATGCCCGCCCACAGGTTGTGCGCCAGGCTATCGGGCGCGTAGCGCAACGGGTAAGCGTCCTTCGTCGTCTTCAGAAGCTTGCGCGCCGCCGCCAAACGACCCGCGTCCTTCATGCTGCGCACAAGCACGTATTCGGGCACGCAGCTGTACACGAAGGGCTGGTACGCCTCGCGCTCCTCGGGCGCTTCGCCCAAAACGAATTCACGTACGATAAGCTCGACGAAGTTCACGCCGCCCAGGCTCATGTAGTAGGTGTTGCGGCCGCAGCGCGTGTTCACCTCGAAGAAGCGGAATGACCCGTCACGGCAGTCAAACTTGATGTCGAAGTTCGCAAACCCGCGGTATCCCACATGCGCGAGGAAGCGCGCCGCCGCCTCGACGATGGCCGGCTCCTTCTCCCCCATGATACACAGCGGGTTGCCAAGCGCCGTGGGATCGTGATCCTGCAGGCACACCACGCCGCCCGAAACCACGCGCATCTGCCCGCCGCACGTCGAGAACGTGGTGAGCGTGCGGATGGCATCGTCCTCGCCGGGAATGAAATCCTGCAGCACGAGCAGGTTGTCGTAGTCGCTCTCGCGGATGCTGCGCCACACCTCGGCCAGCTCCTCGGGGCTTTCGATCTCGTAGATCTTGCGCTTACGCGCAATGGTGGCATCCTGGAACTGCGCCGAATTGGAGGGCTTCGCGATCAGCGGATACGGAAACTCGTGCACCGGCAGCTTTTCGGGACCGGCCGCGCTGCAGTCGAAATACCACGTTTTCGGATACGGAATTCCCAGCTCATCGCATATTTCATAGAAGCGGCGCTTCTGGGTGATCTCGTCAAGCAGGGCAAAATCGATGTAGGGCACCACGAAACCAGCCCTCTCGAGGCGCTCCTTGCCGCCCGAGAGCATGCGCGCATGGCAGTCGTCGCAACCGAGAACAAGCGGTACGTACGCAGGGTTTTCCGCACGCAGCTTTTCCGCAATGCCCTCAAGCGTCGAAAGCAGCACCTCGGGTTCGTGAAGGCCCGCAACCAAGCGATAGTCGGTGAAGCTGCTCGCCGAGAGCATCTTGATGTCCTGAGTCGCCAGCACGATGGTGCGCGTGATGCCGAAGGCGCGATGCAGCTCGCGCACGTAGCTGTACGCCAGAATGTCACCGCCCACCACCACGGGCTTGAGCAGATTCTTCACATCAGAAGCGCAGGCAATGCGCGCCCCTTTCGCACGATTCGTCATTTCAAATGCCTCCTAAGATCGCTTGATCTTACGCACGAATTTGTCGATGAGCCCGTTCACGAAGCCCGCTTCGGCCACCTTGAGCCGATACGACAAGCCAAACGTCACCACGAGGCTTACCAGTCCGCCCGCAACCACGTAGGCAAACGCCAGCGGGATGGAACCCGCGAACGGGACAAGCGCGTTCGCCGCGCCGAGCACCGCCGCGCCAGCCGCAGCGCCTGCCACGCCGAGCAGCGTCGCCTTCACGCACGTACGCACCGTCGAGCCGAACCCGAACGCGCCGAACCGCGCGCGCAGGTACGCGAACATGACCACATCGCCCAAGCCGTAGAACACGATGGACGTCCAGGCAATGCTCTCGATGGGCAGCACCCGCGTCACGGCCGCCAAAATGACCAGAGCCGCCTGCAACGCGCTGTTGAACAGGTTGATAAGCGCGAAGACCCCCATGCGGCGCAAGCTGCTGAACACCTTCTGCAGATACGTGTGCACCCCGTAAATGGGCAGCGAGAGCGCCAACGCGCACAGATAGCTCGCAATCGAACCCACTGCGTCGGCCGTGAAGGCGCCCGCCTGGTACAGCGTCACCAGCGGCACCGCAAACACGATGAGGTACATCGCAAAGGGGATCATGAGGAACATGATCTGGTTCGTGCCGGAAAGGATGCCGCGCTTCACGCCGCCCATGTCGCCATCGGATTGCATGTCTGACAGCTCGGTGAACATAGCCGTGGTAATGGGAACCGCGAGGAACGAGTACGGGAGCGTGTACCACAAGCGCGCGTACGCGATGATAGAAGGGCCCTCGTCGGCGAAGGCGTACGCAGCAGCGTTTTGCACCGACACCACGGCAAACGAGCACACCATGACGAACACCGCCGGAAGCCCGATGCGCAACGTCTCGGCAAGCGCCGGATCCTTCAGGTTCACGCGCAGGCGCAGGCGGATGCCGTTTCGCTTGAGGGCCGGCCACTGAATGACCATCTGCGCGAACACGCCGAGCGGGTTTCCCACGGCGATGATCCAAAGTGCCAAGGTGTAGTTCTCTGGCGCGATGAAGGCGAACGCAAGAAACGACGCGATGACGATGACGTTGTTGGCCACCGGCGCGATGGAAGACCACAGGTAGTCGCGGTTGGCGTTAAGCAGGCCCGACAGGATAGAGCTTAAGCCATAGAACACGATCTGGATGGCGAAGATCTGGAAGAAGAACACCGCATCGGCCATTTCGGCTTGATCGGAGAAGAAGCTTTGCGTGTAGACCACCTGCGCGGGAAATGCGATGCACGCAAGCGACATGAGGCCCAGGAAGATGAGCACGAGCGTGAACAGGTTCGAAGCGTATTCGTTTCCCGCCTCGTTTCCCAGGCGCTTCTTCACCGAGAGGTAGACCGGCAGAAACGCCGTGACCAGCATGCCGCCCACCACGAGCTCGTAAAGCATGCTCGGCAGGTTGTTGGCCACCTGATAGGCACTTGAGAGCATGGTGGAGCCCAGCGCAAAGGCCATCGCCCACGTGCGGATAAAGCCCGTAATGCGCGAGACGATGGTGCATACGCTGATGATAGCCGCCGACGCACCGATCGAACGGTCGGCAAGCTGCGTGCCGCCGTCCTGCGACACCGCTTCTTCGCTTGTAGTGGGAGCTACCTCGCGGGAGGCCGCGGGCTGTTCGCACGCCGCAGGGTCATCGGGGCGCGCGTGTTTAGCTCGTGAGAGCTTCTGGGACATCGACGGAGCTTTCTGCTGATCGGTTATAATGCTCGACGCCCAATCATACCAAAACGAGAATCGAGCCTCATGCATATCCTCATCGTCCGCAATAACTCCAACCCGAAGGCCATCGATGCCTCGCTGCTGCTCGGCACGTACCTGGCCTCGCAGAACATAACGTTTAGCATCCTCGATTCCTTCGACACCATGACCGACTGGGCTGCCGATGTCGCAAGCAAGGCCTTCGAGTCAGACGAGGGCCTGGCCGTAGCGCTCGGCGGCGATGGAACCATCCTGCGCACCGCACGCCTGCTTGCCGGTATGAACATCCCCATTCTAGGCATCAATTTCGGTCACCTCGGATTCCTTGCGAACTCGGCCGACGATGGGGTCATCACCATCGTCGCCGAGGCGCTGGCCGACGCCGTCACGCCCGAGCGACGCGCCAACATGCGCATCGACGTGGTGCTCGACGGCGAGACCGACCCCTATGACGATGATGCCAACCTTGCAGGATACGATGCAACCCCCCATACCTTCTTCTCGCTGAACGAGATGGCCATCACGCGTGGAACCATGGGGCGCATCATCGACTTTTCAGTGGATATCTCGGATGCGAACATGGCGTCTATGCGCGGCGACGGTTTGGTGGTGGCCACGGCAACCGGTTCGACCGCCTATGCCCTTTCCGCCGGCGGCCCCTTGGTGGCGCCGAGCTTCATGGGGCTTATCGTAGTGCCGCTTGCACCGCACACCATTCGCTCGCGCGCAGTGCTTACCGGCGAAAACGATGTGGTGCGCATCGATCTTGAGGACAACTACGCAACCCGCGAGGCGACCCTGTTCGTCGACGGAGAGCTTGTGCCCTTCGAGGCGCCCATCCGCCGCATCTACGTAAGGCGCGGCTCGGAACCCACCGTACTGCTGCGCCATTCCGGCGAGAACTTCTACGAGCACGCCGCCAAGACGTTTTTCTAGGAACGCCCGCAGCCCCGACGCCTTCTGGCCCGGGACCCTCGATGAGGGCACTCTGAACACCATTCCTGAAAGCGCCCGAAGGGCGCCCCATAAAAAGCATGAGGCAGCGAAGCGCACGAGCCGAAGGCGGGCAGCGAAGCAGGTGCCCCCAGCGAGGGCCCCGGGTCGGAAGGCGCCGTACAGGTCAAACTATTCCGCAGTCAGAACGACGGGTCCCGCCTCGGTAATGGCGACCGTCTTCTCAAAGTGCGCCGACGGCTTGCCGTCACGCGTGCACACGAGCCACCCATCAGGCATCTGGCGCGTCAGGTGCGTCCCCATGTTCACCATTGGCTCGATGGCAAGCACCATACCCGCAGCCAGCTTTACCCCCGTATGAGGGCGCCCGTAGTTGGGAACGTTGGGATCCTCGTGCATTTCGCGACCGATGCCATGCCCCACGTATTCGCGCACTACGCTATAGCCCGCAGATTCGGCGACTGTTTGCACCGCATGCCCGATATCGCCCAGCCGATTGCCCACGCGAGCAGCCGAGATACCCGCCCACATGCTTTTCTCCGTCACCTCGAGCAGCTTCTTCAACTCGGGGCGAATCTTGCCAACCGCATAGGTGAAGGCATTGTCGCCCACCCATCCGTCAACCACCGCTCCCGTGTCGATCGAGATGATGTCGCCTTCTTTCAGCACCACGCGCCTTGAAGGTATACCATGTACGATCTGCTCGTTCACCGAAGCGCAAATGCTTCCAGGGAAGCCACCGTACCCTTTGAAGGCCGGCACGCCACCTTCAGCTCGAATAACGGCCTCGGCGATCTCGTCAAGCTCGAGCGTGCTCACGCCCGGGCGCACGTGCTCGCCCACGATGCGCAGCGCCTTCGCCGAAACACGACCAGCCTCCCGCATCGCCTCGATTTCCGCAGGCGATTTCCTGATGATCCGCATGGCAGCCCTTCCCTACTCGTTTTCCTCGAGTTTGAGTATAGCACCGCTTCGCGAAAACGGACGAAATGCGAAACTCCCACGCCTTCTTTACGCTCGCATGCCCAAAGACCCTTCGGGAGTCTTGAGCAGATAGCATGATGAACGCCTTGCCGCCGAAAGACGAGGACGCAAGGCGCATACCATCCAAAAGCACAAACCAGGAGGTACAGCACGTGAATCCGTTCAAAGAGAAACCCAGCAAGTCCATCCTCGAGCTCACCCCGAACTGGAAGGGCCTTTCCGTAACCCCCTACGACAAGCTGGCCGCCGATCCGTTCACCAAAGAACGCATCATCCTCATGAACGGCATCGAGGTTGAGGCCACCATGTTCGGCCACAACTTCCACCGCCACTGCATGGACAACGAGCTCAGGCGCGATCTGGCGCTCACGCGCAGGCACGAGCAGATGCAGCAGAAGCGCATCAACTGGATGAGCCCCAGCACCGAGAGCGCGCTTGAAACGACCATCGGCTATGAGCAACTTGCCGTCGACCTTACCGCCTGCCTGGCCATGAAGGAGCCCGACCCCTACGTGAAGGCCGCCATGGACTTCGCGCTGCTCGAGGACTTCGACCACCTGTACCGCTATTCCAACTTGCTCGATTTCGACGGCGACGTGTCCGCGCATAAGCTCACGCTCGATATGGTTGAGATCACGCCCGGTCGCCCCACCATTGCCGAGCATCGCCATCCCGCCGATACCGTCTTCTATGCAGGAAACGGAAAGAAGATGGCGCTGCAAACCATCATGGGAGCCATGACGCTTGTCGCTGGCGAGCAGCAAACCATGAACTTCTACATGAACGTAGGCAATACTATTCCTGAAGGTCCTGGTCGCGATCTGTATCAGGAGATCGGCATGGTCGAGGAAGAACACGTTACTCAGTACGGATCGCTGCTTGACCCCTCTCTCAGCTGGATGCAGATGCTGCTACTGCACGAGTATCACGAGTGTTGGCTGTACAAGTCCTTCTTCGAAACCGAAACCGACTCCTACGTCAAGAAGCTCTGGGGTGAGCACCTCGAGCAGGAGATCATGCACCTGCACATGGTGGCGCAGCTGCTCGAGAAGTACGAGGGCATGCACTACAGCGAGCTTGTCGGAGACGGCGACTTCCCCGAGCTTCTTGAACTCAAGCCCACCAAGGAGTACGTGCGCGACATTTTGGCCAGCCAAGTCGAACTCACCACCAACCTGGAGGAATTCGTCGACGTGTCGAAGCTTCCCGACAAGCACGATTTCTTCACGTGGAACAACCACGTCAACGGCCTCATCCAGGACGTTCCCAGCCACGTGGTCATCCGCGAGCACATTGACGAATTCGGTGAGGACTATCGCCGCGAAGACGCTCCTAACCCCATCGAGGATCTGCAAGACCGCACTCATGACAACACCGTCATAGCCCGCACAAAGCGATAAGGCCACACCCCTAACGCAAGACGATATGAGCAGAACATTGCGAGCCCCTGCTTCGTACCGTCGTCAAGTCGAATAATCCGCGGGTCGGGGCCGATAATGGTCAGCGTCTATCCAAACCCGGCAATCGGCCAGGTTGCCGCACGCACGAGAGGGGCTCGCTCATGGATTATACAACCTTCATCGGACTCGACGTCCACGCGAGAAGCATCAAGGCCTGCGCCTTCAACCCATTCACCGGCGAGACGTCCCGCAGGTCGT
>JAFSHA010000131.1 GCA_017440565.1 Eggerthellaceae bacterium | reverse complement strand
GCGTTTTTAGGCTTTCGCCCGCAGGCGCTTGCGCCAAGGGGTCGAGCGTTGCGCAAAGAGCTACGCGGGATTCCCGTCACCCGCTCCAGAAAACCTTCCGACAAAAATGCGACAGGGAGCCGGGCTCGGTGTCCCAGTGAGACAGAGAACCCGGCTCCCACCCCACTTTCCTACGAGTAGACTTCCGGTTTCAGGACGCCGATGTAGGGAAGGTTGCGATAACGCTCGGCGTAGTCAAGGCCGTAGCCGACGATGAACTCGTCAGGTACCTCGAAGCCGGTGTAGCGGCATTTGATGGGAGCCTGGCCCTCGCGATCCTTGCGCAGAAGCGTGCATACCTCAAGCGAAGCCGGCCTACGGCACTGCAGCTCCTCCATGAGACGCATGAGCGTAAGGCCCGAATCGAGGATGTCCTCCGCGATGACGACGTGCTTGCCCTCGATATCCGAGGAGAGGTCCTTCAGAATGCGCACCCTGCCCGAACTCTTCGTGGAGTTGCCGTAAGAGGAAACGGCCATGTAGTCCATCTCGAGCGGCAGCTCGATAGCACGCGCCAGATCGGCCATGAAGGTAGCCGCCCCGCGCAATACGCAGATGAGGACGAGGCCCTCGTTTCGAGCCGCGTCAGCGTAGTCGCGCGTCAGCGCTTGGCCGAGCTCTCGAATCTTGGCTTGGATCTCATCTTCCGAATAGATGATTTTCGATACGTCCTCGTGCACTTGGGACCCTCCGATTTCCGTGTTAACAAGATGGCTGTCGGGCGCGAAACGCCCCGATTCCCAGCTTTCGAAAGTTTATCACTCTTGCGGCGCGAGCACCCAGACCCTTTCGTCGTTCCAAAAAGCGCGATCCCGTCAGCAAAGGCCTCTTTTCTGTAGTAAAGTGAACACGTTTTGTTGCCTTTGTGAAGGAGGGTTGTAAGCAGTGGACAAGTTCTTCAAGATCAGCGAACGCGGCTCGACCGTTTCCGGGGAAATCCTCGGCGGCCTTACCACGTTCCTGGCGATGGCCTACATCGTGGCCGTCAACCCCGGCATCCTGTCGGCGGCGGGCATCCCGTTTTCCGCGGGCCTGACCGCGACCTGCCTCGGTGCTGCCATCATGTGCGCCATCATGGGTTTGGTAGCGAATCGACCCATCGCCCTGGCATCGGGCATGGGCATCAACGCCGTAGTCGCGTTCTCGTTCTGCGGCGCGTACGGTCTGGACTGGCGTATCTCCATGTCCATCGTGTTCATCGAGGGCGTTGTCATCCTGATCCTCGTGCTTTTGGGTTTGCGCAAGGCCATCATGGATGCCATTCCCGCCGGCCTGCGCCGCGCCATCGGCATGGGCATCGGCTTGTTCATCGCGTTCATCGGCCTTAAGGGCGCGGGCATCATCGTCACCGACGAGTCGACCTACATCGCCATGGGCGATCTCGCCTCCCCCACGTGCGCTATCGCCATGCTCTCCTTGCTCGTGGCTATCGTGCTTCAGGTCATGAAAATCCGAGGCGCTCTGTTCATCTCCATCATCGTCGCCGTGCTCGCCGGCATCCCGGTTGGCGTGACCGTCATCCCCACCGAATGGTCCTTCGGCCTTGACTTCTCGGCCTTCGCCGCACCGCTCCAGCCCATCGAGGGCGGCGGCATGGCCCTCATCGAGGCCATCACCATGCCGCTCGTCATTCCGCTGGCATTCAGCCTGCTCATGAGCGACTTCTTCGACACCATGGGCACGGTTACCGCCGTGGCCCAGCAGGCTGACTTCATCGACGAGGACGACAACGTTGAGGACATCCAGCCCATCCTGGTGGTTGACTCCATCGCAGCTGCCGTAGGCGGCTTCTTCGGCGCCAGCTCCATCACGAGCTACGTCGAGTCCACCTCGGGCGCAGCCGCTGGCGCGCGCACGGGTCTTTCGAACCTGGTCATTGCCGTGCTGTTCCTGCTGTGCGCCTTCCTGGCGCCGCTGTTCGGCATGGTTTCGAGTGCCGCTACGTGCGGTGCCCTGGTTGTCGTGGGCTACCTCATGATGACCGACATCGGCGAGATCGAGTGGAACAAGCCCGAAATCGCGTTCCCGGCGTTCATCACCATCATCGGAATCCCGTTCACGTATTCCATCACCAACGGCATCGGCCTTGGCTTCATCTCCTACGGCATCATCATGATCGCCATGGGCCGCGCCAAGGACATCAAGCCCCTCATGTGGGTTGCCATCGTTGCGTTCCTCGCGATGTTCATCTTCCTGTAGGAACCAAGCACGCGCTCGTCGCGAAAAATGGGACACAGACCCCGGGCCTGTGTCCCATTTTCATTATCTGCCCCGCAAGATCGTTCGAAGTGGGACACGGATCCCGGCTCTGTGTCCCACTTCGTATCCCATGCGGAAGCCAAACGGGCCGGAGAATCTCCGGCCCGTGATGTTTTGTGGCGCCCCCTGTAGGGATCGAACCTACAACCTACGGATTAGAAGTCCGTTGCTCTATCCATTGAGCCAAGGGGGCGTTATGCATGCTGCCCGCGCCGGCAACTCGCAACGCGCAAACGCAGCTTGCCCATTATATCCCAGCTCAAGCCGACTGGCCGCGAAAGGTTTCGCGTGGCGAAAACGCGCGGCCAGCGCGCGGGACGCGCCCGCGGCAAAAGCAGGTCAGCCCCTACCCCAGAAGCGCCTTCAGGGCACGCAGGGCGTTTCCGCGATGCGAGATGGCGTTCTTGGCATCTTGGCTCACCTCGGCCAAGGTAAGCTTGCCCTCGTACTCATCGGGAAGGAACAGCGGGTCGTAACCGAAACCCTCGCTCCCCCGCTCCTCATACCCGACGCGACCCTCGATGGTGCCGCGGGCAAACGTCTCGGTGCCGTCCTCGTCAACGAATGCAATCACGCTCACAAAACGCGCCGTGCGCCGAGCCTCGGGCACGTCAGCCATTTCCACAAGCAGCTTCGCGTTGTTGGCCTCATCGTTGCCGTCCTCGCCCGCGTAACGCGAGGAGTACACGCCCGGCGCCCCGCCCAACGCATCAACCTCAAGACCCGAATCATCCGCCAATGCAGCCAAGCCGCCGCTTGCCTCATGCGCGGCACGCGCCTTGATGAAGGCATTCCCCAGAAAAGAATCCGCGTCCTCCTCGGGATTCGACTCGATGCCCAAGTCGCGCAGCGTCTTGAACTCCCAGCCTTCGAAGTTTAGCGCCGTGCGAATCTCGGCAACCTTGTGCGCGTTGTTCGTCGCGATGACAACCGTCTTCATGCGTTCCTCCTTGCGAAAAGCCCGTCACACGAGCTCGGGTAAATCCAGATGCGCCACACGTTCCATGTCCATGCTGAGCACGCGGCTGCCAAAGGCGCGGAATTCCTCCACATCGGCCCCCGTCGTGAAGAACTCGTGGCGCACCGTCGCATCCTCGGATGCAAGAGCCCCACGACGTCCGAGGATCTCGGTAACGTCGCGTGCCACCTCCTGCGCCGACGAGATGAGCGTCACCTCACGTCCCACCACACCGCCGATGAGAGCTTTGAGCAGGGGGAAGTGCGTGCAACCCAAAACCAGCGTATCCACACCGCAGCGCCGCAGCGGCTCCAGGTAATCGCGCGCGATTTCCTCGAACTCAGGGCGAATGTAGACCTTCGACATCTCCGACCAGAAGCCTTCGATAGGCCCCTCGTCCATGCGAATGCCCAGCTCGGCAATCTCGACGAAACGCGGCGTGGCAGTCGAGAACACCGTGATGCCCGCGTCAATGCGGCGAATGGCCTGGGAATAGGCGTTCGACTCCACCGTGCCCTTCGTGGCGATGACGCCCACCTTGCGGTTGCGCGTGACCATGGCCGCAGCCCGCGCGCCTGGTTCGACCACGCCGATAACCGGCACGGGCAAAACGCGCTGCGCGTCGGCAAGACCGGCAGCCGTGGCGGTATTGCACGCGATAACCACCATCTTCACGCCGCGCTCCACCAGCCATGAGCCAATCTGACGTACGAAGCCGTTTACCTCGGCCAAATCGCGCGGGCCGTACGGGCAGCGCTTGGTGTCACCGACGTAGACGATGCTCTCCCGAGGCAGGGCGCGCATAATCTCGCGCGCCACGGTAAGCCCGCCAAAGCCGGAATCGAACACGCCAATGGGCGCATCGTTGAACTGGGTGCTATCTTGCGTGAGAATATCCATGTTCGTGAGTATACCGCACCTCGATGCACGCTACGACAACACCACAAGTTCGCAACCGCACGGACAAGCGCCGCACGACAATGGGGAGGCAAGCATGGCGAAGGCGCCGAAAGAGAACAAGACAAACGGCATGCGCGCACTTGACGCAGCGCACATCGACTACGATTACCGCGTCTTCCCCTGCGAACACGCGCTTTCCGGCATAGAGGTGGCTGACCTTCTAGGCCTCGAGCGCGAACGCGTCTTCAAAACCTTGGTCACACAGGGGAAATCGGGTGAGCACTACGTGTTCATGATTCCCGTGGCCGAAGAGCTCGACCTGAAGAAAGCCGCAGGTGCCGTCGGCGAGAAAGCCGTGCAGATGATCAAGTCGAAGGAGCTTTTGCCGCTTACCGGCTACGTGCACGGCGGGTGCTCGCCCATCGGCATGAAGAAGCTTTTCGTCACGCGCATGGACGAGACGGCGCAGCTGTTCGACAGCATCATGTTCTCGGGCGGAAAAATAGGCTGCCAAATCGAGATGGCCCCCGACGACCTTGCGGGCGTGGTTCCCTTCGAATACGCCGATCTGACCGTGTAGGAAAACCAATTCGCTCCCAACAGCCGCACGGGTGGGCGGGGGTTCCGTGCGGCGACCATCGGGGACTTGACGCTCTGCTGACCTACCAGTGCACGACGACCGGGTCGCCCACTTCGATGATCTTCGAAAGCTCCTTGGCCTTCGACACGGGCAGGTTCACGCAGCCGTGGCTACCCGCGCCATCGCGATAGCGCGTCCCGCCGAAGGCCCACTGCCAGTCGGCATCGTGCAGACCGTGCGTATGGCTGCGGAAGGGCATCCAATAGCTTACCTTCGACTCGTACTTGCTTCCGTCGAGGTTGGTTCCCTTAAGTGTGGCAGGACCGTTATTCGACTTGATGTAATACACGCCAGTGGGAGTGGGCGTGCGCGGCGAACCGCTCACCACGTCACTTTCCCACACGAGCTCGCCCGATTCGTCGTACATGTACGCATGCTGCTCGGAAAGGTCGATGTCGATGTAGCGGCTGCCCCAGTCGGGCTGTCCGGCACCCAGCCATATGAAGGCTTCCTGCTTAAGCGGCACGTCGGCCTCACCCGACTGCCCCTCGGCAAGCGCAGTCTCAACCAGCTGGGCGAACGCCTCATCATCGACGTCCCAGCCGTAGTCGCCACCTTCGACCTCGATTTCCTTCTCGCCGCGCTTGTAGGAGCGCGCCTCGCCCTTGGTAGTCAGCTCATCGATGTGCGCCTGCACCCAAGCAGCCTTCTTCTCCTCATTGACGGCGGGAACGAGCGCCTCGTCAAACTCTATCCAAGCGGATATGGCGTCATGCCCCAGCCGCGCAACCTCGATGCCGCCCATCTTAAGCGACACATCGGCGGTCAGAAGCGCGTTGGCGGCTTCGGCTGCCTCGGGAAGCGTCGGATCATCCTGAAGGACAGACGCCGGCGTCAGCACGGCATCGGAAAGATCGATGGACGGGGCGAACACCGCCGCCCCGGCGATGGCCTCGTTGACCACCACGTCGCATTCAAGCTGCGTGCCCGCGACCTCCGGAACCACCACGTAACCCTGCTTGGCAGAATCGTAGCCAACCGTGGCGTCGACGGGCGGCGTTGCGCTCTCGTTGATGACAGCGACCTCGGCCGACAGGGCATCGGAAAGCTGCGTACCGGAAATAGACGCCTTGAGGTAATCGGTCAGGTCGCGCTCCTGGAAAAGCTCATAGGGCCACTTCCACGCTTCGCCCGCATCGTGAATGGAGGCCACGACCGCAGGCCCGTCGATGGAAACGCCCGCATCGGTGCCCTTCATGCTGAAATCAACTCCATGGCCCACGACGTTAACCACGTAGTCGGCCTCGATCTGCTCGATGAGCGCAGCCACTTCCTCGTTGGACTTAAGAGAGACGTCATGATTGGCAAACGTGGTGTTGGGGTAGAAATACTGCGTGAACGCGAAGCAGCCCGCCACATATGCGCCCGCAAGCACAAGCACCACGGCAGCGACGGCAATCTTGCCGCGCCGCTTCTTGCGGCGTTCCTCCTTGATTTGCTTGTCGAGGCTGAAGGGCGTCGGCGCGGGGACCTGCATGTCCTCAGGCTTGATATCGGGAACGGAAATAGCCTGGGTCTGGCCTTTTCCAGAAGCGGGTTTCGCGTGCTTTGCGTGTTTCGCCATCGTGGCCTTTCGTGTTGGGTTCGGTATGCGTGAAGGCGATTGGTCGTCGCCGAAATGTCCTAACTTGACATTGTATCAAGACCTCGCCCTCATTTTGGCAACAGAAAAGGCCGCCCGAAGAACAGACGGCCTTTCGAATGACTGGTGGAGGCGCGGAGAATCGAACTCCGGTCCATACTAAATTCTCAATCAGGCTCTACAAGCTTAGTCGACGATCAAGCTTCGGGACCTGCGGTTCGCCGACCAACGTTAGCGTCCCTAGCCGGTTCGATCTTTTCCCTAGCCCATACCGACTACGTGGCAAGGGAGCATTCCCCTAAGATGACACCGCCCTTGGATCGGGGACCTTCCAAGTTTGGCGCGCCGGCTTATGTTATGCGGCGAGGGCCATCTGACGGCCCTGGAAAGAAGATTTGCCAATTAAATTGACTTTACCCCTGTTTATCGTGGCGAGGAGACCACGGCCTGCTCCTCATATCAAACTTACCATGTCGAAACCAGTCGCCCCCAAAGTTTCAGCGCCATACGGCCCTTGTGAGGACCGCGAAAAACGCGCGGGTAAACAAAGGGATATTACATTCTAGCCGCGAATGCACGCTTGTCAAGCATGCGAATCAGACACCCGATATCAAACGGAAACGAATGCGAAAAGCGAGTTCAAGCCATGCGTTTCGCAGCGGTTGCGCGGCCGGCAAACAGCGCGATGGCGGAAATGAACGCAGCCACGAGCGCCATGCCGAAATCAGGCGCATGCACGTTCCCCGTCATGATCGTGTTGCCCATGCTGAACGTCGCCCAAGGAAGCATCATGTACGCAAGGCCAAGCGCCACCGGCGCTGCCCACACGCCCGCGCCCCACGCACGAACGCGCCCCATGAGAAACGAGATGACGGCAATGGCAAGCGGGCTCAGGATCCAGATGAACAGCAGCGAGTAGCCCATGGCGTCAGAACCACTCGTGAGCAGCCAGAAAAACGCAACCGAGAACACCCATATCACCGGATACGCCGCGACAAGCACCTTGCGAGCCATGATTCGCTCCCTTCCGAAAAGACGCTTCCGTCGGCGTCCATTCTAGCGACCCCCTGTGAAGGAGCGATGGAGGCCCGTCAAGACGCCCCCACGCAACGGGGGCGAGTTCGAGCGGGGGTCGTAGCCCCTATCCGCTTCTGAAACGGAGCTACGACCCCCGTTCCAGAAGCGGGCCCGAGAAACCTCGGGCCCGCTTTACGTTTCAATATGCTAGCTTGCCTACTTCTTCTTGCGCAGGAAGTCGAAGCTGGAGTTGATGTCGTCGAAGGTGTCCTTCAGCTCGGCGGCAATCTGAATGCCGTCTTTGTAGATGGCGTTCATGTCGTCAGTGGCTGAGGCCACGTTCTCGCGGGTTATACCTAAGTCGAACTCGTTGTCGGAAGCCTTCTTCGCCTTCTTGGCGGGCTCTTCCTCTTCCTCCTCGACGTATTCGTATTCGTCATCAGCGGCGTAGTACAGCTCGATTTCCTCGCCGTCTTCCTCGATGATGAAGCCGATCTCGTTGTCGTCCTCGTCGTAGATATAGCCGATGATATCGTCCTCGTCGATCTCGATCTCGAACAGCTCGGACTCCTCGCAGCAGCCGCATTCGCAATCGTCGTCGTGGTCGCATTCGTCATCGGAATCGCCCGTGAGGTCATCTACGATGTCCTCGAAGGTGTCGGCATGCGCCTCGGCGGCAGCCTCCACATCGTCGAGAATATCCTCAATGGCGGCCTTCACGCCGGCGAACTTCGCCTCGGCAGCATCCTCGAGCGCGTCGAGCTTGACCTCGACCCTGTCCTCGAGCGCGTCGGCCTTCGCCTCAGCGCGATCCTCCATCGCATCGAATTTAGCTTCGAGCTCGTCCTTCTTCGCTTCGAACTTCTCCTCCATGGCAAAGCCTTCCTCTCCATTTTCTCAACGGGAAAAGGGCCGCGCCCTCCCCCGGCCGATCCTAGCGCAGGCGCTCTTTGAGCGCGCGATCGATCTCGCGTTTCGTGTCGCGTTCCTTCATGCTGGCGCGCTTGTCATGCAGCTTCTTGCCGCGCGCGAGCGCAACCTCGACCTTCACCAAACCCTTATCGTTGAAGTACATCTTGAGCGGCACGAGGGCCAAGCCCTTCTCGGCCACCTTCGCATGCAGGTAGCGGATCTGCTTCTTGTGCATGAGCAGCTTGCGCTTGCGGTCGGGGTCGGGGTTGTTGTACGTGCCGTTGGAATACGGCGGGATGTGCACGTTGTTGAGCCACACCTCACCGCCGCGAATGAGCACGAAGCAGTCGGTAAGCTGGCAGTTGTTCTCGCGCAGCGAGCGCACCTCGCAGCCTGTCAGCTCGATGCCCGCCTCCCACGTTTCGAGAATCTCGTATTCATGGAACGCGCGACGGTTCTTCGCGATGGACTTCTCGTCCTTCTTCTTGTTCATGTTTCCTCCCAGAGCGAATTCATCTGGCAAGTGAAGCGCAAGTCGGGCGGGGCGCCGAGTCGGGATCTGCCCCCCAGAGGGAGAGCGATCTTAGTTCGGTGCCCAGCCTTCCCTGTTACTCTTCGACGGCTACGTATGCAGGCTCGGCCTCAGCTTCCACTTCCGGCTCGTCGCACTCCTCGCGTACGGGAAGCGCGATGCCGGGAACGAAGCAGGCATTCTCGTCCAAGTCGAGGGCGAAGCGCACAAGCAGGCGCACCGTGTCCTCGAGGTCGGAAAGCGCCACCACCTCGGTGGGCGTGTGCATGTAGCGAAGCGGAACGGAAACCAAGCCGCAGGGAATGCCGCCGCGCGTCACCTGGATGGCACGCGCATCGGTTCCGGTGACGGAGGGCTCGGCCTCAAGCTGGTAGGCAATGCCCTCGGCCTCGGCCGCCGCCACGAGACGCTCGAAGACCACCGGGTTGATGTTCGGGCCGCGCGCGATAACCGGGCCGCCGCCGCACTTGATGTCGCCGTACTTCGTCTTCTCGATGCCGGGGTAGTCGGTGGCATGCGTGACGTCAAAGGCAATCGCGACATCGGAGTTCACGCCATAGGCGCTGGTCATAGCGCCGCGCGTGCCGATCTCCTCCTGCACGGTAGCGGCCGCAATGTAGGCGCCCTTCGCACGCCCCGCTGCCGCAAGCTCCTCCATGACGCGCGCGGCAACCCACACGCCGCACTTGTCGTCGAAGGCGCGCGAGACGGCGAACCCTTCGCCGAACTCCTCGAAGCCCACGCCGAACGTGATGACGTCGCCGATACGCACGGCCTCCTTCACGCGCTCAGCGGGAAGGCCGAGGTCGATGACGAGCTTGTCGATGGAGGTGACGGTTTTGCGTTCATCGGGGGTGATGAGGTGAATGGGCTTGCGGCCTACCACGCCGCGCAGCGCACCCTCGCGCGTGTGCACGTCGACGCGCATGCCGGGCAGGATAGCCGCATCCACGCCGCCCACCGCGGCGATGGACAGGAAGCCTTCGTCGCTGATGTAGGTGACCATGAGGCCGATCTCGTCCATATGCGCGGCGATCATGAGCGAAGGACCCTCGCCCGCGCCCTCGAGGCGCGCATGCACCGAGCCCATAGTGTTGGTCTCTATCTCATCGGCCACCTCGGCCAGGCGCGCGCGAACGAGCGCGGCAACGGGCTCTTCGCTACCCGTCGGCGAGGGCGCCTCGAGCATCTCTTTCAGAAAGTCAACATGTTCCATCTATTGAACCTTTCCTCGGTCGGTCGTCCTCTTCTTGCGCTTCTTCTCGGGAACGGGATCGCGGAAATCGAGCGTCAGCTGCCCATCGAGAGGCGTCGACCCCTTAGATTCGCGTTTGATCTCAGTTTTCTCGATCACCCACGAAACCGCCTTGCTGCCATGCAGCTCGAGCATGCGCACACGCGCGTCGTGTATGTTTGCCTTCGAGCCCGCATTGGCGGAGCTGGTGAACTCGAAGACGCCTTTGGCGCGCTCGGCTGAAGCGTTCGGGGAACGATAATATGCAATGTAGGTGTTCATAGGGCAGATTCTACCATCTCGCACGCCGGCGAAGGCGAAGCGTGCGGCTACGCCCACATATAGCTCACGCCGCGCTCGTTGGCAACGGCTTCGCGCTCGAGGTCATCAAGGACGTCGGCGTACAGGTCGTCGGCGCCGTAGACGCGCGCCTCGGCGAAGCCCTCTGCCACCAGAATGGCATTGAGCATCTTGGCGGCCACCTCGTCCTCGTTATAGGGGTTGGCCGGCGCCTCGATCCACACGTAACGCAGAAGGCGGTCGTACTGGTCGGTGTCGTTCACGTCGCTTTGCAACCACACGACATCGCCCTCGGAAAGCAGCTCGTGCGTGAACCCGGATGCGTCGCGGCCCTCGGCGGTGTTGCGGCTTTCGTCGGTGGCCACGCTTTCGGGGCAGTTGATGCCAATGAGGCGCACCTTCTGCTTCTCGCCGTTGAGGTAGACCTGCAGCGTGTCGCCGTCGACCACGCGCACCACCTCGGCCTCTTCGAAGCCGTCGGGGACGCCCGCCTGAGCTCCGTCGCCCGACGTCGCGAAGACACTCGCGTAATCATCCGCCGCGCACCCGGCAAGCACACCCGACAGCGTGCAGACGGCAACGGCGAAAGTGGCGAAAAGCCCCCAAAAGCCCGAAGGCCTGGAAGATACGTTGCGTTCCATAGTGAAGAAGTCCCCTTCGTTTGCGCGTTTTCGTTCCCGCTCATCTTAACCGACATGGCAAGGCGCTCGAATCGCGAACGCCCAACTGCCCCAGCCGAGGGCGGAGCGGTTGAACCCCTCCCTCGAGGATCCCACCCCGCAACACGCCCTTTCTAGTATCATGGGGCGAAGCACTTCCCAAAGCGAAAGGATTCCCATGGAGGCCTACAAGCAAGAGTTCATCGAGTTCATGGTTGAAAGCGACGTGCTGAAGTTCGGCGACTTCACGCTGAAAAGCGGCCGCAAGTCCCCCTTCTTCATGAATGCGGGCGCCTACGTGACGGGCGATCAGCTGCACCGCCTGGGCCTGTACTACGCGCAGGCCATCAACGACCGCTTCGGCCTTGATTTCGACGTGGTGTTCGGCCCGGCGTACAAGGGCATCCCGCTGTCAGTCATCACCGCCATGGGCATTTCCGAGCTCTACGGCAAACAGGTGCGCTATTGCTCGAACCGCAAGGAGGCGAAGGACCACGGCGCCGACGCGGGCAACCTTTTGGGCACCGAGCTGCGCGATGGCGACCGCGTGATCATCGTCGAGGACGTGACCACTTCCGGCAAGTCCATCGAGGAGACGCACCCCATTCTCATGGCGGCGGCAAACGTCGAGGTCAAGGGCCTCATGGTGTCGCTGAACCGCATGGAAGTTGGCAAGGGTGGCGAAAAGTGCGCCCTTGACGAGGTGGCCGATCTGTACGGCTTCCCCACCGCGGCCATCGTGGATATGGCGGAGGTGACCGAGTGCCTGCACAACCGCGAGGTGCGCGGCCGCGTGGTCATCGACGACGCCATCAAGGCAGCTATCGACGCCTACTACGAGCAGTACGGCGCAAAGTAACGCCATGGCCTTCACCGTCACCCTCTACCAGATGGTGATATTCCTTCTCATCCTCTCAATCGGCTTTTTCGCGGGGAAGAAAGGCATTATCGCGAGGGGGTACCTGCCGGAGCTTTCCAAACTCATCACAACTTTAGTTTCTTTAGTTTTACCGAATGATCGAGGATCGCGAATCTTGCCCCATGCTGGTTCAGGCGAAGCCTTCGCCGGCAGCGCAAGCGCCCTACCCCCTCCGTCGACGGATTCTGTGTTTTGAGAAATCGCGCGGTTGTCGTACAATACGCAAGCACGCGCGATTCGCGCGCATACGCCAGCGTGGCTCAACGGTAGAGCAGCTGATTTGTAATCAGCTGGTTGCGGGTTCGATTCCTGTCGCTGGCTCCAGTATTTACGCAGGTCAGATAGTAAATCTGACCTGCTTTTATTTTTGACGAAACCTGAGAATACTCTATCCGACCCGTTCTTCGTCTTGGAACCCTTCGGAAGCAAAAGCGGGCGCTATTGCGGGTTCGGAGACCGTCTCCCGCATCGCCTCCGCACGCCCCTCTTTCGCCGCTAGGCGCAGGGGCAGCCATTCGCTTACCAGCACGGCAACGAAAATCAGGGCGAAGCCCGCCAGCATGGGCACCGTGAGCATCTCGTCCAAGAACACGACCGAGAACACCACACCGAACACCGCCTCGGTGGAAAGCATGAGCGACGCCGGCGCCGGATCCACGTGCGCCAACCCCACGTTCTGCAAAGCAAGCGTCGCGCACGTCGCGCACACGATCAGGTACGCCAAACTCCCCAGCATGTCGGGGTCGACCAAAACCGCCAAACTCGGCGGCTCCTGCACGAACGCGGCACATGCGCACGCGATAACCCCCGCAACCAGAAACTGCAGCGCCGTGAGCACCAGCGCATCGCGCCCGGGCGAAAGCTTCGAGATAAGCGTAATGTGAATTCCGCAGAACAGCGCCGAAACGAGCGTCAGCCCATCGCCCAATCCGACGCTGAAGCCACCGCCCGCAGGCAAGGCCACAAGCGCGATGCCCGCTAGGCACAGCACGCCCGCCCCCACGTTGAAGCGGCTCGGCCTCTTTCGCATGAGCCACCATGCCAAAAACGGCACCATCACGCAGTACGTGGCCGTGAGAAACGAGCTGTTCGACGCTGTGGTGTACGCCAGTCCCGTCGTGTTGAACAGGTAAGTCAGGGCCACAAACGAGCCCAAAACGGCACCCGCTTTCACATGCCCCGCATCCAAGGTGCGCACCATGCGCGGCGCCAGCACAGCCGAAAGCAGAACGCCGGCAGAAAGGAAGCGCAGGCCCACCAGCCACACAGGCGGAATCTCGTCAACCGCGTCCTTGATAACCACGGTACCCAAACCCCAAATGGCCGCAGCCAGCACGAGCATGGCCATGTAACCCCACGTGGGAATGGTCCACCGCGTGCGCATACCGCCGCGCGCGCCCTCGGGCGCCCCACCTGCTTCTTCAATCTGTCTGTCCTGGAAAGTCATAGCGGCCATGCTAGCGCACAGCCGCGCCCGCGCCAGGTAACAATTCCGCCTTCACAAACCCTGCATCGAGAAGCGGCCAGCCCACCGATCGCAGACAATAAGCCGACGGACTACGCAAGTCGACTCATTCCGTGGAGAAGCGGCGCGGATGCGCACGCCGCAAAGCCTCGCGCTATAATGCCCTTTCGGAACAAGGCGAACGGAGCACATCATGGGCAAACTCAGGGACTTTCACAAATCGCTTAACGACCGAATCAAGGAAAACCCCGGCGTTTGGAAGCTTGCCGTCGTGCTGCGAACCATCGTGGTGCTGGTGGCCATCCGCTGCGCATGGGCGGGGCGCTGGGAGCAGTTCATGCTGTGCCTGGTGGTGCTGTTCCTGTTTATCGTGCCCAGCCTGCTCGAGCGGAAATTCAAGATGGAAATCCCCTCGACGCTCGAGGTCATCGTGCTGTTGTTCGCGTTCGCCGCGGAGATCCTGGGTGAGATCGGAGGCTATTACCAGGCCATTCCCTGGTGGGACACCATGCTGCACACGCTCTGCGGCTTTTTGGCGGCGGCCGTTGGCTTCGCGCTGGTCGACATCCTCAACCGCACGCCCTCGGTCAAGTTCGACCTCAGCCCCGCCTACTGCACCTTCGTGGCCATCTGCTTTGCCATGACGGTGGGCACCGTATGGGAGTTCTTCGAGTTTTCCGTCGACTACTTCTTTGGGCAGGACATGCAGAAGGACGTGGTGGTGAACAGCTTCGCCTCCGTCATGCTCGGCGGCGATGGCACGCGCCCGCTTTTCCTTAACGACATTACCGCCTCGACCATCAACGGCATCGACTACGGTCTGGGCGGTTACCTGGACATCGGCCTGTACGACACCATGCAAGACATGTTCGTCAACGCCGTCGGCGCGCTCGTGTTCAGCATCTTCGGCTACCGCTACCTGGCCACGCACGGCGAGGACAAGCTGGCGGCTTCGCTCATCCCCATTGCCGACGACGGTCTCGAAGAAGAGCGCGCACTGTCCTAAACAGGCTCCTAAACCGCTCGCCGGCGGCGAACGGCAAAAGTAAACCGAATTATACTTTTTCAAAAAACCTCTTGAAAGTTAACCATGGTTACCTTATAGTAATCATCGTCAAGAGACGGACGGGATCTGAATTCTGACGAAGGAAGGCTTGCCGAATCGCTCACGGAAAGCCAGCCGAACTCCACTCCAGTCCGCGTTCGTCAAATGCAACTCCTCCTCTCTTTGCTTTACTGGGTGGTGCGGCTCTCCTCGTCTGGCCGGCATCACAAACGAAGCCCGCGGAATCCCCCTCCCGCGGGCTTCGTTGCTTTTCGGGCAGCCCCCCGCCCGTATGAGCCCGCCTCTTTCGCATCAGCTGCAATCAGATCGTCAAAGAACGCCGCTCCCCCACAGCCCCGAAAGGCTTGACGAGCATCAACCCGCCCCGCAACGTCAAGCGCAAGGCGAACCCTTACGCGAAAGACCCGGCAGGTCCTCCTGCATCTCGGTGATGTTGCGCCACAGGCGCTTGGGCATGAAATGGCGGCGGAGCTCTGGGTTGTAGCGAGCCTCTACCGATACGCTGCGATAAAAGGCCTTCCAAGCCGCACGCATCTGCGCTTCGCGCGCCGTGGCGGGCGGAATGTTGAGGGAACCCCCATCCGCTACGTTAACCAAGTACCAGTCGCGGCCTTCGTACACGCCGGCAACTCCGTGAGTCTCGTCGTAGATAACAAACGCCTGCGTGTTGAAGCGGCTGGCGAAATGGTCCATGACCAGCGGAATCACGCTGTCCTGCGGGTTGCAGCGCGCAAACCACAAACCCCCTTCCAGCTCTTCGAAGCGAACGAACTGCAGCATGCGCTCGCGCTCGGTGCCGACGCGCTTCCAAATGCGCCGCAGCGGCGCCACGTCGGGGTGCGCCACATCGGAAAAAGCCCTGCGCCTGCTTGGAGCCGCGTCGTAGGCGTAGCGGACGAACCGGTAAGCCGCCGTGCCAGACCCCGCCTCCGAGCAAAGCGCCGCCGCCTTCATGGCGCTGTAGGCAGCGGGCCCGCACGAGCCCGCCAACCCCGCACGCACGCGTTCGGCGTGCTCGAGGTTCACGTCAATGAGGGAAACGCGCTGGTCGAGCCTCGGCTGCAAGCGGAACCTGGGCTCGACATCGGTAGGGTTCTCACGCCGCTCGTATGCGGCGAAGATAGCCGAGAGCAGCCCCTCGAGGCTGCCGTCGTAGGCATACGCAACCTCCGAAAACAGCTCCGCTTGCTCTCCCCGCGCTAACATGCGAACAGCCTTTCGGGGGTGGCGGGACCCGCGGGCTCGGCAAGCGCGGCCGGCGCGGCATCCAGGCGACGCGCCTGGCCACGCGCCCGCGCCTTCTCCGGCGTTTCGACTTCCTCAAACAGCGAGAGCTGCCCCTCGCACGTACGGGCAGAGCGTCGCCCATGACGCCCGCCTTCGATGGGCGCCATCAACCTCGCGCGCAACGCATCACGCTCGAAGGCGACGCCCACGCCGCCGTACCGGCCGTTGCAGGTGACGAAATAGCGGGCCCGCTTGTACGCCACTCCCAAGCGGCGCAGCTCCTCTTCCCCAAGCGCACGCTCGCGTCGCGCCTTCATGATGAGCTTCGCGCCCTTCACCCCGATGCCCGGCACACGCAGAAGCATCTCGTACGGCGCGGTGTTCACCTCGACGGGAAACAGGTCCAGATGGTTGAGCGCCCAATTGGCCTTCGGGTCGACGTACGGGTCGAGAAACGGATGGTCGGCATCGATGATTTCGTCGACGTTGAAGTCGTAGAAGCGCAAAAGCCAGTCAGCCTGGTACAGGCGGTGCTCGCGATCAAGCTGCACGGCGTCGCTCGACGGCAGGCGCACGTCATCGTTCACGGGCAGGTAGGCGCTGAAGAACACGCGCTTGAGGCCCATATGCTGGTACAGCGCACCCGAAAGCTTGAGAATTTGGAAGTCGGATTCAGGCGTGGCCCCGACGATCATCTGCGTGCTCTGCCCGGCGGGCGCATACGCACGCGTCTTCCGCTTGGGACGCGTTTGCGCCAAGTAGGCGGTTTGGCGGCGCATCATGGCACGCACCTCGCGATCCTCGGCGATGTTTTCCCGTATGCGGCGCATGGGCGCCAAGATATCCTGCCTGCTTTTGTCGGGGGCAAGCAGGGCCAGGCTTTGCTGCGAGGGAAGCTCGAGGTTGACGCTCATGCGATCGGCCAGATGCCCCAGCCTGTCGATGAGCTCGGGCGAGGTGCCGGGCACCGCCTTGGCGTGAATGTAGCCCCGGAAGCCATGTTCGAAGCGCAGGATCTCAAGCGTTTGGATCATGAGCTCGGTGGTGAAATCGGGATTTCGCACCACGCCCGAGCTGAGAAACAGGCCCTCGATGTAGTTGCGCCGATAGAACCCAATGGTGAGGTCGGCCAGTTCACGCGGTTTGAACGCCACGCGGCGCACGCCCTCGTTGCTCACGCGGTTCACGCAATAGGCGCAGTCGTAAACGCAGGCGTTGGTCATGAGCACCTTGAGCAGAGTAATGCAGCGCCCGTCGGCCGTAAACGAATGACAGATCCCCGCAGAGGTTGTGGAACCCAGGCAACCGCGCTGCGCGTCGCGGTCGATGCCCGAAGACGTGCATGCGACGTCGTACTTGGCGGCATCGGCCAAAACCCCCAGCTTCTCCGCCAAATCCATCGCGTCCTCCTTAGGCAAACATTCGTTCTCGCGAACATACGTTTGTCATAATAAGGAAGCACCCAGCCGCTGTCAATCGGCATTCCAAATCGTTTCGCTTCGACACTCTCTTCGTTTTTTTGCCGCCGTGCGTCTCTTACCAAAAACCACAAAGGATGCCAAAAGAAAAGAATCAAACTAAAAGAAAAGATAGCGTTCGAAGCAAAAGAAAAGCAAATAGGCACCAGCCAACCCGCCCGACACACCGCGCGGTTTCCGTTGCCCGATCCGTCACCCGGCCTATTTCGGCAGCTCCATGAGCACGCCGCCGGCTAGGCCCTCGATGCGAGCGCCCAGAATGCGACCTTCAGATACCTCGAGCTTCGCCAGACAACGCGGGAAGCCGCCGCGCGGACGGAACACCGCACCCGGGCACATGAGCAGGTTCGAAGGGCGCGCGTCGGGCCCAACGGTCAGGTGAGGCACGTGCGTATGGCCGTGCACGCGCACATGCGGAATGGGATCCCCCGGCGCCAACCCCGCGCAACCATGCACGCCGATGGCAACGTCGCGCGGGTAGTGAGCGACCAGAAACCGCACGCCGTCGATGACCGGGCGCGCGAAACGTCCCACATGCGTTCCGTACTCGTCAAAGTCGTTGTTGCCCAGCACAGCCGTCACGGGCGCAAGCGTCTCGAGCTCGCGCAGCACGTGCGGGCCGCAGATATCGCCCGCATGGATGATGTGATCGCATTCAGCCAGCGAGGCATACGCCGCTTCAGCCAGCTGCCCGTGCGTATCGGATAGTATGCCCACAAGCGTCATACGCCATCTCCCCCGTTGGCCCACCCTTCGGAAGTGAACGCGGGGATGAAGCTTTCCTCGCAGGCACCGCCTTCTTGCCAGAAGTAGTCTTCGACCCCGAGGGCGTCTGCGAAGTCAAGCAGCTCCTCGTACTGCCAGTCGGGCACGCGCCCTGCCAACTCAGGGCAACGCGCCAGTTCGGCGGCCGCACGCGCGTCGCCGGCTGCAGCTGCCGTAGCGAGAACCGGCGTGTACTGGTTCATGAGCGACAGGCGAATCGCCGAGCCATACCGCTCGTGCAGCAGGCGCACCACGCGCTTTGAGTCTTCCAAATTACCCGGAAGCAAAAGGTGACGCACCACCACACCGCGCACAAGGCGCTCCTGGCCGCGATATTCATCATATTCCAACGGACCTGCCGTCTCGACCATGGCGTCAAGCGCCTCGAGAGCCCGATCGGGGTAGTCGGAAACGCGAGAGTAGCGCTCACCCAACGCCGCATCGGCGTACTTGAAGTCGGTCAGGTACACATCCACCGTTCCGGCATTTCCGCGAATCACATCCGCACGCTCGTAACCTCCGGTGTTCCACACCACAGGCAGATGCAGCCCCTTCGAACGCGCCAAGACGGTAGCTTCACGTACCTGGGTCGTGTAGTGCGTCGGCGTGACGAAGTTGATGTTAAGCGCACCCTGTTCCTGCAGGTCAAGGCACATGCGGGCCACATCGGCGACACTCACCACCTGGCCCACATCGCCATGGGCTATCACCGTGTTCTGGCAATAATTGCATCGAAGCGGGCAGTTGCCGAAGAAAACGGTCCCACTGCCCGACTCACCGCTTATAGGCGGCTCTTCCCAAAAATGCAGGGCCGCACGCGCCACCACCAACTCATCAGACGCCCCGCACACGCCACGCTGCCCCGAAGCCCGGTCAACCGAGCACCCCCGCGGGCATATGTCGCAAGAAACAGCAGTCACGAACCACCTAGTTAAAGCCGAAGCCGCGATATTCGAAATCGTCGAAATCGTCGAAGTCGTCGTGGTCATGGCCATGGTCGTGATCGCAGCCGCAATCGCAATCGTGGCCGTGGTCGCCGTAAGCCTGCTCGGCGCGCGTCCAGTCAAGACCAGCCGCCGCACAGGAAGCCTCATCGCCATACACGAGCGAAAGCGCCGCCGGAGACTTCTCGGCACCGCCGATCACCGCCAAAAGCTCGAGCAGATGCATGGCCGCCTCGGCCTGAGGCAGGATAAGCTCCACATCATCGGCCGCCATGAGCGCCGCCGAAAGCTCGCCCATGAACATCTCGACTGTGTACGCGCCCTCGAAACGCCCCTCGGCCACCGCGAGCATCATGGAATCGGCCCACGGCGAAGCAGCACCCGGCTGCGCGTCAACCAAACCCGAGCCTGCAACCGACTTCCTAAACGAGCGGTACAGCGCATCGGCCTCGACAGCGGCAACCACCTGCGCCGCAACCTGCAACGTGAAAGCCGCGCGCGCCAGCTGCGCCGTCCCCGGCCCACCGGTAACGTGCACGTACCCGAACAACGCCTCCAGCACGCCCTTCGCACGCTTCACGGCATCCTCCTCGCCAGCGGCGAAGCACGACACGTTCTCAAGCGCGAAGGCATCGGGCGCCACCATGTCGGACACCGCAAGCGGCGCCTCGACCATAACCAGATCGTTCACCGTGGCAACGGCGGAAAGCTCGCGCGCAAAGCTGGGGCTTGCAGCGGAAAGGTCGATAAGCAAAGAACCCGGCGCCATCTCGGAAACGAAACCGCGATCGCCGAAGTACGCCTCCTCCAGGTCTGCCTGCGTGGCGCAGTACGTCAGAGCTACATCGGCCGCACCCGGATTCTCCACCCGCGTGAAGCCGGCCTGCTCCATGCGCGGCGCGACGAACGAAAGCACCGCGGCGTTTCCATAGTACGCATATGCTTTGGCCATTACTCGGCTCCCTTCTTCACCTTGCGCGCAATGCGATCGGCGACCGACATGTTCTCGCGCTTGTCACCGCCCCAGAAGCTCACGGCCACCATGCCGGGACCCACGTGGCTTCCGATGACAGGACCGATGTTGCACTCGACGAACACGAGGTTCGAATCGACCTTCAGCAGCGCATCCTTCAGGCGCTCGAGGTCCTTCGGGCAATCGGAATGCCCGATAAAAGCATAGGGCTGCAGGCCGTTGCCCGCGCGATGCTTGGCGTAAAACTCCGCCAGCTGCTTGACGCCCTTCTTGCGCCCGCGCGCCATGCCGCTCATGGTAAGGCGGCCCTCGACATCGACGGAAAGGAGCGGCTTCACGTCAAGCGCCGCGCCGGCCACAGCCACCGAGCCGGGAATGCGCCCGCCGCGCTGCAGGGCCTTCAGGTCATCCACCATGAACTGCTCGTTCACGAAGTAGTGAGCCTCCTCGGCCCAGGCGACCAGCTCGCGCGCCGTCATGCCCTTCTCCCGCTGGCGCAACGCCTCGTAAACCAGCACGCCCTCGGCAATGGAAGGCAGCATGGTGTCGACCACGTGCAGCTCGGCCTCGGGATGATCAGCAAGCACCTGATCGCGCACGAGAAGCGCCGCGTCGAAGCTGCCCGAAAGCCCGCTTGTGAACGAGAGGTACACGGTGGGCACGCCAGTTACGACGGCGGCCTCGAAGGCCTGCGTAAGCACGGGGATGGAAAGCTGCGAGGTGGACGGCTCGGCGCCGGCTCGCATGGACTCGTAGAACTCATGCGCGCTTGCGGTGCGGAACAGGTCGTCCTCATGCACCGTTCCGTTGATGATGTACGGAAAACGCAGCAGCGTCACGCCATCTTGGTCAACCAAGCTCGGCGGAAGGTCGCAGCAGGAGTCGATGATCAAATTGCACTGAGGCATGTTCAAGCCTTTCCAAGGCGGGCACTTGGCCCGTCGACTGCATTACGTCAAACGAATACGATACCACGACGGCCGCAGGCCGCCGAGCAGGTTACGCAAGACCGCGCAAAACGGCCACGAGGTTGCGCCGGCGCTCAAACAGGCCCAGCTCGAGTCCAACGGGGTACGTATGCGGGTTAAGCATGCGCAGCTGGCTTTCGTCAAGCGTCTCGAGTCCCTTGGCGGCGCGCTGACGCGCGGCCTGCGCATTGCGCTCTTCGGCGCCAAGGACAACCTCGCCACCTCGGGCCAGGGGTGCAAGCAGCGTCTCGAAGCGCTTGCCCGCCAGCCACTTGCGGCGCATGTCGTCAAGCGGATCGACGATGATCTGAGCCGATTCCACTCCCCGAAGCTCGTCGAACACCATGTCACCGGCGATCGTGCCGTTCTCGTGGTAGTAGCGACGCACGTCGAGCACGCCGGGCGTGGTCAGCTTCGCCGCCGACTCGGAAATTTTCAGGCGGTCGATCCACTCGCCCGTCTCCGCATCGCGCACGGCCGAGAGCTTGTAGACGCCGCCGAGCGTGGGCTGGTCGTAAGCCGTGGCCAGCTTGGTCCCAACGCCAAACGAGGTCACCGGGGTGCCCTCTTCGAGAATGGACTTGATGAGGTGCTCGTCAAGGTCGTTGGAAAGCACGATGCCCACATCCTCAAGCCCCGCTTCGTCGAGCATGCCGCGCGCCAGCTTGGCAAGCCAGGAAAGGTCGCCCGAGTCGATGCGGATGGCAGTCAGGCGCTCGCCGCGCTCACGCATCTCAAGGCCCACCGTAATGGCGTTGCGCACGCCCTCGACCACATCGTAGGTATCGACCAGGAGGATGCAGTTGTGCGGGAAGGAGCGCGCGTACTCGCGAAACGCGGTGAGCTCATCGGGAAATGACATGACCCACGAATGCGCGTGCGTTCCCGAAACGGGCAGGTCGAACACGCGCCCGGCCAGGACATCGCTTGTCGAGGAGCACCCGCCCACCACGGCGGCGCGGCTTGCCCACACGCCGCCCAAGCCCTGGGCGCGGCGCAGGCCGAACTCCGCCACCGGCAGGCCCTTGGCCGCACGGCACACGCGCGCCGCCTTCGTCGCGATGAGCGTCTGGAAGTTCACGCAGTTCAGAAGGGCCGTCTCAAGCAGCTGGCACTCGACGATAGACCCCTTGACGCGCACGATGGGCTCGTAGGGAAACACGATGGTGCCCTCGTGCACCGCATCGATGTCGCAGGTCAGGCGGAAGTCGGCCAAATAGGAAAGGAAGCCCTCGTCGAACAGGGCGCGCCCGTCGGCGGTCTTGAGGCCGGCCAGGTAGTCGATGTCACCCTCGGTGAAGCGGAAGCCTTCCACCATGTCGGCAAGCTGGGCCATGCCGCACGCCACCGCGTAACCACCCTCGAAGGGGTAGTCGCGGAAGAACATGTGGAAGCACGCCTCTTCCCGCGTCTTGCCCGCCGCCCAGTAACCTTGGGCCATGGTGAGCTGGTACAAGTCAGTCAAGAGGGCGTAGTTGGTGTCGACGGGTGCCATTACTCGTTACCTCCCTGTCCCTGCGCTCCCTGCGAGCGACGGCGGCGCGGACGACGATGCTGGGCCGCCTGCCCCTGGCCTTCGGCGCCCTTGCCCTCAGCGGCGCCCTCGGGCCTTTCCTGCGGCTTGGCGCGCAGGCCCGAAGACTTCTGGCCGGGACGAACCGAAGGCTTGGCGGAAGCCTTCTGAGCCGTACGTTCGCCGCTTGCCTCGCGCGGGGAGTCGGCGGCCTGCTGCTTGCGCTCGCGCTTGACGCGGCCGGAGCGAGTCTGCTTGGCGGGCGCCTTCTGCTTGCCGGACTCGGAGCGCTCGGCGCCTTCGGCAGCCTGGCTGCGCGAAGCGGCCTCGGAAGACGTACCAACCGAAGCCTTGGCCTGATGGCTGCGCGAGCGGCTGCGCCTACCGGAACGAACCTCGGCGCCCTCGGCCGCCTCGGCGGCAGGCTTCCGACGCACAGGCACATCCTGGTTTGCAACGGCGGAATCGGCCTCACCCGCGGCAATCTTGGTAGAACGGCGACGCGGCTTGCGCGTTTCGGGCGCCGGCTCGGCAGCCTTGGATTGCAAGCCCCGCGAACGACGACTGCGACGCGAATTCGAGGCGGCATCCGGATCGGCAGCGGCGCGCTTTCCCTTGCTCGAGGAGCCGTGACGCACGCTTCCCTTCTCGGCCAGCTTGTCGGTGCCCGTGAACTGCGAGGTCAGGAACGTGAGGGCCTCAGTGCCATAGCCAGGCACCGCCTCGGCAGTAGCCTCGTCCCACGCCTCAACGCCCACGCTCGTCGGGCGAGCGCCCGCTTCGGCAGGCTCGTCGAAATCGGCCAGAGGCACCTTCACCGGCTTCTCGTCGCCCACCTTGAGGGAGACGATCTCGCGCGGAACGTCAAGCTCGACCACCTTCGCGGCACCCGCAGGCGTCTGAATGGTGGCGCCCATCTTCGGCGCGCGGCTCTTGAAATCTTTGTAGGCGTCGTATTCGTAGCGCAGGCAGCACATGAGGCGCCCGCACAAACCCGAGATCTTCTGAGGGTTAAGCGAGAGATCCTGCTCTTTGGCCATGCGGATGGAAACCGGGCAGAACTCGCCGCCCATGCGCTTGCAGCACAGCTCCTGGCCGCAATGGCCCAGGCCACCCACCATGCGGGCCTCATCGCGCACGCCGATCTGGCGCATGTCGATGCGCACCTTGAAATGCGCGGCCAAACGACGCACCAGCTCGCGGAAGTCGATGCGGTCCTCGGCCTCGAAGTAGAAGACCGCCTTGTCGCCGTCAAGCAGAAACTCAACCGATACCGGACGCATGTCGGGATGAGCCTCGGCGGCCATCTGCTTGAACACGGGAAGCGCCTCGCGGCTCCTTTCCTCCATCTCGCGGGCGAACTCGGCATCCTCGGGCGTGGCAAGGCGCAGCACCGGCTTAAGCGGCGACTTCAGCGCCTGGATTTCCTCGTCACCCACCTCGATGATATCGGACGCCGCAACGCCGTACTCAATGCCGCGCGCGGTTTCCACCACCACGGCCACGTCCTTGGCGATCTCGAAGTCGCCGGGATCGAACCACAGGGTTCGCGGATTGTTCGCAAGATTAATCGGTGCTACCCGAGCCATCAAAAACCTCTCTCATTTCAAACAGCAACGCGTCAACGCACGTTTCTGGGGATACATTATACGAAATGGCCTCGTCGCAGCGGTCAAGCGCCACGAAGGCCGCAAGCACGCGCGCGCAGTCGGTGGCCATGGCGGCCTCCTCGATAGCGCGGCGCGCATCGACGTTGATAACCAAGTCGGGCGTGGCAGCGCACACCATCATGACGTCGCGCATCCACGAGCGCATGATGGCCGTCAGCTGACGCAGGCACTCGGTGGTCTTCGCCGAAAGCTGGCGCTTGTTGCGCGCCTCTATCTGGCGAATGGCCGACTTGGCCAAGAAGTCGGCGTTTTCGGCAAGCTCGGACTCCTGCGCCTCGCGCACCACGTCAAGCGGCGCCTTCGAGGCGGCCACCAGCGCAGCCGCGTAGCCGATGACGTCCCAATCATCGGCATGGCGCAGCGACGCCATGACGTCAAGCACCTTGCGTCGGAAGTTCAGGCGCTCGTTGCCCGGAGCCTTCAGGAACTCAACCGCACGCGTGACGGAGCCGCCGCACGCCTCGATGGCGATGCGGGCGTTCTCAAGCGACGCGCCGGTGTTCTGAGCCACGATCCCCGCCGCCTCGCTTGCCGGGATGTGCCGAAACGGCACCACCTGGCAGCGCGACAGGATGGTGGGCAGGACGCTTTCGCGCGTGCGGCCGAGCAAGATGAGCACCACGTCGGCCGGAGGCTCCTCGAGCGTCTTCAGAAAGGCGTTGGCCGCCGCCGTTCCCAGCAGGTCAGCGCGATCGATGATGTAGAACTTGCGCGTGGCCTGGATGGGCGCAAGCGCCGTGTCGGCCACGATCTCGCGAATCTGCTCGACCAGGTACCCATTAGCTCCCGCCGGCGCATAGTAGCGCACGTCAGGGTGCTTCTTGCGCATGACGCGGCCGCAGGCGGTGCAGTCGCCGCATGCGCCACCGCGCGGGCCCTTCGGCCCCTTCGGGCACATGATGGCCTGCGCAAGCGCGTAGGCGGCCATGGTCTTGTTGGAACCAGACGGCCCCGTGAACAGGTACGCATGGCTTACGCGCCCCGCCATCATGCTGGTGCGAAGGAAATCGCGCACCTGGGGCTGCCCGAGGATGCCGTCGAATGCGTCAGCCACGTGCACCTCCCCCATGCGTCGATGAAGCCTGCGCGACAAAGGGCGCGTCAAGCACGGCGAAGAACTCTTCGCTGCACAGAGACGCGTCGCGCATCCAGGGGAAGAGGTCGGAAAGCTCATGGAAGATCATGGCAGAGGTAAGCGAGCGGTCGCCCGAGGAATCAACCGTGCGCACGCGATCGGGAAACTCCTCGGCAAGCGCAAGAAAGCCCGCTGCCACACGCGTGTGGAAATCATGGCCCGCAAGCTCAAGACGATCGGCATCAGCACGGCCCGCCGCGCGGTCAAGCCCTGCATCGGCGCCTTGCGACGCCTCGCCAAGCGTAAGCAAAATGGTGCGATCGGGCATAAGGCCGCCCGTGGCAAACACGTTGGCGGCATCGACGAACGCCCGGTCAAGCCCACGGCCAAACGCCTGGTAAGCCACGGTCGAATCGAAGAAGCGGTCGCACAGCACCACCGCGCCGCGATCAAGCGCCGGCCGAATGACCTCCGCGACAATCTGGGCACGTGCGGCTTCGTAGATGAGCAGCTCGGCTTCGGGCGCCATGGCCTCGTGCGCAGGATCAAGCACGATGGAGCGCAGGCTTTCGCCAATGGCGGTCCCACCCGGCTCGCGCAGGCACAGCACCTTAAAGCCCTGGTTCTCCAGAGTGTTCGCAAGGAAGCGGATATGCGTGGACTTGCCCACGCCATCGCCGCCTTCGAAGGTGATGAATATGCCACGCTTTTCGGTCATCCGTGTTTTGCCTTCCGCCGTCTTATCGTCCGCTACGCCGACGCGCTGCCCGCCGCGCAGCTGCGAACAGCCGCGGACACCGCCTCTGCCACGCGTGCGTCAAACGGATCGGGCATGATGAACTCTTCGGAAAGCTCGTCTTCGCCAACCAGCTGAGCAAGCGCCTGCGCGGCGGCGAGCTTCATCTCGAGCGTAATGCGCTCGGCGCGGGCCTCAAGAGCGCCCTTGAAGATGCCCGGGAACGCGACCACGTTGTTCACCTGATTGGGGAAGTCGGACCTTCCCGTAGCGACGACGCGCGCACCTGCCGCCTTCGCCTCATCCGGATAGATTTCGGGAACGGGATTGGCCAGGGCGAACACGATAGGGTCAGATGCCATGGACGCCACCATCTCCTGGGAAATGACGCCCGGCGCGGAAACGCCGATGACAACGTCGGCACCACGCAGGCCATCGGCCAACGTGCCCACCATGTTGTCAAGGTTGGTCACCGCCAGCATGTCGGCCTGGGCTTGGTTGCGCGTGTTGGCCGAGGAAACGAGGCCTTGGCTGTTTGCCAGAATGATGTTTTTGAAGCCGTAGGCCAACATGAGCTTCGCGATGGCGATACCCGCCGACCCCGCGCCGTTGATGACCACGCGCACGTCCTCGGCACGCTTACCCACCAGCGCAAGCGCGTTGATAAGGCCCGAAAGCACCACGATGGCCGTGCCATGCTGGTCGTCGTGAAACACGGGGATGTCCAGAAGGTCGTTCAGGCGCTCCTCGATCTCAAAGCAGCGGGGAGCCGAGATGTCCTCCAGGTTGATGCCGCCAAACGTCGGCGCAATGGCGCATACGGACTTGATGATCTCTTCGGTATCCTGCGTTCCCCGGCAAATGGGGAACGAATCGACGCCGCCGAACTCCTTGAACAACACGGCCTTGCCCTCCATGACCGGCATGGCCGCGGCGGGCCCGATGTTGCCCAGGCCGAGCACGGCGCTGCCGTCGGTCACCACAGCCACGGTGTTGCGCTTGATGGTGTAGTCGTAGACGCATGCGGAATCGGCCGCGATGGCCTTGCATGGCTCGGCTACGCCCGGCGTATAGGCCACGGCAAGGTCGTGGCGGGTCTTCAAATCCATTTTCGGCGTGCACTCTATCTTGCCCTGCCACAGGGCATGCTGGGCAAGCGACTCCTGTGCGATGTCCATAGGTTATAAGCCTTTCAATAAAAACGCCTTTGCGGCGGAATCTGCTGCGTAAACTGAACTATTGTAAACCTTTCGCATCAAACCGCATCCGCCAACAGCGCAAATGCTACACTGTCTCCAAACCAATGGCTCGCGCATCACCTCGGTCTTCAAACGCAAGGTAGCGCGTCGATGAGAGGAACCCCATGCAGCTGAGCGCCGAGCTTGTCGCAAACGCAGTCTACGACGCCATACGAAAGTGCGCCACCACGCTGCGCCCCGACTTTGAGGCGGGAGTGCGCGCGGCGCTTGAGCGCGAGGAGAACCCGCGCGCACGGCGCGTGCTCGACCAGATGCTCGAGAACGCGCATATCGCACGCACCGACGGGGTGCCGCTTTGCCAAGACACTGGCACCGTGTGGGTATGCCTTGAGGTGGGCGAAGATCTTGCCGTACCCGGCAACGTGTTCTCTCTCGTCGACGATGCGGTCGCCCGGGCCTACGATGACGGAATCCTGCGCAAGAGCGTGCTTGCCGACGCGCTGCTCAACCGCGTGAACACGAACACGAACACGCCGGCATTCTGCGAGATCAAACTGGTCCCCGGTATGGGCGCGCGCCTGCACGTCATGCTCAAGGGCGGCGGATCCGACAACGCCTCGCGCGTGATCATGCTGCCTCCGGGCGCCGGCCGCGAGGGCATCGTGCGCGAGGTTTTGGCCTGCGTGCGCGAAAAGGCCGCCAACGCCTGCCCGCCGCTACTTGCGGGAATCGGCATCGGCGCCACCTTCGACAAGGTGGCAGGCCTTGCCAAGCACGCGCTGCTTCGCCCGGTTGGAAGCCCCGCCGCCTCCCCCGAGGCCGCAGCCTTCGAGGCCGAACTTCTTACGGAAATCAACGCGCTCGGCATCGGGCCAGCCGCGCTTGGCGGTCACGTCACCGCGCTTGCCGTGCACGTGGAAACCGCGCCCTGCCATATTGCGGCCCTGCCGCTTGCCATCAACATGGGCTGCTGCGCCATGCGAAGCGCAAGCATCGACCTGGTCGAGCGGGCGGCAGGCTCGACGTCGGCATCGCATTCGGAAGAAATTGCGGAATCCACTCGATCCGCAGCCGCGCCCCGCACCGCGGCATCGCGTTCCGCAAAGCCTGGCTTATCGACGAGCAGCCAGGATGCCGAGCCCCTTCGCCTCACGCTTCCGCTTGCCGCAGAAGACCTCGCGGGCCTTACCGCTGGCCAAGAGGTGCTGATGAGCGGCCCCGTATACACCATGCGCGACGCCGGGCATGCACGCGCCCTCGACTACCTGCGCGAACGCGACGAGCTTCCCTTTAACCTCGCAGGCCAGACGCTCTTCTACGCAGGCCCCACACCCGCGGCTGCCGGACGCCCCTTAGGCTCAGTCGGCCCAACCACCGCCTCCCGCATGGACTTCGCCACGCCTGCCCTCATGGATGCTGGCATCGTCGCCTGCATCGGCAAGGGAAAGCGCGCGCCCGAGGTCATCGAGGCTTGCAAGCGAAACGGCTCCATCTACCTTGCCACCGTCGGCGGCGTCGCCGCGCTGCTGGCCACCCGCGTGACCGACAGCGAGCTTGTAGCTTGGGAAGATCTGGGCACCGAGGCTCTTCGCCGCCTCACCCTGCACGACTTCCCCGCTTACGTGGCCATCGACGCCCAAGGCCGCGACCTCTACCGCGAAATCGAAGGGTAGCGAGGAGCCGTGCGGCCCCTCCCCTTTTGGCTATTTCTTTTTCGCGGGCGCCTTGCGCTTGGCAGCCGGCTTCTTCTTCGCCGTCTTCTCAGCCTTGGCGGCCTCCGCATCCGCCTTGCCCGGGCAATCGAAGTTCGGGCACAGCTTCCACGGGCCGCGCGAGGTGGTTACCACCACCATGGGCGCACCGCAGTGCTCGCACGCCTCCTCGGTGGGCGTGAGGTTACCGTATTGCGGCAGCGGGTAGCGCGTGTTGCATGAGTCGAAATTCTCGCAAGTGATGGAGCGCTTGAGCGTACGCGGGTTGCGCCTAGCGAACAGACGCGCGTCGACGCCCGCATCCCCGCAAGTCGGGCACAGGCCCACCATGACCTCGGGCTCCTGGTTGGTTGCGCACGCCGGGTCGATGCACGCGACGCGCGGCTTCGACCTGAAGGCCGTCACCTTCACCTGGGGCATGCCGCATGTGACGCACAGCTCCTCGACCGCTTCCACCTTGCCCGAGGGCAGCGGGTAGGTCACGTCGCACTCCGGCCAGCCCGAACAGCCGATGAACATCGACTTGGTCTTCTGCGAAGCACGCATCTGAAGGTCGTGGCCGCACTTCGGGCACTTGCCCACGTAGGCGTCGGCCGCCACCGCATCGGAAAGAGCCTCCTTGACCTCTTCGGAATGCGGCATGAGCACGCCCAACTGCTCGAGCAGCAGATTGCGCGAGTTGGTTACCACGGCCTCGCGGCTCACGGCACCCGCGGCAATGTCGTCCATCTCGGCCTCGAGGTTAGCCGTCATCTGCGAATGCGTGATGTGCGGCGCGAACTTGCCCAGCGCGTCCACCACCGCCATGCCCAGCTGAGAAGGCTCGATGGGATCATTCTGGATGTATTTCACCTGATACAGACGCTCGATTATGGAATGGCGCGTAGACTTCGTGCCCAGGCCCAGCTTCTCCATCTCTTGGATGAGCTTGCCCTGGCTGTAGCGCGCAGGCGGCTCGGTTTGCTTTTTGGCGCAGGTGGCGCCGTTAAACGCCACGACTTGCCCTTCGGAAAGCGCCGGCAACTGCTCGTCCTTCTTCAGGCCGTACGGGTAGATGGCACGAAAGCCCGGCTCCACCAGCACATCGCCCTTCGCCACAAAGGGCTCGTCTGCCACGCTAAGCGTCACCTTCGTTCCCTCGACCACGGCCGCATCGGCAAGCGTGGCCAGGAAGCGGCGCGCCACCAGGTTGTACAGCTTGTATTCAGCCGGCGGCAGATCGTCGGGCGTGGCTTTCGCCGTGGGATAAATGGGCGGATGGTCGGTGGTTTCCTTCTTGCCGCGCGTGGCGGTCAGCTTGCCCTTGGCAAGAAGCTGCTTACAGAAGGGCGCGTAAGCGGGATTGCCCGCGACAGTGCGCACCACCTCGGCCAAGTCGAGCGATGCGGGGTACACCGTGTTGTCGACGCGCGGATAGGAAATGTAGCCGTCCATGTAGAGGCTCTCGGCAATGCGCATGGTGCGCGCGGGAGAAAGCCCCTCGGCAGAAGCCGCCGCCATGAGCGACGTGGTGTTGAACGGCACGGGAGGCGCCACCTTGCGGCGCTTCGTCTCAACCTCAGCCACGCGCGCACTCGTCGCGCCGCTAACGGCGGTCATCGCGCGATCGGCCTCTTCCTGAGACTTAAAGCGTCCCGTGGCGTGCGGCGCCTCAAACGCGCCCGAACCCTCGCCCGACGTAGGCCCGACCTGAGCGCCGGCATCGAAAGCGCCCTTGATCACCCAGTAGTCCTCGGGGACGAACGCAAGGCGCTCGCGTTCGCGCTCGCAAATGAGCGCAAGCGTGGGCGTCTGCACGCGCCCCGAGCTGCGCACGTTTCCGAATCCGGCGAACTTCACCAGCGTGAGGTAGCGCGTCAAGACCGCGCCCCAAATAAGGTCAATGTCCTGGCGCGAAGCACCCGCAGCCGCCAGGCAATCGTCCATCTCGACCAAGTTCTCGAACGCGCTGGTTATCTCGGCCTTCGTAAACGCCGAATACCGTGCGCGCGAAACCGGAGCGGTGACATTGACCTCGCGGCAGCACGCCAGCGCGTCGGAACCAATAAGCTCGCCCTCTCGGTCAAAGTCGGTGGCGATGATGATGGAGTCAGCCTTCTTCGCCAAATTCTTCAGAGAACGGATGATGTCCTTTTCCTTTGGGAGCTTCTCGATGGGCGCGTACACCAAATAGGGCAGCGCCTCCATCTTCCAACCCTTCAAGTCCACGCCGTCTTCCGTAAACGGCTTTTTCTTCTTGAAAGGGGGTTTCGGCAAATCGGGCGGAAGGCTTGCCTTCAAAGCCTCGCCCTCGGAGGTAACGCCATGCCAGCCGCCACGTTTCTTGTATACGAGCTGCGGCGTGAAATCGGGTTCGAGAATGTGCCCGCGCAAGCCAATGGTCACCCACTCCTCGCCGTTCATCTCGAATCGGTACACCGGCGTGGAGTACACCTTGTCGGCCTTGGGCTTGCCGGTGCACAGCAAATCGGCGATCTTCTGCGCCGCATCGTTCTTCTCGGTAACGACCAATCTCATCGCGTCGTTCTCCTTCGTTCACGCCGTTTCGCCAGACAGCTTGAGGTTTTCGACCCTCAGGCAAGGCCGGCCACGGCTTACCTTCACACGGTTACCCCAACTTGTTTATTAACGTGTGCGGGGTTGGCTTTCGCTGCACGTCGCCTAACGCACGGCAGCAATGCGCAATGATACACGAACACGCCCGCGCAAGCGCGGAAAATCGAGGGGTGCCTCATCCTACCGATCGCAAACCGTGTAATCGACGCGACAACCTTGCGGATTCGCCGCAGGAAAACCGTCCGCCAACCGCCCTCTTGGAGGGTCGGAAGCCGTCCGCCTGTCAAGCGATTGGAAGGTCAGATGTCGGACGCAAGCCGTTTCCGTGGAGGATCGAACATCGGACGCGAAGCGTCTTCGCAAAAGGTCTGACGCTGGGCGCAAGCCGCCCCCGCGGAAGATCTGGTACCAAACGCAAGCCGCCCCCACAGAAAGCCAGGCGCCCAAGTCCTAAGCAGCCGCAGACGCCTTCGCTTCGGACGCCTGAGAAAGGGCCTGCGCCTTGGCGGCCTCGGCATCCTCGCGCGCAAGCACCGCTTCCATAGACGCGATCGCGCATTCGATCATACCGTCATCGGGCTCTTTGGTGGTGAGGCGCTGCATCTGCATGCCCGGCCACAAAACAACCTTCACCAGCGGATTATCGGGATGGCTTCCCGCCCACTTCACCGTGATCTCGTAGGATATGCCAGCGATGACAGGCATGAGCGCAATGCGTACCAACATGACCAAAATGAGCTTCACAGCACCGTCGGGCACGCCAAGCGCCAAGATCAAACGGTCAAGCGGCACGAGCGTGTAAACCAAGATGGCGATAAGCATGACCATGATGAGAAACGCCGTGCCGCAACGCACGTGCAGGCGCGGGAACGAGCGCGCGTTCTCAACCGTCAGCGGCAAGCCGTGCTCGAAGCAGTGGATGGTCTTGTGCTCGGCGCCGTGATAGGAGAACATGCGCTTGATCTCCTCCATGCGCCCGATAATCCAGATGTAGAACACGAACACGCCTACGCGGATAACGCCATCGACGATGTTCCAAGCCAGCGTGTTCTCGTCGTACTCACCCACGATAAGGTTGGTAAGCACCGCCGGCGCTACCACGAACAAAACGACGCCGAGGACAAGGCCCAAAACCATGGAGAACACCATCTCGCGATGCCCGAACTCGGCCTCTTCCTCTTCCTTAGGCTTGGCTGCCTGAACAACCTGATCGGGGGCGGGTTCGGTTACCACCTCGAGCGTCCTCTGCGCGCCAAGCGCGTCAATCATGGTATCGGGACGGCCGAAGTCCTCTTTCCAAGAAAACGCAGAGCTCGCAGCTTCGCCCTCCACGGCTCGCGCGCCCTCCCTCTCGGCCACGAGCTCGTTTCGATCGGCGGGCTTTTCCTCTTCGTCCTCTTCGCCAAATGCATGCAGCGCCGCTATCTCGAGCGCCTGGAAGCCCAGCATGAGCGACTCGACGAACGCACGGCAACCGCGCACGAAGGGCCAATACAGCCAACCGTTCTTGTCCTTGCCGGATGCGAGGTCATGCTCCTCGAGGTAAATCCCGCCCGCAGGCTCACGCACGGCAACCGCCCAGTTGTAACGACCGCGCATCATGACGCCCTCGATAAGCGCTTGACCGCCCACATGCGTCTTGCAGGCGCCGTCTTCGGCAAAAGCGCGCGCCGATTCGCTCTTCTTCTTGTCGGAAGCCACGTTATCTATCCCTTTCAAACTCGTCGCCAGGCGCATTCAACTTGGGGCGCCCGACGACGGCATCGTCATCGTTTAACCTTCGATAGTTTGCCGCATGAGACCCCCAAACGCCAGCGGCATTTGAAAAGACCCCCTAAAACACACGCCCGCCCCAAACATGGGACGGGCGTCAAATCGGTCGAGCGAGATCAAGGGCGCCCGAAAGCGAAAGAAGGGCCGCCCGAGAAGCGCGAGCTAGTCGCGAACCACCTTCGGGAAGGGGTTGCCGCACGTCATCTTACCCTCGGGGCACGAGGTGCGCACGCAAGGGGCGCCGGCGTCGGCGAACACGTAGGGCGCGGTGGGGCGCACGAGCTCGAGCATCCTATGAGCCAACTCGCGAATCTCCCACTGAGCGCGATTGCAGCAGCGCACGTCGAAGAAATGGAGCAGCTCACGAGCGTTCATGGTCACGACGATCTTCGTCTCGGCCGCGTTCGGGAGCAAGTAGCGCGCGTCTTCGGCGGGAATGTCCAGGGCAAGCAGCTTCGCGTAAGCTTCCTCGGCCTGCTTGATGGCCTCGTCGAACACGGCCTCAGCCTCGGCGTTTTCGGCAATCGTATGCGGCTTCACCACCTCGATACCGTTCTTGAACTTGACGTAGCGCTGGCTTTGCTGGTTGAAGCTGGCAAGACGATGGCGCACCAGCTGATGCGTGAGCGCACGCGAGACGCCGTCAATGGCAAAGGTGTAGCTGGCATGCTCGAGCGTCGAGAAGTGTCCGCCCTTCATGATGGTGGAAAGGACGCTTGCCATGCGCTCGACAGGCATGGTTTCCATGAGCTCGGAGGCACCGACGGGCGCATAGCACAAGCGCGCAGCCGTGGCGATGGCTCGCTCGGGATCGGGCGTATGGTACAGCAGCTCAACGTTCATGGGACCTCCTCGCTTGTTCATCAACTTTCGCAAGTATAAAAGAACAGGGAAACGAGTGCGGCCAAGCGTCGGGGAAACGCGAAGGCATAACGGACAGCGGATAGTCCGACTTGGAAAACGCCCGGCAAAATGAGCCCCCAGCACCAGCGGCATTTTACGGCAGAAAAACTCGGTTCTACGCAAACGCATTCAAAACGGCGGCCCGACCAGCGTCATCGGCTCCGATAACGACCAGCGGACCCCATACCGGCTCGAAGCGTTCCCGCGCCGCCTCGAGCAAGGCCTCGCGCACGATGACCAAAACATGGCGGTATGCCTCGCAAGGACCCCCATCAAGAAGGCGCAGCGCCTCGACAAGCCCGCCGTTGCGCAAAAGCTCCAAACGCCCCACCTCGTCGATGACCAAAAGCGACGGGCGCCCATCGGGCTGCACGTGCGCCAAGCTCGCCAAATGGGCGTTCACACGCTCGAGCGCGCCCTCGGGCATCTCCCACTTCAAATTGGCCTGCGCGCTTTGGCTTTCAGCCACGAAGGCCCCTTCTGCCAACGCCAAATCACGACGGCGTGCAAACGCCAGGCGCTCGCCTTGGGGCAGCAGCACGTTGTCGATGCCCAGCTTCTCGAAGCCACCCTCAGGAAGCTCCCGCCACACGCCAGGCGCCAAAACGCCGCTCACGGCCACGCCTCCCTCGCGCAATTCGTCCAACAGCGCCTGAAGCCAGCGGGTCTTGCCCGTCTGAACATCACCGGTAAGCACGAACAGCATGAAAACAGCCCCCTTCAGCGCGTCTAAAGCCGGTTGCATGTGCGAAACTTCGACTTGTGCAGGATTTTTCGCGCCCAACGGCGCCCAACCGCGTCCACGCGTCTGCTTCGAAAAAACCCTGCCCACTATATCACGAGGTCAGAATTATTCTCAGATAATATAACATCCGCAACGCAAATCAAAACTGGCATTTTGCGCCCTTAAAGCCTGCACAAGTCGAAGTTTCGCACAGAAGGCCTGCCTGCGGAGGTGTTTTTTCGGCCTCGCACGCAAAAGGGGCCCGCCGAAAATCGGCGGACCCCTTGATTTGACCTATCAGGCGAAAGCCTACAGCGTGGTCAGGCCCTCAAGCGTGGCGGTCTTGCCAGGATAGAGGCCCAGGGGCTCGAAGTGGATGAGCGCGGCACTGGCAATGGTGGTGCCGTTCTCGGCGTTGTAGTCGTCGAGGTAGGAGATGTGCTGGAAGTAGTTGGCATCCAGTTCGCCCTCGGTCAGGGCAACGTTGGGCTGGATGTAGTCGGAGAACTCGACAACCTCAAGCGTCCAACCGGCGGCAGCCAGGTCGTCAGCCACGAGTGCGAGAATCTCGGCATGCGGGGCCGGGGAGGCGCCCACCTTGATGGTGGTGTCCTCGCCAGCAGCGGCCGGAATGTCGCCGGAGGTGGAGAAGGCGGCAACGACGGCACCGTTATAGGTGGCGGCGATGTAATCGGCAACTTCCTGCGTGCAAAGCGCATTCACGAGAGCCTGGGTCTTCGGAGTGGCCTCCTCGCCTTCGGCGACGGCGATGATGTTCGCGTAAATCTGGGCAGCGTCGCCAGCCGGATCCTCGTTGGCAAGGGCGGTGGCGGTGTCGATGCCAGCACCGATAGCATAGTTGCCGTTGATGATGGCGAAGTCAACGTCAGCGATGGCGGACGGAATGGCCGCAGCCTCCATCTCGATGATCTCGAGGTTGTTGGGGTTGTCGATGATGTCGTTGACGGTGGCGGTCAGACCAGCGTCCTCGTTAAGGCTAATAAGGCCCTGATCCTGCAGAAGCAGCAGCGCGCGACCCTCGTTGGTGGGGTCGGACGGAACGGCAACCTTAGCACCGGCGGCCTCGCCGCCACCGCCGCAACCGACCAGCGCCACGACGGCGGCCGTCGCAATGCCGGCAGCCAAAATGGACTTGATGGATTTCTTCATGTTCTTTCCCTTCTATCTGCTTTCTCCCCTACGGGAGGAAAAGCCTCTTGCCATCTTCGCCTGCGAGGCGAAGATCCTCACGGCACGCCCGATTTTCGGACGCCGCATAGTATTCCACTGCAATTCGTCAACGTAAATAGGCAAAATAGCATACTCAGCTATCTGTTATTTATATACCATAGCTTGAACTGGGCTTTTACCCCGAAAAAGAAGGAGACCAACCCAAAGGTAGGTCTCCTTGCCAAGGCTATTCACCCGAAAGAACGCGCCGTTCGCTGCGGGGAAGATAGGCGGACAGCGCCGTCGCCGCCACTTCCTAGCGACGCTTGTCGATCTTGCGCGCCAGCACGTCGCCGGCAGTCTGGAACGCCTGCACCAGCACGACGCACAGGATAACCGCCGCCAGCATGACGTCAGTCTGGTAGCGCTGGTAACCGTAGCGGATGGCGATATCGCCCAAGCCGCCCGCGCCGACCGTGCCCGCCATGGCGGAATAGCCAAACAGCGTGATGAACGTGATGGAGACGCCGCGGATAAGGCTCGGCAGGCTCTCGCGCAAATACACCTTCAGCACGATCTGCCACGTGCTCGCGCCGAAACTCTGCGCCGCCTCAACCAAACCGCCGTCCACTTCCTCAAGCGACTGCTCGACCATACGTCCCACAAACGGCGCGGCGGTAACCACCAAAGGCACGATAGCGCCCGGCACGCCAAGCGACGTGCCCACGATAAACCTCGTGAACGGAATGATGGCCACCAGCAAGATGATGAACGGGATGGAGCGGCCGATGTTGACGATCCAGCCCAACACGGTGTTGAGGACCTTGTGCGGACGAAGGCCATTGGGCCCGGTAACAACCAGAAGCACGCCAATGGGCACGCCAAGCACGTAGGCGAAGAACGTGGCCACGATGGTCATGACCAACGTGTCAATGGTGCCGTCAAGCAGGAGGGCACCGTACTGCTCGAAGAATGCGGTAAGAAACTCCATTTACTTCACCTTCTTCGTTGCGTCGACAACCGAACCGACGATGACAGGCGGCATACCAGCCGCAGCCATGGCAAACGCGCCCACGCCGGCAGCAGGGCCGGGAACCTTGTCCGAAGCGGTAGCGGAAGCCGAAACCGAGGAGGTGAAGCTATCGTTCTCGATGAGCTCGCGTGTCACGGGGCTTTGCGGGTTGCCGAACACCTCGGCGGTTGAGCCCTCTTCCACCACCTCGCCGAAATCGATAACGGCGACGCGATTGCAGATTTTCTGAGCCACGGCAAGCGAGTGCGTGATGACCACCATGGTCACACCAAGCTTCTCGTTGATTTCCTTCAGAAGGTTCAGGATGGAGACCGTCGTACGCGTGTCAAGCGCGCTCGTGGCCTCATCGCACAGCATGATCTTGGGATCGTTAGCGAGCGCGCGGGCAATGGCGACGCGC
>JAFSHA010000017.1 GCA_017440565.1 Eggerthellaceae bacterium | reverse complement strand
GCGCTTTGCCGAGCTTGACGCTCAGATGGAGCGCGATACCGCCCGCATGGAAGAGCTGCTCTCCCTCATGGCCGACCCCGATTTCTACATCAACGAGAAGGCTTCCAGCGACGCTATTGCCGAGCACGCCAAGCTCAAGGTGCGTATCGCAAAGGCCGAGGAAGAGTGGTTCGAGCTTACTGAGGAACTTGAGGCTGAGATGGCTCGTCAGCAGGAGATGATGTAAGTGCAGGCCAGTGTCTGCCGTGCTGGTCGTGCGTGGCGCGGTTGGTTTCCGCTTGGCTAAGGGGGCTGTATGCTGAACATCGTCTTGGTGGAGCCTGAGATCCCGCAGAACGCGGGCAACGTAGCGCGCACGTGCGCATGCGTGGGTGCGCGCCTGCACCTGGTAGAGCCGATGGGCTTTCGCCTGACAGCGAAAAACCTCGCCCGAGCGGGCTGCGACTATTGGGATGATGTCGAGATCGTTCGCTGGCCGAGCATCGAGGCCTTTATCGAGGCGCACGGGGATGACGAGCTCCATCTGTTCACGGGCTCGACCGACCGTCTGTTCACGGACGTCTCCTACGGGGAGGGGGCTTTCCTCCTTTTCGGACGCGAGAGCCGTGGGCTCGATCCCGCCGTTATCGAGCGCTTCGCCGACCGTTGCGTGCGGATTCCCATGCGCGAGGGCATGCGGTCCTTAAACCTCTCAAACGCCGTTGCCCTCGGCGCCTACGAAGCCCTTCGTCAGCGCTCCTTCGCGGGCTTGTCGTAGCAGAGCGTGTCGATTCGGTGGCTTGGGGCGCGGCTGCGCTGGGTTCGGCTAAAATGGTGCGGTTATGAAGAGCCGCAAGGCGAACAAAGCGAACAGGGCGATAATCCTTCATGTCAGAACAGCAACTCATTTACTACGCGTTTTCCATTCTGAGCTTCATTCCGGCGCTTGTGCTTCACGAGGTAGCGCACGGGTGGGCTGCGTTTAAGCTGGGCGACCCTACGGCGAAAGCTTCGGGGCGCCTGTCGCTTAACCCCCTTAAGCATATCGACCCGTTCGGCACGGTGATCCTGCCGCTTCTGCTCATGGTCATGGGCGGTCCGGTGTTCGGCTATGCCAAACCCGTGCCCTACAACCCGCGTTATTTCAAGGATCCGCGCAAGGGCGACGTTATCGTGGGACTTGCGGGCCCGGCGGCCAACCTGATCATGGCCGCGCTCGCTTCGGTAGTCGCCTGGGCGCTCATCTACGTCGCCCCCGGCGCCTTCGAGAGCGAGGCGTTCATCTACTTCTACGCTTGGTTCCTCCCCATGTTCGTGCTCATCAACCTCTATCTCATGTTCTTCAACCTGCTGCCCATTCCGCCGCTTGACGGTTCGTCTATCTTCGCGATCCTCATTCCGGTGAAGTACCTTCCGAAGTACTACCAGATTCAGCAGTATGCGTTTCCCATTTTCATGCTGGCCATCGTGCTGCTTCCCTACATCTTCAACGTGAACCCGTTCTCGTGGTACCTTGACGTGACGGCAGGCAGTTTGGCTAACCTCATGTTCCCGTTCGCGATTTCGTAAGGCGGGCATCGTATGGCGTATCGCGTTCGCATCGACAGCTTCGAAGGGCCTTTTGACCTGCTGCTTTACCTGGTAAGCAGGCAGAAGGTCGACATTGGGGCCATCTCCATTACCGAGATTGCCGATCAGTACTTAGCCGAGGTCTCGCGCATGGAAAGCCTTGACCTTGACGTGGCGAGCGACTTTTTGCTGGTGGCGTCGACGCTTCTGGAGATCAAAGCCGAGAGCCTTATCCCACGTGACAAAACCGACCTCGACGACGAGCTGGCCGAGCTTGCGCCCAGCGAGGCGCGCGACATGCTGGTTGAACGCCTCGTGGAGTACAAGAAATACAAGAATGCCGCGGCGGCTTTGCACGAGCGCTTTTTGGCGGAAGGCAGGCAGCGAACCCGGCCGTTCGGGCCCGACAAAAGCCTCATGGGCCTCATGCCCGACTTCCTGGCGGGCGTGACCGTGGACAGCCTGGCCATGCTGGCCGCGCGCGCCATGGCTCGTCGCGAGGTGTTTCTGCTGGAATCCGAGCATATCGCCGCCAAGCCCATTCCGGTCGAGCTGCATGTGCGCGCCATCCACCAGCGCATATCGAATCGCAAGCACCTGCAGTTCTCGGATCTGGTGAACGACTCCACGCCGCCTGAGCTGGTCGTGGTAACGTTCCTTGCCATCCTCGAGTTGTACAAGCGCCAGATGGTGCGCCTTGAGCAGCCCGAAGCCTTTGGCGATATCTCGATCGACTACATCGAAGGTTCGGGCGAGCTTAAGCTGGTGGGCGAGGATGCGCTTACGTCGGTGACGGAAGAGGACCCGATGGGGCGGGGGTTTGAGATTTGCCCCACGCACGAGCCCGAGGGGGACGGTGTGGGGCAAGATAACGCCGAAAGCTCCCCCAATTCAGGTCAAGAGAGGTAGGCCATGTTCCAAGGACTTGAGAAAACCCAGATCAAAGGCGCAGTTGAGGCCATGCTGTTCGTGACCGACGAGCCGGTGGGCGCCATAGCGCTCGCCGAGATGCTCGAATGCGGTGTAACCGAGGTTCAGGAGGCGCTCGAGAGCTTGCGCGACGAGCTTTCGGCTGGCGAACGAGGCATTCAGCTGCGTGAGGTGGCGGGCGGATGGCGTCTGTTCACGCATCCGGCTTACCACGAGCTGCTCGAGCGCTACGTGCTTTCCTGGGACACGCGCAAGCTATCGAGTGCGGCCATGGAGACGCTGGCCGTGATCGCCTACACGCAGCCGGTTACGCGCGCCGGCGTGGCATCGGTGCGCGGCGTGAACTCCGACAGTTCCATAAACTCGCTCGTCGAGAAGGGCCTCGTGCGCGAGGCGGGAGCAGCCGACACCCCGGGCAACCCCACGCTCTACGCCACTACGCGCGGCTTCCTTGAGAAGTTCGGCTTGCGCAGCGTGGCGGACCTTCCCGACTTGGCCGACTTCGCGCCCGATGACGAGACGCGTGCGCTCATCACGCAGCGCCTGTCGGCTACGCGCGAGGATGCGGTGGTGAGCGAGGCGCATGCCCGCGCCATGGCGGCGACGCTGTATGGCGAAGCCTGTGCGGAAGAGGACGAGGGCTCCAAGGAGGCCGCTTCCGTTGAGGGTGGAAGGCCGGTCGAGGCTATGTTTGCCGAGGCTATTGCCTCGACGTTAGGCGTGGTGGATAAGATCGACTTCGATTCTCTGGTGTTTGAGACTGACGACGAATAGATCCCTCTGGTGGATTTGACTTGCTCGCGACGGCGTCTGGCCGGGGGAAGGGGTCCCGTGCTCAGACAGTCCTCGCTTTGGAAAACAGCCCACCGGGCTGTTTTCGTCGCTGCGGAACTGCGCGTGGGACCCCTCCTCCCCGCTCGGGACCTAGTTTGATCGAGCTGAGTCGATCTGGTGTGGAAGGTAGCTGTTTTGGAAGAATTGATGCGGTTGCAGAAGTTTTTGGCTCGGGCGGGGGTGGCTTCGCGGCGGGCTTGCGAGACGTTCATCGTCGAGGGGCGTGTGAGCGTCAACGGCTCCGTGGTAACCGAGCTTGGTGCGAAGGTGGATCCTTCGCGCGATGTCGTGAAGGTTGACGGCAAGCGCGTTGAGCTTGCGGCGGAAAACGTTACCATCATGCTGCACAAGCCGGCGGGATACACCACCACTATGTCCGATCCGCATGCCAAACGCACGGTTGCCGAACTTGTGCCCGCAGATAAGCTTGCGGGGCTGTTTCCCGTCGGCCGCCTTGACACCGACACCACGGGCCTGCTTCTGTTCACCACCGATGGCGAGTTGGGAAACGCGCTGATGCACCCCAAGAGGCACGTGGTCAAGACTTACATCGCGCTTGTCGAGGGGCAGATGGAAGACTCTGTTGCCAAGCGCCTTTCTCGCGGCATTGAGCTTTCCGACGGCATGACGCTGCCTGCTGAGGTTCGCGTCGCGCGCGGTCCGGAAGCTCGCATGTGCGCCGCGCTCATCGGGCAGGGTAAAGATGCGAGCGGCAGGGCCAAGCGGCATGACGGCAAGCGTTCGCGCGCGGTGCTCGAAAAGGGCGGGACCTACGTGATCGTGGGGCTGCGCGAGGGGCGCAACCGCCAGGTCCGTCGCATGATGGAAGCCGTCGGTCATCCCGTCATCGCGCTTCATCGCGAGAGCCTGGGGCCCGTTACGTTGGGAGACCTTCCGCGCGGCGCATGGCGTGAGCTTTCCTCCGAAGAGGTTGACGCGCTTCGCAAACTCATAGGTTAACGGGTAGAATAAGCAGTCATGCAAATTTCGCGTTTGCATGATGAAGCAAAACCGTTGTCGAAGAAGGATTCCAGCCTACCATGCCTACTTCAGAGAACAATCAAAGCGCGGCGGGGCACGGGTTTGACGCCCTGGCCGTCGTGGGCCTTGGCCTTATCGGAGCCTCGTTTGCCGCGGCCGTGCGCAAGGCCTTTCCCGACGCGGCTGTGTTCGGCGTCGATGTTGACGAGCGCACCAACCAGGAGGCCGTCGCTCGCGGGTGGGTTACGATGGCCTCGACGCCCAGCGACCCCGCATTCGAGCGCTTCGTGCGCGAGGAATGCCAGCTTGTGGTCATCGCCACGCCCGTTACGGCGGTTGACGACTACCTTAAAATGCTTGCGAACTGGGGCTATGCCGGCGTGGTGACCGACACCGTCTCCACGAAGGCCCATATCGTCGAAGCGGCCTCGGCCATTCTGCCCGCGCCTCAGAACTACATCCCCGGTCACCCCATGACCGGTTCCGAGAAAAGCGGAATCGGCGCGGCGCGCGAGGACTTGTTCAAGGGCATTAACTGGATTCTCTGTCCCGACGAATCGACCATTCCGGAAAGCTTCCAGAAGCTCTACGAGCTCATCACCGGCGTCGAGGCGCGCGTTATCTCGCTCGCGCGTGAGGAGCATGACAAGGCCGTGGCCATCGTGAGCCACGTGCCGCACATGGTCGCCTCGTCGCTCATGCAGCTGGCCAATCGCCACGCCGACGAATCGCGAGCGCTCATGCGCCTGGCAGCCGGCGGCTTCAAGGACTCCACGCGCATTGCGGCGGGATCGCCTAATCTCTGGTGCGGTATCGCCTTCGACAACGCCGAGGCCCTGCGAGACGGCCTGCTTGAAATGCAGGGCATCATCGGGAAGTTCGCCGAGGCGCTTGAGCGGGGCGATCGCGCGGCTTTCACGGGCATGTTGGCTGACGCGGCCGACGCGCGTCGCGCCCTGCCCGCCGCCTGGGTGCCCTCGACCGAGGATTTGCTGGAGGTTCGCATTCCCATGACCGATCGCAAAGGCGTGGTCGCAGAGGTGACTACCATTGCCAGCTCGGTGGGCTGCAACATCCAGTCCATCGAAATCGACCACGTCACCGAGTCGAGCGCCGTGCTTTCGCTCGTGCTCACCGACGAAGGGGACGTGGGCAAGCTCTTCGGCAAGCTGGTGGCTGCGGGTTATTCCGCTTCGTTCAGCCCGCTCACGCCGAGGGTGGGGGTGAACCATGCCTAGCGAATGCACGACGTGCGCCCTGACCGTCATCGAGCCTCTGGGCGCTCCGCTTTCTGGCGTGGCGCGCGTACCGGGCGACAAATCCATATCGCATAGAAGCGTGCTGTTCGCCGCCATGGCGGAAGGCTCTTCGCGCCTTTCGGGCGTTTTGGACTCGGCTGACGTGCGCTCTTCCCTGGCTGCCGTCGAAGCGCTGGGCGCGCAGGTGAGTGTGGAAAAGCAGCCCGATGGAAGCCTTGCGGGCGTGGTGACGGGCTGGGGAGCGCGCGGCCCCCGTCAGCCCGAGGAGCCTGTGTACTGCGGAAACTCCGGCACCACGGTGCGCTTGCTTATGGGCATTCTGGCGCCGTGGAACGTCTCGGTGGAGCTTACGGGCGACGAGTCGCTCTCGCGCAGGCCCATGCGCCGTATCACCGGGCCGCTCTCCCTTATGGGTGCGCGCTTCCTTCCTGAAGGACGCGAAACGCTGCCTATCACCTGCGCGGGAAGCGCGGGGCTTAAGGGCGTCTCTTTCGACTCGCCCGTGGCGTCGGCCCAGCTCAAGACGGCCATGCTGCTGGCGGGCGTGTTCGCCCAGGGCGTTACCACCGTGCGCGAGCCGGCTCCTTCCCGCAATCACACCGAGCTCATGCTGCCCGAATTCGGCGTGCCGGTTGTTCACGAGCCGGGTATGGCAAGCGTTACGGGTCCGTGCGTTCTGCATGCGGCTGACGTGCGCGTGCCGGGCGACCCTTCCTCGGCGGCCTTCGTTGCCTGCGCGGCGGCGCTTTGCCCGGGCAGCGACGTGACCATCGAGAACGTGGGCCTGGCCGATGCGCGTATCGGCTTCGCGCGCGTGCTTGAGCGCATGGGGGCCGACATCGAGATCGCCCTCGAAAGCGATGAGGGCCGCGAGCCGCGTGGGAGCATGCGCATCTCCTACGTACCCGGCTTGCGCGCCTGTGAGGTTGCCGAGCGCGAGATTGCCTCCATGGTCGACGAGATCCCGGTGCTTGCGCTGGTGGCTGCACGTGCCCAGGGCACCACGGTGTTTCACGGGGTGGGCGAGCTGCGCGTGAAGGAGACGGACCGCTTGCAGGCCATCATCGACGGGCTTTCCCAGCTCGGCGTGCGCGCCTGGGCCGAGGGGGACGACCTTCACGTCGAAGGTGCGCCCGATGCGCCCGTTCCGCACGGTCTCGTCTTCGACTCACGGGGTGACCACCGCTTGGCCATGACGTGGGCTCTCGTTGCCCTGACGGGAAGCGTCGCCGTTTCCATTCGGGATTTCGAGGCCGTTTCCGTAAGCTATCCTCAGTTTCTCTCCGATATGCAAAGGTTGGTACGATGATCATCGCAATTGATGGCCCCTCGGGGGCCGGTAAGTCCACGGTTGCCAAGGAAGTAGCCGTTAAGCTGGGCTTTTCCTGTCTGGATACCGGGGCAATGTATCGCAGCGTGGCATGGCAGGCCGTGCAGCTGGGCGTGGCGCTTGATGACGACGCCGAGCTTGGGCGCGTCGCGCGCGAGTACGACATCGAGTTCGGGCACGACGAGGGCGAGCCTTTGCCCAAGCGCGTGTTCATCGGCGGCACCGAGGTGACTTCCGCTATCCGCACGGCCGAGATCGACAAGGCCGTCAGCCCCGTTTCCGCTGCGCCCTCGGTACGCGAGGCGCTGGTCGATCAGCAGCGTCGCATCGGCAATGCCGGCGACTACGTGGTCGAGGGGCGCGATATCGGCACCACGGTTTTCCCGAACGCCGAGGTGAAGGTTTTCCTCACGGCATCTTTCGAAGAGCGTGCCCGCCGCCGCGTGGCGCAAAACGCCGAGCGCGGCGTGGGCTCCACCGACTTCGAAGAGGTGCTTGCCGATCTGCGCCGTCGCGATGAGGCCGACTCCAGTCGTGCCACCAGCCCGCTCAAGCCCGCCGAAGATGCCGTGATGCTCGATTCCACCGGCCTTACCCAGCAGCAGGTGGTTGAGCGCATCTGCGACCTCGCGCAGCAGGCTCGCTAGAGCGGCGCGCTTGGTTCGAAGTCTTCGCTGTCGAATGTGGGAAAGGGGTCGAGGTGCTCACGCCTTACGAGAAAATTTGGGACATGCCCTACGACGGCTTCTCGGATGAGAAGCAGGCGCCGCGTTGGTTCGGCAATTTCGCCTGGGTGCTCATCACGGCCGTGTTCAAGCTGTGCTTCCGCATCGAGGTGACGGGGCGTGAGAACATCCGCGCCTTCAAAGACGCCGGCGGCGTGGTCATCATCGGCAATCACACGTCTTTCCTTGACGTGGTGTGCATGTACATCGCCACGCGACCGGAGCAGTGGGTGCGCTTCATGGGCCGCGAGGACCTCTTCGGCAAAGCGGGCGGCCTTCTGGGGCACATCCTCTCGCGCGTAGGAGCCTTCCCCGTCAAACGCGACTCGGCCGATCGCACCTCCATTAAGCGTGCTTCCCGCATGCTGAAAAACGGCGAGCTGGTGGGCATTATGCCTGAGGGCACGCGCCGCGGGAAATCCGACCGCGCGCCGCGCCTTCACTCGGGCGCTGCCTTCATCGCGCGTATGGGCGGCGCGCCCATCCTGCCCATGACGGTGCGCAACGCCGAATACGTGAAGCAGAAGGGCCGCGGCCTGCGCTTCCCCAAGATCACGGTGGAGTACGGCACGCCCGTTCTCGTGGGCGATTTTGACTTCCTGCCCAAAGACGAGCGCCTCGATGCGTGCACGTGGTACGCGATGCGCGAGGTGTTCGCGCTTTCGCAGCGCATTCCCGCCGACCAGGTTGACATGCGCGCGCTCTTCCCCGAAGACAAGGACTATTCCGAGGTGTTCGCGCAGCACGCCGTGCCCTCCCATGCTTCGGCGGAGGTGGCCGCTTCCTTGCGCGAGGATCGCCTGAAGAAGGCCATGAAGGAAGCCGAGCGGGCGGTATTGGCCCAGCTCGAGACCATGAAGCCCGCTGGCTCGGCGCCTGAGGCCGAGTAGGCGTTTGCAGGCTTCGGTAACGATTCGACGGAAAGGCTTGCCAAATGGAAGTGATTCGCGCAACGAAGGCGGGCACGTGCTACGGCGTGCAACGCGCCCTCGACATAGCCGAGGAAGTTCTTGACACCTGCCCGTGCGCTTACACGTTGGGGCCGCTCATCCACAACCCGCGCGTCGTGGAGGAGCTGGCCGCGCGCGGAGCCTGCGTCGCGAAGTCGCTTGACGAGGTGGAGGGAAACTGCGCCACCGTGATCATCCGCAGCCATGGTGTTACGCCTCAGGTGCGTGACGAGGTTGTCGCGCGTGGTTTCACGCTGGTGGATGCCACCTGCCCCCACGTGGCGCGCGCGCAGCAGGGCGCAGCCGAGCTTGCCGAGGCGGGCTGCCGCGTCATCGTGCTGGGTGAGGCCGACCATCCGGAAGTGGAGGGTCTGCGTGCGTACGCCGAGAAGGCCGGCGGCAAGGTGGATGTAGTCGGCGGGCCGTCCGACATCCCCGAGGGCCTGTACGCCCCCATTGGCGTGGTGGCCCAGACCACTCAGATGCGCGAGAACCTCGAGGCGGTGGTGGGCGAGCTTAAGGCGCGCGGCCTTGATCCTATCGTGAAGAAAACCATTTGCTATGCCACGCGTCAGCGCCAAGATGCGGCAGCCGAGCTGGCCGCGCGCGTCGACGCCATGGTGGTCATCGGCGGGCGCAACTCGTCGAACACCACGCGCTTGGCCGAAGTGTGCCGCATGGCCTGCCCGAAAAGCTACCACATCGAGTCGGGCGATGAGCTGGACGCGGAAATGTTTGCGGGATGCCAGACTGTCGGTGTGACGGCGGGCGCCTCGACGCCCGATGCGCATATTAACGCCGTCGTCGCGAAGCTGGAGTCGTTCTAACATGGCCGTTTACCCCAACGAAGACATCGTACGCGCGGCCGAAGGCGCCCCTGCCGTTTGCGCGCGCATCTCCTTCGTGGAGCCTTTTTCGCCCGCCGATGACGCGGGCTTCGAACCGGGCTGCTTCGTCACGCACGTTGACGGCCAGCCGGTGCGCGACATCATCGACTGGCGCTGGCTTACGGCCGATGATGTCATCGAGCTTGGCTACGTCGACCTCGACGGTGAGGCGGGCACGGTCGAACTCGAGCGAGAGGAGGGCCAGGATTGGGGCTTTTCTTTCGACGGCGTGGTATTCGACGGCGTGCGTCAGTGCCGCAATGCCTGCACTTTCTGCTTCATGCGCCAATTGCCAGCTGGCATGCGCCCTTCGCTCACGCTGCGCGATGACGACTTCCGCCTGAGCTTTTTGTCCGGTACGTTCGTGACGCTCACGAACCTTTCCGCCGAGGACGAGGCGCGCATTCTCGAGCAGCGCATCTCGCCTTTGCGCGTGTCTTTGCATGCGGCGGGCGAAGATGTTCGCCGCGCACTCATAGGCCGCCATGCGGCACACGGCCTTGCGGCGCTTGACCGCTTGCTGGCAGCGGGCATTGAGGTTCACGCGCAGATTGTCCTGGTGCCAGGCGTTAACGATGGCGACGCGCTCGCCGAGACGCTTGAGTGGGCGTATGCGCGTCCCGGCGTGCTGAATGTCGGCATCGTCCCGCTTGGCTACACGGGCCACCAAAAGCACTTTGCCCGCAGCTTCAATGAGCCCGACGCAGCGCGTAGCGTCATCGAGGCCATCGAGTCTTTCCAAAGGCGGGCCATGACCGAACGCGAGACGCCTTGGGTGTTTGCAGCCGATGAGTTCTACCGTAACGCCTACGGTGACGCGCTGCTGGAAAACCTGCCTCCGACCAGCCATTACGGCGACTTCAGCATGTTTGAGGACGGAATCGGCATCATTCGCTCCTATGTTGACGACTTCCGCGCTGCACGCGAAGAGGGCCTGACTGAGCGTTTTGCCGCCGCGCTTGACGAAGGTGGCGTTGGTTGCGTTCGCTTCGTGGTGGGCCAGGCCATGGAGCCCTTCATGTCCCAGCTCATCGCCGAATGCGGCCTTGAAGGCAAGTTAGAGCCTCTCGTGGTGCCCAACCGCTTCTTCGGCGGCAACGTTGACGTGACGGGCCTGCTCACTGGTCAGGATATTTCTCAGGCTATTCTCGCAAGCGTGGGGGGGCAGCCCTCGGAGGGGGCGGGGTGTCCCGCGCGCAGTTCTGCAGCGACTGAAACAGCCCAGTGGGCTGTTTCACAAAGCGAAGCCTGTTTGAGCACGGGATACCCCGCCCCCTCCGAGGGCGGCCATTCGATTCTCTTCGTCATTCCGTCGGTCGTATTCAATGACGACGGCGTGACGCTTGACGACATGAGTGTTGCTGATGTGGAAAAGGCGGCGGGTGCGCGCGTGGCCGTGGTATCCTGTAACCCGTCTGATTTCCTGAGTGAAATCATCGACTTGATCAAGTAAGCGCGGCCCGTGCTTGCGGAAGGAATCCGCAATGTGCGAGGCGCCCTTTTCAATAGAAGGAATGAGAACATGGCATTGCCGATCGTTGCGGTCGTTGGCCGCCCCAATGTGGGTAAATCCACGCTTGTGAACCGAATCGCCCAGGTGGACGAGGCCATCGTCCACGAGATGCGCGGCGTCACGCGCGACCGTTCCTACCATAAGGCCGATTGGAACGGCATGGATTTCACGCTCATCGATACGGGCGGCATCGAGATGGGCAACGAGGATGTCTTCCAGGGCTCCATTCGCAACCAGGCCTTCGAGGCCGCGCGCGAAGCCGACGTCATCGTGTTTCTGGTTGACGGCAAGACCGGCATCAACGCCGATGACGAAGAGGTTGCGCGCATCCTGCGCAGGTCCGACAAGCCTATCTTTCTGGCGGTGAACAAGATGGACACCCCGGGCCGCGAGGACGAGCTGTGGGAGTTCTACCAGCTTGGCTTGGGCGACCCGTGGCCGGTTTCGGCGACGCATGGGCACGGCACGGGTGACTTGCTCGACGAGATCGTGGGGGAGCTGCGCAAGCTCGACGTTGACTTCGAGGAAGAAGAGCCGGGCATCAACGTGGCCATCATTGGCCGTCCGAACGCCGGCAAGTCGTCTCTCACCAACCGCCTGACCAACAACGAGCGCTCCATCGTGAGCGACGTGGCGGGTACCACGCGCGATGCGGTTGACACGGTGGTCGAACACGAAGGGCAGCTTTACCGCATCGTCGACACGGCGGGTCTTCGCCGCAAGAGCCAGATTGACGAGGACGTGGAGTACTACGGTTTCGTGCGCGCCATGCGCGCCATCGACCGCGCTGACGTGGCGCTTCTGGTCATCGACGGCACGCTGGGTCTTACCAACGAGGACCAGCGCGTGGCTGGTTACGCGGCCGAGCGCGGCTGCGCCATGGCCATCCTTCTGAACAAGTGGGACATCGTCGAGGGTCCCGAGGCCAAGGCCGAGGTTCGCGAGCGCATTGCCGACCGCATGACGTTCGTGGGCTATGCGCCGGTGGTGGCCATCTCCGCGCTTACCGGCAAGAAGGTCGACCGCGTGTGGGAGGTCATCGACCAGGCTTACGCGGCCTATTCGCGCGTCATTCCCACCAACCAGCTGAACACCTTCCTCTCGCAGATTCGCGAGAGCGGCCATACCATCAGCAAGGGCAAGGCCATTTTGCGTATGAAGTACGTGACCCAGACGGCCACGTGCCCGCCGCAGTTCACCTTCTTTGCCAACCGTCCCGACATCGTGGACGACAACTACGAGCGCTACCTGGAAAACCGCCTGCGCGAGCATTTCGATTTGGTGGGCACGCCCATCAAGCTCAAGTTCAAGAAGAAGGACTAGCCCGTGGTCAAAGCTTCGCTCATCATCGTGGCGCTGTTTGCCGTGTGCTTTCTTTTGGGATCGATTCCGTGGGGCGTCATCATCTCGAAGGTGTTCTTCAAAACCGATATCCGCAAGCACGGCAGTGGCAACATTGGCACCACCAATGCCATGCGTTCGCTAGGCAAGGTGGGCGGCGCGTCGGTGTTCGTGCTCGATTTCCTGAAGGGCCTGGCATCGGGGGCGCTGGGACTGGCGGTCGCGGCTTTCCTGGTGACCGAAAATCCTGCCACCAACCTTCCGTGGATCACGCCGCTTATGACTTTCGTGACGGGCGACAAGATGCTTGCGATGGATCTTTCCACCATCGAGACCGCCAGCCAGATATGCCTTTCGGTTTCGTTTTTGGCGTGCGTGTGGGGGCATATTTTCAGCCCGTGGTTGGGCTTTAAAGGAGGGAAGGGCATCGCGGTTGCGGTGGGCTGCCTCTTCGTGACCTTCGGCTTCGTGGGGGCGTGGCTCGAACTTGCTATCTTCATCGTATTGGTGCTGGTCACGCGCTATGTTTCTGTGGGTTCCATTGCCGCTGCGGCGGCGTGTCCATTCTTCGCGCTGTACTATTTCTGGGGTAATGGGTTCGCCGTTGTGCTGTGCACGCTGGCAGCGATTACCGTTATATGGGCGCATCGCGAGAACATCGCGCGTCTGCGCGCCGGTACCGAAAGCCGCATTGGCGACAAGAAGAAGAAAGCCGCGTAGGCGGGGCTTTGCGTGCGCGTAAGGAGGAGCCATGAGCAAGATAGTAAACGAGGCGAAGGTCAAGTTTCCGCTGTTCGTGAAGGTGCGCGAGCAGTTGGAGCATCGTGCGTTGTGGATGTACCTACTGGTTGACGAGGCGAAAAAGCGCGGGCTTGACGATTCCTTCGCGGAGGCCGCTATTAGACGTTGCGGCAACATTCACGGGGACTTGCACGTCGCGGCAGGCAAGACCACCAGCCTGAAGGGCCTCAGGAAGGTCCTCTTTACCAAGAGCGCGCAGATTGTCTTCGAGATGGACGTGGTCGAATGCACCGATGATAAGCTCTCGATCGATTTTCATTACTGCCCGCTCGTGAAGGCGTGGCAAAAGCAAGGTTGCTCAGACGAGGAGATAGAGCGCCTGAGCGACTTGGCCATGTGCGGTGATCGGGGCATTGGCGAGTCGTTTGGAGTCGAGCTCGACCTTCCGAAAACCATCGCTCGCGGCGATGACTGCTGCGCCATCCGCTATATTCGCCGTCAGGGTTCGGCTGAGTCTCGGGGATAATCGATCAGTGCTACCATAGCCTCGTGTCGTTTTCGCTTAAGGAGGATCCATGCCGTTTGATTATGAGAGCCTAGTCGTCAGCATCCCCGACTTCCCGAAGCCGGGCGTCGTTTTCAAGGACATCACGCCGGTGTTCGCGCACGCTGAGGCTTTCGCCTCGATCATCGACGAGTTGGGATCCCGCTTCGCCGATAAGGGCATCACCAAGATCGTGGCCGCCGAGGCGCGTGGCTTCATGGTTGCCTCTGCGCTGGCGTATCGCATGCAGGCTGGTTTCGTTCCCGCGCGCAAGCCGGGCAAGCTGCCGCGCGAGACGTACTCCAAGGAGTTCGTGCTCGAGTACGGCACCGATTCGTTGGAGATTCATCGCGACGCGCTTGTTCCGGGCGACAAGGTGCTCATCATCGACGACTTGGTGGCAACGGGTGGAACGGCGCAGGCCATGGTGAGCCTGGCCGAGCAGGCGGGGGCGCAGGTGGTCGGCTTCGGCTTCTTCATGGAGCTGGCCTTCCTCAATCCGCGCGAAGCCCTCGCCAAGGTAAGCGACGCCGAGGTTCACTCGTTGTTCGTGGTTGAGTAGGGGATTTTTTATCTGTACTAGTTGGTAGATAACCCCAGTTAAAACAGTAAATTATCATTCTTTATATGTATAAAATAATCTTCAACGCAGTTTTGAGACCAGGTCTTCGTCTCTCATGACGGGCCCGGTGTCGTTGAGGACCTCGATCCATGACCGCTGGCTCTCGACCTTCTTCCGGAGTTTCCTGTTCTCTGTCTTCAGCTTGGCTATGGCGCTTCCGTACCGTCGTCGCGCGCTGTGCTGCTCGGCCCTCTTGTCGGCGATCATCGTCTTCAGGTCAGAATGGTTGTAGAGGGTGGCCCGTGTGACCCCGGCAATGTCGGCCACCGAGGCGAACGTGATCTGCTCGCCCTTTTCCTCAAGCAGTCTAATCGCGCCCATAACCCTTGCGCGAGTGTCCGCCTTCCTCTTCCGATGAACTGCCTTGATCCGTGATGATGAGCTTTTCGCGCCCATTGCGACACCTCCGCTGTTTTTGTCGTTCGGTTCTTCCAACTGGCTTTCCCTTGCGCGTCCTGCCCTTTGACGGTTTCCGGCTCCTGCGCAGTCTCCGACGGCCCCTTCACGGTGCTACCATCAGGAGGAGCGCAACCTGCGCGAATCCTAACGAAAGGGGAAGGAAATGAAGAAGGTAGCAACCATGGCGGCTGCTCTGGCGTTGGCGCTGTGCCTCGCCGGCTGCGGATCCGACGCGTCCGCCGAAGATCCCGCCGCATCGGGCGACCAGGCATCGCAGGACGCCGAGGCCTCTGCCCTGGCCGAGGGCCGCGAGGCCGCGACCGAGCTCACGATCACCGTGGGCGAGGGCGAGGAGCTCGTGTTCGAGAACATGTACTACGGCGACATCCTGACCGTCGAGGGCGCGGGCGTCGTCAACTTCGTGAACTGCGGATTCGAGAAGGGCATCGACCTCGACGGCACCTTCGGCAGCCGCATCATCGTGTCCGACGGCTGCGAGTTCGCGCCCGACACCTTCGTGTGGATGCTGCACGAGGAGACCGAGGCCACCATCGACGACGCGCTGCCGAAGGTGCTGACCTTCGGCGTACCGGTCGAGCTCGCCGGCGAGTCCATGGGCGCCATCGTGGCCGTCGGCATGGACAGCGTCACGTTCAACGGCGAGACCTACACCATCGACGGCTGCGAGCTCACCCTCAGCGAGGCCGGCGACTCCTTCGTCGAGATCGACCCGAGCGCCGAGTACGACTCCATCTCGGTCGCCCGCTGGTGGGAGAACGGCGAGGAGGTCTTCGTGGTCTACGCCTTCAAGGCGTAGGGAGAGCGGCGAAGCAGAGCGACCGCCTATGCGAAGGGGTTCGGCACGGGCAAGTGCCGGGCCCCTTCGTCTTGGTTACGGTGTTTACCCAATGCGCTTCTCGGCTACCAGTCGAGGCTTTTGTCCCATTTCGCGGAGCGCAAGGTGGTGACGGAGCCCGTCTGGTCATCAAGCAGCTCGCGCACCGCGTACTCTGCTTCGTCGCCGTAGTGCCGGCGCTGCTCCTCGTTCAGCAAGAGGAACGGGTAGCTGACGTACTGGACGTACTGGTTCCCCTCGTAGTCGGCGACGGTGTCCGCGTGATACTGGTTGATGAAGATCAGGCAGTCCCTGGATGCGAAGAACACGTTGTCGCGGACAACGACCTCCTCTTGGAGGTTGGGGCCGCCATCAACTACGAAGGCGCAGGATATGTGCTTGCTCAACCAGTCGTTCAGGCCTGTGAAGAGGACCATGTTGTCCTCGAATGCGAAGCTCTTGAACATGTGCTCGGGGTTCCGCTCCATATCCCAGTTGTAGTACCCGATGCCTGAGCCGACGTGGTAGACGAGGTTCCCGGACATGGTGACGTTCTCTATGACGAGGTCTTCCGTATACGCCTCCTGGCTTTCGAAGATCTCGACGAGTGCGGCCTCCTCGTAGATCTCGTGGATGTAGTTGCCGCATATCGTCAGCTCGTCAGCGTGGGAGCCGACCGCGCCGCCCACCCGAAGGGCTCCCCTGGGGTTGCCGTCGTGGTCCTCGAAGGAGTAGGAGATGATGCACCCGCCAATCCAAGCCAACTCGCAGTTCTGAATGGTGAGGCCCGCGTTGCCCACGCTGACCCCGCTTCCGCTGAAGCCGATGAAGAGGTTGTCCAGCGTGCAGCCCTCCGCCACCGGGTCGTCGAAAACGGACAGAGGGGTCGCGAACTCGATGCTTTCGTAGACCTCTCCCGGATTCCCCTCGTCGCATCTGAGGTACAGCTTTCCTTTCGTACTGCAGGTCAAAGGCGTGCCGTCGTGTTGCGACATCGCCCCGTCCAGGAAGGCGGGGAGCTCTGCGGGCAGCCCGTCGGAGGCGTGGGAGAAAAACGTCAGGTCCTCGTCCAGCTGCTTCTTCACGTCGAACGCGGGGGCGGAGAGGAGCTCCTCCTCCGACGCGCCCTGGCCCGCGTACTCGAGGTATTGGCTGCCATCCCAGAAGCCGATGACCTTCCGCGCGGCGACGCTGCCGTCCAAGACTACGACGCCGCAGTCCAACATATCCTCATGGTAGACCCAGATGTTGTCGGTGCCCTCCAGGAGGGCCCACTTTTCCGCATCCGCCCCGTTTTCGGGCGAGGCGATGAGGCGGGGCTTCGCGCCTTCGCCGTAGGCGGAGTAGGTCACCCCCTCTTGCGTGTCCAGCGTTTCCGCGCGCCACGTCCCGCCCCGCTCGAAGAACACCGCGTCGCCGGCCTTCAAGCTGGCCTGGTTGACGCGGCCGATGGTCGCCCAAGGGGATTCGGGGGATTCTCCGCTGTTGCTGTCCTTCCCGCTGTTGGAGACGTAGTAGGCAGCACCTGCGTACGAGACCTCCGTGGGGCTGTTCAGGATGGCCTGCCTGCGCTCCTCGGCCTTCGCCAGGATGTCTTCCGCCACGGCCGCAGCCGTCGCGTCTTCTGGGAAGAGCTCCATCGTCTCCGAATTGCTCTCGAACAGGCGCACGACCGCGACCGCCGCCTCCCTGTGCGTCAAGTACTCGTTCTGCCGCATGTAGCTTTCGTCGTCCACGTCCAGCAGGGGCTTTCCGCTGGCGAGGGAGAGGCGGCTGACCGCGAAGTTGATCCCGCCGTGATAATGGCTCATGGGCTCGCCCCACGCCTCCGTCATGGCGGCGCTGCTTTCCGCGAAGGCGCTCTCCGACAACCCGTCCGTCATGCCCCAATCCGTGGCCCAGAACGCTTCCCAGTCGACAGCCTCCGCATTCATGGTCGGATACGTTCCGTTGGGCAATGCGGCGCAGTCCATCGCTTCCGCCGCGTACAGCAGGAGAATCGCAGCGTAAAAGCGCGGGATCTGCGACTGGTCCGCATCTTGCACGAAGGAAACGCCCTCGAACGCCGCCAAGCTGTCGGAGTCGAATTTTTGGATCATCGCGGAGAGCATCTCCACGAATGCGGCTTCCGTCGTCGCGGCGTCGGCATCATTCCGGTCATCGGCGAAGCCGTACCATATCGCCCGCTCGTATTCCCCGTCCGGCACGAGGGTGTCGCCCTCTGCGGAAAGCGCGCCGGAGGCTTGTCCCGACGCCTCGACTGACGTGGATGCGGAGTCCGTCTCCCCGTCGCAGCCGGACAGCAGCCCCAGCGCCACCACGGCAGCCAGCAGCAGGATCATCGCTTTGCGGATCTTCACGGTCATCCCTTTCTCGCCAAACGCCAGTCCCTCATGGGGACGTCCGAGCTGATTATAACCTCTGCGGCATGGCGCGACGTCGAAGTCCGCCATCGAGGCGAGCGCGGGCAGAACGGCGGGTTGCAATACCAGGTGGTGTTTCCATGCAAACCGGTCTTTTGGCTCAACGTTTCCCGCATGCCGCCTCCCGTGCGCTATCGTGTCCTTGGCTACGCAGGCCATCCGCCGAGACCGATGCGATCTCGGCGCGGCTCATCCAGGAGGTTGCAAGTGGCGGAAAACCCCATGACGCGCGACGAGATCGAAGAGATGTTCTACTGGAACAAGTTCCCATTGTGCGACGAGCTGATAGACCACGTGCACCAGGAGTACCACGTCGGGCCGGATGCCTGGATGTACACAGACCAGGACGCATGGGAGCAGACACGCAAGCTCGCCCGCTACTACGGGGAGCATCGGAAGCTGCCCGAGAAGCTCGAGGACTGGATGCCCGGCTGGACCGCCGCCGACGAGCCGAAGCCCGCGACCAGCGACTTAAGCGATTACCCGGGCATCCCCTTCTAGGCTTTTATGGGAGAATTGCCCCACTTTCGACGCACCCCTTGATCCTGTTAGCAAATTGCATACAATTTAACTAACATTTTGATTGCATGCAATGAGAGGGGAAGCGATGCGCATTCAGAAGGAGAAGCTGCTGATCGTAGCCGGGGTGGTGTGGTTTATCGCCGGAGTGAACGTGGCGGCTATCGGCGTTGCCGCGCTTTCTGCCTATTCCGGATTGCTGCTTGCGCTTCTGGTTTTGGGAGCGCTTGCTGTGTTTACCCTGTTCCATGTGCGCATTTTCTCGCCTAGCCCTAAGCGGTCACCGCATAGCGCTTGGCATCGAGCGCCAAAGTCCGAATGATTGGCGCTAAGCGAAGTTGTGTTCAAAAAACGCATCCTTGTCGGCGGGATGAGGCCCCCCGTGTTAAAAATCGGCCTCCTTGTAGAAAATCATGCGAAAAATAATCCACAGATGAAATAAATTCGTGGAGAAAAACGACCTTCAACTCCATCTGGAGGCTATTTTTCATGAGAAAAGAGCCTCATCATGCCTACAAGGAGGCCGATTTTGAACACGAAGTCGTTCGCGCCGTCGAATTGTCGTTAAGGACAGCGGAAGGTGACGGTATCTATGGTGATCTCGGACCAGCGGTCGTGCTCCCCGTCGCAGTGGGGGTAATGATCGATCCACTTCGTTATGGGAAACTCCGCGATGGGTTTTCCCTCGGATACGCGCACGTGGACGCGTGAGAAATAATTGCTCGACTCGACTTTGCCCTCATGAATCACGTTGTTGTCAAGGTCGCAGAACAATGCGTTGCCGTCGCAGTCGGCGCAGAGGACAATTCCTTCTCTTTCGAAAAGGATGCTCACTTTGGGTTTTGTTTCCCTGTCGATTTCGACTTCTTCGTAGTTGCGCCCCCATATCTTCTTTTCGCTATCGAAGACAAAGTCGTAATCCATTGCCCCTCCCTTTCGTCATGCAGACGGTCTCGTCTATTATAGGCGCACTTTGAGGGTTCGCTGAATGGGCGCGCGAAGGTGTTTTCAAGGCTAGAGCCCTGCGTTTGCGGCTGCGGAGCGCAAGGCATCTGGGCCCGACATGTTGTTCGTGGGGCATCGATCGATTGCTCCCGTGCCGCCTGGATATGAAGTGTGTTCGTAGCCTCGCGACCGCGAACCGAAGGGCGACGTCCTTTTTTGAACACGACTTCGTAGGGTGCCTCGGTGTGAAGGGCTTATCCTAAGAAAAGAATGCTACAATCCCCCTATTATGCTTAGGATTGTCGAGGGAGGAGGTGGCTTGTGTTTGACGTTGCCGTGATCTGCTACCTTTTCCTGGGTGGTTTAAGCGGTGGCTTGTGCGTGGTCGCGGCTGCTTCCGCCCTGAGCATTCCCGTCAGCTATCTTCGCGCGGGTCTCGCTCTCGAGCAGCGGCGTCTGCTGGGCGCGTCATTTGTGGCGTGTGCGGGCGGCCTGCTTCTCTCGGCGTTGTTCCTGATGGCCGACGCCGGCAACGTGGCCGCGCTCAAATACCTCGTGCTCACCCCGAATCCCGGTTATCTTGTTCTGGGCGCGTGGTCGATTGCCGCCGGCATCCTCCTCAGTCTGGCCCTTGCCATACGTTGGCGCTCTCCCGAGCCCGCTCGAGGCGTGCTCTTCATGCGTGCCTTGCTTGTACTCGAGGCTCTTATTGGAGCCGTTGTCGTGGTGTACACGGGCTTGTTTTTGGCCAGCATGTTTGCCGTCCCCTTGTGGAACACCCCGTGGCTCGTTGCCCTGTTCGCGGCTTCGGCATCTTCGTGCGCGCTGTCTGCCTTCGTGGCGCTTTGCAATGCGCTGGGCCTTTCAGCTGCCTTTTCCGCTTGGATGCGCAGGCTCGTGCAGCTTGACGGAGCGATCCTGCTTATCGAGGCGGTGTGCGCGGTCGGCTTCGTATTCGTGGCCCTTCAAACCGATACCGGGTCGGCCGTGGTGGCGCAAGCCTCGGCTGCCCGCCTTCTTTCGGGTGACCTCTCCGCCGCCTGGTGGGTGGGCTTCACGCTTCTTGGCATCGCCGTCCCGCTTGCCTTCGATCTTGCATTGCTTCGCTCTCAACGCACGCTTGCGCCTTATTCGCTCAAGGCCCTCGCACCGGCTCTTTTCGCCTTCGTCGGGGGATTTTGCCTTCGTTACTGTGTCGTCATGGCGGGAATGCATCCCGTTGTGGGGTTTTAGGAGGAACAATGGAATCGCATCCCAAAAGCTTTACCTTCGAGGTTGACAAGGATTCGAACGTCGCGGTGTGGATGCAGCTGCGCAAGCGCATCGCCTATCTCATCTCGACCGGGTACTTCAAGCCCGGCGATCAACTTCCCAAGATTCGCGAGTTGGCGGCCGACATCTCCATCAACTTCAACACGGTGAACAAGGCGTATCTGAGCCTGCAGTCAGACGGCTACGTGGTTTCCGTGCGAGGGAAAGGCGTGTTCGTTTCCGACGTGGTGAAAAACGACGCGGATGTGTCGGGCGACATCGAAGCTATCCTTGACGACTGCCTGCGCGCGTGCCGGCAGCTGGGCGTGGGCTTCGAGGATGCGGCGGCGCTCATGACGCAGCGCGCGAAGTACCTGCGCATGATGGAATCGGTGCCCAGGCGCGTGCCGGGAACGAACATCATTGCGGTAGGTGCTGAAGGCGATGCGGATGATTCGCGGAAGGAGGCCTAGCATGGCGCGTTCGGCTCATGGTTTCGGAAGGCGCGGCCACGAGGCGGCTGCCATGGTCGCGAGCGTGCCCGGCGTAGGAAGCGGCGCCTTGCGAAAGGCGCGTCTGGTGCCGGCTGATACCAGCCAGCCGGTGGGCGAGAGGTCCTCGAGCGTGGGCGTGCCCCTGTTTTCCGCGCTCGTGTTCGTGGTGGTGCTTGCGGCGTTTTTGGGCCTGAGCATCCTGCCGACGGGAAAGCTTGGCGTGGCGGGTGCGCTGGTGTCGTTCATTCTCGCGGTGCTGGCCACCATGACCGTGCATATCGCGCAGCAGTGGGAACGCGTGGTGGTGCTGCGCCTGGGCAAGTTCAACCGCGTGAGTGGCCCGGGCATTTTCTGGACCATTCCGTTTTTTGAGCAGAACGCCATGCGCGTCGACTGCCGTGTGCGCACCACCACTATCGAAGCCGAGGAAACGCTTACGGCGGACCTGGTGCCGCTTGACGTGAGCGCCGTTTTGCTGTGGATGGTGTACGACGCGAAGGCGGCGTGCAACGAGGTGGCCGACTTTACGCGCGCGGTTGACCTGAGCGCGCAGGCGGCCTTGCGCGATGCCATCGGCCGGCTTTCCGCGGCCGAGGTGGCCATCCGCCGCGAGCAGCTTGACGAGGACATCAAGCAGGCGCTCGAGGACGTGGCGGCGGAATGGGGCGTGGCCGTGATGTCGGTGAAGATTCGCGACATCCTGATGCCGCCCGACCTGCGTGACGCCATGAGCCTTGAGGCGCAGGCCGAGCAGCGCAGGAAGGCGCGCATCATCCTCATGGAGGCCGAGCAGGACATCGCCGATATGGTGGGCGACATAGGGGAGGTGTACGGCGGCGGCGATGCCGCGCTGCGCCTTCGTCAGATGCACCTGCTGTACGAGAGCGTGCGCGACACCGGCGGCACCGTGGTGGTGCCCAGCTCCTTCAGCGAGGGTTTCGGCGACGTGCTCGGCGACGAGGTGAAGCGCGGCATGGGGCGATAAATCCTGAGACAATCCTACAAGTTAACCCTATCTTACTCAGTATTAATATCGGATTAAGCCTATTCAATCCTAGTATTGCTTGATATACTGCGCCATGAGGGGTCGAGAGGTCCCGAATGAGAGGGGAGGGCCTTGCAGCCCGTTTGGGTGGCGGCAAGGATCCCTCTGAGTGTGGTGAGGCGAATGACGGACCCGTCAGACGCATCTCCGCATAGGAAAAGGAGGAGAGAATGGAGAAATCCAAACAGCTGACCCGAAGGTCGTTCCTTGCGACCACGGCTCTGGCTGCGGGCGCTCTGGCTGCCGCCTCGGCGGCTGGCTGCTCGAGCGTCGACACGTCCGGCGACGCCGCCGACAACGCGCCCGCTCCCGAGGAGTCGTACTACATCAGCACCTGCCGCGGCAACTGCGGCGGTAGGTGCGCCCTTAAGGCCACCGTGCGCGAGGGCAAGATCGTAAGCACCATGCCGCTTGTATTCCCCAAGGAGCATGAGGGCGTGCAGGTTGGCTGCATGAAGGGCGTCACCAATCCGCTGCGTCTGTACGGCCCGGCCCGCCTTCAGTATCCCATGAAGCGCGTTGGCGAGCGCGGCAGCGGCGAGTGGGAGCGCATCACCTGGGACGAGGCGCTCGACATGCTGGCTGAGAAGATGCAGGCTGCCATCGACGAGTACGGCGCGCCGTCCATCTGCTGGCAACTTGGTGCTGGCAACATGTACTCGTACCTGAACAACGCGCCGGTTATCTATTGGAACAGCGCGACATCCTTCTCGAGCGGCTTCGGCGTCTCCCGCCTTGCCCAGAAGCTCGGCGTCACCATGCTTTCGGTCGGTGACGACATGGCGGGTATCATCTTCAACTTCATCCTGTTGAAGACCCCTACCAACGCGCTCGAGGACATCGCCAACGCCAAGACCATCCTCTCCTGGGGCTCCAACCCCGCCGAGGCGTCCTTCTGTCGCAGCGCGTGGCATTGGATCAGCAAGGCCAAGGAGGAAAACGGCGCCAAGCTCATCACGCTCGATCCGCTCTACACCTCCACCGCCGCCCATTCCGACGAGTGGGTTCCCGTACGCACCGGCACCGACTCGGCCCTCATGTGCGCCATGGCGAACTATATCGTCGATAACGATCTCGCCAATTGGGAGTTCGTGAAGAACAAGTCCGTCGCCCCGCTGCTCATCGACGAGAACGGCGCTTATCTGCGCCTGTCCACCCTGGGCAAGGCCGAGGCCGGCTCCGAGGCCGACGGCGTGCTGGTTTGGGACGAGGATGCCCAGGACTTCGTCCTGCACACTGAGTCCACCAACCCCGCCATCCGCGGCTCCTTCGACGCCGAGGGCATCAAGGTCCGCCCCGTCTTTGACGCTGCGCTTGAGAACATCGCGCCTTTCACCGTTGAGTTCGCAGCCGAGGAGTGCGGCATCCCCGCCGAGCAGATCGAGCGCCTCGCGCGCACCTGTGCCACCGAAGGTCCCACCACCTACTACATCAACTACGGCCTCGAGCACACCTACGAGTCCTGGCGCGTGTACTACCCGGCGGCCCTTCTGGCCTCCCTCACGGGCAGCGTCGGCATCCCCGGCGGCTCCTACCGTGGCAGCATCAGCCTCGATCACTCCACCACCACCATGTTCAAGGCTCCCGTCAAATTGGATCTCTCCAACCTGGCCATCGAGGACGCCAAGCCCTGCAAGACCATCACCGGCGACTACCTGGTCGAGATCATGGAGACCGGCAAGTGGGCTGGCGAGGACTACCCGGTCCGCGTGCTCATCATCCAGACCTGCAACCCGCTCGACAACTTCTCCGGCCCGATGAAGCTGCTCGAGGCCTATGAGAAGATCGACTTCATCTGCACGGTCGACACCATCATGACCACTTCCGCCCACTGGTCCGACCTGCTGCTTCCCGCCGCCATGCCGTGGGAATCCATCGAGTTCACCCAGGGCGGCATCTACGGCCAGAAGGCCATCGAGCCCATCGGCGAGGCCAAGGCTGACTTCGACATCATCCGCGAGCTTTCCAACAAGCTCGGCCTGACCGACCTGTTCCCCATGGACGGCGAGGGCTATCTGCGCGCAATGCTCGACACCCCCGAGAACCTCGAAGCCGGCCTCGGCTTCGACGCCTACAGCAAGAACGGCGTCATCATGGGCGACTACAAGATCAACGTCTACCAGGGCCAGGAGAGCAACGCCCTTGGCCGCACCCAGTTCTACCTCGAGGTCATGCCCCCGCGTGACAACTGGGGCCAGACCTTCCCGCTGCAGGACCGCCTGCCGTACTACAAGAAGTCCATCGAGGCCTACGCCGACAACCCGGACCGCGAGAAGTACCCGCTCTACGGCTTCTCCAACCACGACCTGTACCACGGCCAGTCCCTGTGGATCCACAACCAGTGGCTCGACGACTACCGCACCGTCGACGGCAAGCCGTTCTGCCGCATCCACACCGAGGCCGCTGCCGCTCGCGGCATCAAGACCGGTGACACCGTGCGCATCTACAACGACAACGGCACGTGCGTGCTGAAGGCGCTGGTTACCGAGGGCATCCGCAAGGACTCCGTCTGGGTGCCCCACGGCTTCGCATGGGACGAGTTCGACGAGGGCTTCGCGCAGGCGCTTACCCGCTGGTGCCCCGACCCGGTTACGAGCAACTCGAACTACAACGACTGGATCTGCGAAGTCGAGAAGATTTAGGGAGGCGTGAGAGATGACTAAGTACGCGATGGCAATCGACACGAAGCGCTGCATGGGCTGCAACCTGTGCTCCATGTCGTGCCGCGTCGAACATAACCTGCCCAACGGCGTCGCATACAACAGGGCCGTTACCGAGGGCGGCGATTACTTCCGCACGGCTGGTGGCTCCTACCCGGACGCTGTGGTGATGAAGTTCTACACGCTGGCTTGCCAGCACTGCGATAACCCTGCTTGCGTCGAGGTGTGCCCGACGGGCGCCGCGTACAAGCGCGAGGCTGACGGCGTGGTTCTCATCGATGCTGAGAAGTGCATCGGTTGCGAGACCTGCGTTGCCGCCTGCCCGTACGAGGGCGTGCGTACCCTCATTCCCGAGGAGCCTACGTGGCCCGTTGACTTCAAGATGGGTGACTGGTCGGTGCCCGACCACAAGCCTTCCACTATGGAGAAGTGCACCTTCTGCGTGGAGCGCCTTGACCGCGGCGAGCGTGCCTTGTGCGCCGACCTCTGCCCGGCAGTGGCTCGCTATTTCGGCGACCTGGACGATCCCGAGTCCGAGGTCTCCAAGGTGCTGGCTGCCCGTGAGTACGACCAGCTGCTGGCCGACCAGGGAACTGGCCCGAATGTCTTCTTCCTGAAGTAGGAAATTGCTTTAGGCTGAAACTTGGGGCTGGCGCTAGCGGCGCCAGCCCCTTTGCAATGAATGCGAGGAACCGAAAATGAACGAAATCACCCCCGAACTGTGGATGAGCCGCGCGACGGCGTGGGAGCTTCTGTCCCTGGCGTTTCTGCTGCCCACGCGCGAGCTGGCCGAAGCCGTCGCCGCCGGCGAGTACGCGGCCGCCTGCGAGGAGGCTTTCGGTGCTCTTGGGTGCGATCCCAAGGTGACGGGCGCGGTTCGCAGCCTTCTTTTGCCCTATGAGGGATCCGATGCGGATGAGGTCTTCCATGCTCTTCGTCGCGAGCACACCCATCTCTTCATTGGGGAGAAGTTTCCGCCAATCACGCCCTTCGTCGGCGTGCGTGCGGCCGAGAAGCGCGGGCAGCAGGGCATGCTGTTCGTGGGGCGCGACACCGTGGAGATCGAGCACTTCATGCTGCGATGCGGTGTGGCAAAGGACCTTTCGGCTGGGCACGTGAACGACCCGGTCGACCACGTGGGCACGGTGTGCGAGTTCCTGAAGTTCCTCTGCCTAGTGAACGCGCGCGCCGTCGCGGCGCCGCCCAACGCTCAGATCGTCGAGGGCGACTACGACGTGTTCGTCGCCACGCACTTCGCGGAGTACGCCGAGTGGCTCGCCGGGCAGCTCGCCGAGCTCGCCCGCATCCCGTTCTTCCAGGCTGCGGGCATCCTTCTCAAGCAAGCCCTCTCAAGATAGGGGAGACAATGACCTTCGCACTCATTCTGGCGGTAACCGCCGCGCTTTCCGTGGCGCTGGCCGACGCCATCCGTAAAGTGCCGTGGCTGTTCTACGTGCTGGCTGTCGTCGCGGTGGCGGTTCTGTTCGCCGGCGTGTACGACGTCATCGACGGCGGCTGGTGGAAGCCGCTCATCCTGCTCGTGCGTCGCTGCATGGTGGCGCTCGCCCTGTTTACGGTGGTCATGTTCATCGGCGTGCTGCCGAAGGACTCCAGGCTCGGCCTGCGCATGCGCTCGGTTCGCGCCGAGCTGTCCATCGTCGCGTGGATCCTGTGCATGGGTCACATGTGCATGTACCTCGTGCCCTACGGCCAGCGCGCCCTCTCGGGCTCGCTCGAAGGGCATGTCATGGCGTCGTTCGCGGTGGCCCTCGTGCTGTTCGCGCTGCTGCTCGTGCTTGGCGTTACATCCTTCAACTTCGTGAAGAAGCACATGCGCGCCCGCACGTGGAAGCGCGTTCAGCTTTTGGCCTACCCGTTCTTCCTGCTCACCTACGTGCACCTCATGTTCATGCTCGCGCCCTCGGCGCTTGCGGGCGGCGCGTCCTCGATGGTGGGCATCGCGGTGTACTCGGTTGTGTTCGTGGCCTATCTGGCCCTGCGCCTGTGGCGCCACGCGGCCGACCGCAAGGCCGAGGCTGCATCCTAGCGAAAGCTCGAGGTTTTCTCGCGACGCATCAAGCCCTCCGCAATTCGCTAGCGGAGGGCTTTTTTGTTATCATGCTTGTCACGCATCACGTTACACGTTACAATATGGGCATGATCAAATCGTTCGCCGACAAACACACCGAGGCTCTCTTTTGCGATGGCGAGTCAAAGCGCCTTCCCGCAGATGTGCTCAAGCGCGCGCTTCGTAAGCTTGACATGCTCGACTCGGCAACCTCCCTCGATGATTTGCGGGTTCCTCCGGGAAACCGACTCCACATGCTGCAGGGCGACAGGTTTGGTCTGCATTCTATTTACGTGAACGATCAATGGCGCATTTGCTTCAAGTTCGTCGGCTGCGATGCCTACGACGTCGAACTGTGCGACTATCATCGATGAGGTGGCGACATGGCAACTGTTCGTGACGATATGATTCTTGTTTCCCGCAGGCCCACGCATCCTGGCGAGGTGCTGCGCGAGGAGTTCATGCCCGACTACGGGCTTACCGTCGCGCAGCTGGCAACCTTGCTCTCGACTTCCCGCCAAAGCGTCAACGAGCTTGTGCGTGAACGTCGGGGAGTAAGCCCCGACATGGCCCTTCGCCTGGCGCGCCTGTTCGGAACGTCTCCCCGTTACTGGCTTAATTTGCAGCACGGCGTCGACCTGTGGGATTCGCTCGACCTCGACCGTGACGCCATAGAGGCCATCGAGCCGCTTCCTGTCATAGCCGTGGGGTAGGTGAAATCGATGTCGTTCGCGAGGGGAAGAGGGCTGATTACGAGTCTCTAACCTGACTCGCAGCCTGCGCTAGAGCGGGAGGAAGGCCAGCGCGGGGGCTATGAGCACGGCGGGTAGCATGTTGGCTACGCGCACCTTGTTGCCCCACACCAGGTTCACGCCGACGCAGAAAATAAGGATGCTCCCCACGAGCGAGAGGTTCGCGAGTGCTGCCGCAGTCATGAGGGGCTTGATGAACGCGGCAAGCGCGGTGATGCTGCCCTGGAAGATGCCGACGGGAATGGCCGAGAACGCGCAGCCCTTTCCCAGCGAGCATGCCAGCACCATGACGATAATGAAGTCCAAAATGGCCTTTGCCTGCAGGATGGATATGTCGCCGAATAGGCCGTCCTCGATGGCGCCCATGACGGCCATCGCCCCGACGCATACCGTGATGGACGTCACCACGAAGCCCTCGACGAAGTTCTTGTCGCGCGCGTTGCCCGTCTTCGCCTTCAGCCACTCTCCGAAGCGCGTAATGAGCGCGTCGATGCCCAGAAGCTCTCCCAGCAGCGTGCCCAGCGCGATGCTGGCGATGATGAGAAGGGAATTTCCGCTGGTCAGGGTGCCGTCCGCGCCAACCGAGAGCATGCCTTCCATGGCGCTGGCTATCCCTAAGAACAGCACGCACACGCCGCACGCCTTCGTCAGGCCGTCGCGCAGATCCTCCTTCAGAAGCTTCCCGAAGGCAAGTCCCGCTATGCCGCCGGCCGCGATGGCGGCAACGTTGATGACAGTTCCCAAACCGGGCATGCGCGCTCCCTTCTCCTAAAAATGCAACTTGTGAAGAATAGCACAACCATGGACGGCCGCTTTGCGATCAGCGTGCGCCCAGACCTCGCGAAAGGCGCAATCGGATGCGCCGAAGTCGGCGGTTGGGATGCGAAAGGGTGGGGCGCATCTAGGCGTTGCGGCGCTCGAGCTCGAGGAAGGCCTGGCGACGGCGGGCTTGCTCGTCGGCTCCAAGGGCGCGGCCGCCGGTGCCCACTACGCGATGCGCGGGAATGAGGATGACAAGCGGATTCTTCTTCACTGCCGCGCCTACCATGCGAAACGAATCCGGCTTGCCGATGCGCTCGGCAATCTGGGCGGCGGTGACGGTTTGCCCGTAGGGAACGGCCGAGATGGCGCGCCAAACCTCTTTCTGGAAAGCTGTGCCCTGCGCATTGGTGGGAACGTCGAAGGCGGTGCGTTTTCCTGCGAAGTACTCGAGCAGCTGGTTTGCGCATGCGTTGGATAGCTCGGTGGGGCGGTGGACGCCCGGCAGTTTGACGTCGCCTAACGCCACGGCGCTCACGGCACCGTCCGTCGTGCCGATGGTGATGGGACCGTGCGGGGTTCGGTAGGCGAAGTACGTGCTCTCGAGCTGTGCCATGAGGGGCCCTTTCCTCGGGGGATGCGCCCATTATACGCGAGGACTTCCGCGCAGCCCGCGCGGGCAGTGCTAGAATGGTCGAATAGAGACTACACTTGGCCGCTTCGGCGAAGCCGCGACGTTTGGCGCCATAGGCGCTCGGCGCTGCGATTGGGGCGGCCCGCGCGTGAGGAAGAGGAAATGTTTCAGCCGGTGAAGATCGCCCCGTCCATCCTGTCCGCCAACTTCATGAACCTTGAGGCCGACATCGACCGCATCGCCAAAGCCGGTGCGGGATATGTGCACGTCGACGTCATGGACGGCCATTTCGTTCCCAACCTCACCATGGGCGTGCCGCTGCTCAAGCAGCTTTCTAAGGCAACCGACGTGCCTATGGACGTGCACCTTATGATCTCCAACCCGCTTGTCCAGATCCCGTGGTTTATTGCGGCAGGTGCCGATATCATCACTTTCCACGCAGAGGCGGTGACGGAAGAGGAAATGGTCGAGGCCGTGCGCCTTATCCACGAAGCGGGCGTGAAGGCCGCCGTGAGCGTGAAGCCTAAGACGCCCGTTGAGGTCCTTCGTCCGGTTATCGCCGACGTCGACATGGTGCTCGTCATGAGCGTCGAGCCGGGATTCTCGGGTCAAAGCTACATCGAGGGAAGCGACGTTAAGGTCGCCCAGGTGGTTGCCATGGCGCGTGAGGCGGGTAATGAGCCGCTCATTCAGGTTGACGGCGGTATCGGCGTGAAGACGGCTCCTTTGGTGGCCGCTGCCGGTGCCGACGTGCTGGTCTGCGGAAACGCCGTGTTCGCCGCGGAGGACCCTGCAGCTGCGCTGCGCGCGGTGGAAGATGCCGCTAACGAGGCGCGTCTGGCGGCGCTTGCGAAGCAGGGGGCCTAGGCGCCCATGCCGCTTGATCGGAAAGCCGAATACGTTTACTTGGACTACGCCGCCACTGCTCCGCTGTGTGAGGAAGCCGCAGCGGCTATGTCCTATTTCCTCACGTCCGGGCCGGGCGCCATCGGGCATGCGGCCAACGCCAACTCGCTGCATTCGGCGGGCCGGGCGGCTTTCGAGTCGCTTGAGCAAACGCGCCGAAACCTTGCTCGCAGCCTAGGCGCGAAACGTCCCGATGAGATTACGTTCACCTCGGGAGCCACCGAGGCGAACAACGCCGCCCTGTTTGGAATCGCGAACGCCGAAGCGAACCGGCGTCGCCTGAAGCCCGATCCATCTGCAACATGCGATGCGCGCGCGAATGCGCCGCACGTCATCGTCTCGGCCATCGAGCACGACGCGGTGCTCGCACCCGCCAAGCGCCTCGAAGCGCAGGGTTTTCGCGTCACGCGTCTTGCCCCTGATCGTCGGGGTTTCATTGCGCTTGATGCCCTTCGCGCAGCGCTTTCTGAAACCACGGTGTTGGTCTCGGTGCAGATGGCAAACTCCGAGGTGGGGGCCATCCAGCCCATAGCCGAGCTCGCGCGTGCGGCCCACGAGGCGGGCGCCCTTTTCCATACCGATGCGGTGCAGGCGCTGGGAAAGGTGCCGCTGCGTTTGGAGGTTCTTGGGGTCGATGCGGCCAGCTTCTCGGCCCACAAAGTGGGCGGCCCGAAAGGGGTGGGTGCCCTGTATCTGCGCGCCCGCACGCCCTTCGAGGCGCAGATGCTCGGCGGTGGGCAGGAGGCGGGGCGTCGCAGCGGCACGCAGAACGTGTGCGGTGCCGTCGGGTTTGCCGCAGCTTGCGCGGCCGTTTGCGAATCGGGCTTTCTCGAGGCGGAAAGCGCGCGCCTGCGCACGTTGCGCGATAGGCTGTATGCGGGCCTTTCGACGTTCGAGCGTGTTCGCATCACGTCTGACCCGGCCTGCGCACCCGAATCATTCCTGCCAAACATCGCGCATGTGCTCGTGCGCGGAATGGAAAGCGAGACGCTCATCATCCGCCTCGACGCGAAGGGCTTTGCCGTATCGGGCGGCTCTGCCTGCGCATCGGCCTCGCTGGATCCCAGCCATGTGCTTACCGCCATGGGCGTTGCGCGGGACGATGCACTCGGCGCGCTTCGCATCTCGCTTGGCCGCTACACTACCGAAGATCACATCGACCGCTTCCTGCAGGCCTTCGCAGCCTGCCTGAAATGAGTGAGCGAACTGGGTTGCGCAACTCATGAGCGGACTGCATTTAAAAGGAGAAACGACGAATGGAGCTCATAAACACGCATTGTCACACCGGCTACAACGGACATGCCGAGGGCGCGGTGGAAGAGTACGTTGCCCATGCGCTCGAGGCGGGGCTTACCACGCTGGCCTTTACCGACCATTACCCGCTTTCACACGCCATGGACCCCACGGCCTATGTCTCGGTGCCCATCGAGAAGGTGGATACTTACATTGAAGACGTGCTGGCGGCGCGCTTGGCGCATCCCGAGCTCGAGATAATCGTCGGTTGCGAGCTTGATTACTTGGGAGCCGATGAAGACCGCGTGTTCGCCCCGGGTGACCTCGAGCGCTTCGAGCTTATCTTGGGCTCGGTGCACTACGTCGACAAATGGCCCTTCGACGACCCCGCTCAGCGCGGGAAGTGGGAGGAGCCGGGTATGGCCGATTGCATTTGGCGGCGCTACTTCGAGTTGTGGTGCGAAGCCGCTTCCGATAAGGCGCTTCCGTACCACGTCATGAGTCATCCCGATCTGGCGAAGAAATTCAATCATTACCCCAGCTTCGACCTGGCCCCGTTGTATCGCGAGGCGGCCGAGGCGGTGGCGTCTTCCGGGCGCATGATCGAGGTGAACACGTCGGGCACGTACTACGCATGTGCCGAGATGTTTCCCGCTCCGGCGCTGCTGCGCGAGTTTTGCCGCGCGGGCGTGCCGTGCACGGTAGGCGCCGACTCCCACGCCCCGGTCAACGTCGCACGCGACATCGAGCGCGGGTATCGCCTCATGTACGAAGCTGGTTACCGCGTCGTTACCGTCCCGACGGCATCGGGGGATCGCAGAACCATTACCATTTGCTAAGCGACCAACCCATCACCCCATTCCGAAACGGATTTGAAAGGAGCGAGAGATGGAGAAGCAAGAAGCCCTGGCAAAGCGAGGTCCTTCGAGCCTTTCGAACGCGCGGCCCGCATGGACGGTGGGCCTGCTCGAAGAAGCGCTGCTGCGCGAGTTCCCCGAGCGAGATGCCGAGGAGTGGGATCGCACGGGTCTGGTGGTGGGCGAGCGTGCCTGCCCGGTTGCCAAGGTGGCCTTCGCGCTCGATCCGACGGTGAGCGCCATCCGCGAGGCGGCGGCGCAGGGCGCCAACGTGCTCGTCACGCATCATCCGCCCTTCCTTTCCGCGCCCGATTCGTTCGCGCCCGAGAACTCGGTGGCTCAAAGCCCCGGTGCGGGCGTGTATGCCGCTATTCGCGAGGGCGTGGCCCTCATGTGCTTTCACACTGCCCTTGACGTGAGCCCTGCTGCAGCGCGCGTGTTGCCGGGCATGCTGGGGCTTTCGTTTACGGGCAAGGTGATCGAGCCCGCACGCACCGACACAGGTGAGGGCGTGAAGGGTTACGGGCAGCTTTCCGATGTGCGCTTCGGTGAAGAGCCTGTCACGCTGGCGACGCTTGCCGCGCGCGTTACGGCCGTGTTCGGACGCCAGCCGCGCGTATGGGGCGACTTCGACCGGGTCGTGCGTCGGGCGGTTACCGCCACGGGCTCTGCGGGCGGGTGCGGGCGCGCAGCTCTTGCCGCGGGTGTCGACTGCCTTATCTGCGGCGAGGTCAAGTACCACGAGGCTCTCGACCTTTCCGAGGCCGGTCTTGCCATCATCGAGCTCGGACATGACGTGAGCGAGCTTCCGCTTGTGGCCCTTCTCGTGCGCACGGCCCTTGCCGCCGGGCTTGACGAGGATCGGGTGGTCGTCATCGACCAAGCTTCGAATTGGAGGCTTCCCGAGGCCATCAGGCTTTAGATCGGGTATCATGTGCGCTGGGGCGCAGCCGTGAGCGCGTCTCAAGCCACCTCATGCGAGAGCGAGGGACTATGGACATCACCCATGACGACATCGTCGCTTTGATTCAGCTTCAGCAGCTTGACCTGGAGCTTATGCGCCAGAGGAAGGAGCTTGACGAGCTTCCCCAGCGCGCGGTGATTCTCGAGGCGCGTCAGAAGAAGGCGGCTATCGCCGAGAAGCAGGCGAAGGTTGCCGGCCTCAAGCGCGATGTTTCGCGAAAGGTGACGCGCATCAACGACGAGGATTCCTCGTTGGCGAAGAAGCAGCAGGGAACCGAGGCGGCTATCGCCGCCGCAAAGGGCGAGTACCGCAACGTCGAGGCGCGCACCAAAGAGCTTGCCAGCATTACCCGTCGGCGCGAGGACATTGCCTCCGACCTCGACAAGGTGCTTGAGGAACTGGCTAAAATCGAGGACCTCGAGGCTCAGATAGCCCTTGCGCTCGAAGATGTTGACGCGCGCGAGCAGGCTGCGGTTGCGTCGTTTAAGGAGCAGGGCGGAGCGCTTAAGCTTGCCATCATGAAGCAGGAGGCCGAACGCGAGCGCATGGTCGCGGGTTTGGGCAAGCAGGTTGTCTCCGCGTACCAGAAGGCGGCGGCGCGTTCCGGCGGCGTGGCCATCGGGCGTCTTGACGGCGCGCGCTGCGGCGTGTGCCGCACCGGCATCGAGGGCGGGCGCCTCATCGAGTTGAAGGCGCAGGCGCCACTTGGCACCTGTCCGAACTGTAAACGCCTGCTCATCATTGAGTAGCCGAGCTATGACCTCACGCACGAGCCGACGAGCGCGCCTTGTCGGCTCGTTTCAGGTTAAACGACCGTTTTGAAGGAAAAGGAGCTGACGATGTTCACCAACGCTCGAGGCGAGACTTGCTACGACGAGCCCGTGGCACTGCACGACGAGGACGGCCGCCTGAACGCCCGCGGCTATGCTACGTCAATGCTTATCGCGTATGACCGAGCTCGCATCAAGGCCTCGAAGATGCGCATCAAGGAATGGGACTACTACCTGGTCAACGACGACGACTTCGCCATCGCCCTCACGCTTAACGACATGGGATATCTTGGCATGATCTCGGCCTCGTTCCTCGACTTCAACACGGGTGCCTTCAAGACCTCCACGGTGCTCACGCCCCTGCCGATGGGCAAGTTCAACATGCCTTCTACGACGGTTTCCGGCGTTTCCGAGTTTGAGAACAAGCAGGTGCGCATGCGCCTGAAGGCTGCAAACGGTGCGCGCAGGTTGGAGTGCACATTCAAGAAATTCGACGGTGATGAAGAGCTTTCCCTCGATATCGTGCTCGATCGCGAGCCGCGTGATTCCATGGTCATAGCCACGCCTTGGGCCGAGGACCCTTCGGCCTTCTACTTTAACCAGAAGATCATCGGCATGCGCGCCGAGGGGTCGTTCGCGAAGGGCTCGGTAACGCATGATTTCAAGCCCGAGAACTCGTTCGGCCTGCTCGACTGGGGTCGCGGCGTGTGGACGCGCGACAACACGTGGTACTGGTCGGCGGCGCAGGGCTGGCAGGACGGCCGGGGCGGCAACGCGCCTGGAAGCCATGTGTTCGGCTTCAACTTGGGCTATGGCTTCGGCGATACCACGGCGGCTTCCGAGAACATGGTGTTCGTCGACGGAGTGGCGCATAAGCTTGGAAGGCTTGACTTCGGCATCCCCGAGCTTGAGGGTGCGCAAGCTGCGAAGCTTCTGAAGGATCGCTACGATTTCATGAAGCCCTGGCATCTGACCGATGATGAAGGCAGGCTCGACCTTGCGTTCACGCCCGACATCGACCGTTGCGACTACACCGATGTGAAGCTGGTCATATCAGACCAGCACCAGGTGTTCGGCACGTTCGACGGCTTCGTCATCCTTGATGACGGCACGCGCTTTGAGGTACGCAACCTGCGCGGCTTTGCCGAGGCTGTGCGCAACAAATACTAGCCGCCCACTGCTCCAGTTCTCGCTGCGCCTTACGGCCCCACCGGTCATTCGATCAGCGGGGCCTTTGCTTGCTTTGGCAGGAACTGACGGTTTGTCTCGATTTGCCTTCCTCGTGGCAGAAACTGACGGTTTGGAGCAGTCGGAAGGCCCCGAAACTGATCAAAACCGTCAAAACCTGCCATTTTCTGGCACAAACTGACGGTTTGGGTAGTCCAACCGGTCAGTTTGTGCCACGGAAGGCCCCGATCGAGACAAACCGTCGGTTTCTGCCACGGATGAGGGGAGGGAGCTGGGGCAGGATGATGGAGTGGGGCTACCCTCCCTGTTCCAATGAAAGAAGAAGCCCGCGGGATGCGGGCTTCTTTCGTGCTTGGAATACGGTGGGCGCTTACTCGACCGACAGGATGATGGGGTAGAGGGGCTGCTCGCCGCGCTGGGCGTCGATTTCGAGATCGTCGTAGGCCTCTTCGATCTGGGCCACCAAGGCCTCGAGGGCATCGTCATCCATGTCCTCGCCAGCAAGGAGGGTGAGCGTGTCGGCATCTTCCGCCTCCATGTAGGCCAGAAGCTTCATGACTACGGCTTCAACCGTTTCGTCGACCGCCTCGATGGAGCCGTCGGCAATGCCGATAACGTCGCCGTTTTTGATGGGGTTGTCGTGCGCGTCCTTGGAGTCCTTGATGGCGGTGGTCACCTCGCCGGTCTTCACCTCGGCGTAGGCTTCGGTCATCTCGGCGATGTTGTCTTCAAGGCTGGCCTCCTGGTCAACCACGAACATGGCGGCGAAAGCCTGCGGAACGCTCTTGGTGGGCACCACGCCGCAAGGGATCTCAGCCAGGCCGCAGGCGCTTTGGGCGGCCATGATGATGTTGGAGTTGTTGGGAAGGATGATAACGGCGTCGGCGTTTACCTTCTCGACGGCGTCAAGCAGGTCCTTCGTCGACGGGTTCATGGTCTGCCCGCCGGAAACCACCACGTCAACGCCCAGGCTCTTCAGGATGTTGGCATTGCCGGCGCCTGCAGCCACGGCGACGAAGCCGATGGCCTTGTGCTCGCCAGCTTCCTCGACCTGCTCGGCGGCAAGCTTCTCGGTGCGCTCGGCGCTTTGCAGCTGCATGTTGTGGATGAACACCTCGGAGATCTGGCCGCGCTCGAGGAAGTAGGCCAGCACCTTGTCGGGGGTGTTGGAGTGCACGTGGACCTTGAATTTGGGGGTGGAGCCCACGCACAGCTCGCAGTCGCCCATGGTGGCCAAAAACTCGAGGGCCTCCTCGGGGTCAAGCGTGTCGGAATCGACCAGGAACTCGTTGCAGTAGCGGTACTGCGAGCCCTCCCAGTCGTTGATCTGCTCGATCTCAACCTTCGGGGCGGCGCCGGCGCGCGCGAAGGCAAGCTCGTCGACCATGGTGCCTTCCTTGCCGGTGATGGCGGCCACGAAGGAGTCGAACAGGATGGCCAAGCCGTATCCGCCTGCGTCGACCACGCCGTTTTCCTTCAGCACGGGCAGGAACTCGGGCGTGCGCTGAACCGAGGCGTACGCCTCCTTCACGATGGCGTCGAGCGCCTCCTCGGTGGAGAGGCGGTCCTTGCGGGCCTGCACGGCGGCAGTAGCGCTGTCGCGCAGCACGGTGAGGATGGTGCCCTCGACCGGCTTGCGCACGGCCTGGAATGCCACCTCGACGGCACGCTCGAAGGCGTTGGCGATGTAGTGGGTGGAAAGCTCGTCGGCGCCGACGCTGCCCTCGCACAGACCGCGCAGGATCTGCGAGGTGATGACGCCGGAATTTCCGCGTGCGCCCATGAGCGCGCCGGTGGTGATGGCCTTGCGAACGGCCGCGCCGTCAGCGCCGATGGGCAGCTTGGCAATGTTGCTCACGACGCTTTCGACGGTAAGCGACATGTTGGTGCCGGTGTCGCCGTCGGGCACGGGGAACACGTTGAGGCGGTTGACTTCTTCCTTGCGCTCGCCAAGCGTGCGGCTTGCGACGGCTATGGCGTTGAGGATGTCGTTGGTGGTGTAGGTGGACATACGGGTTTAATTCTCCTTGATTGCAGGCGGCACTCGGGCGCTTTGAGCGCCTTAAGCGCGGCCGGCTGATAGGGGATGCGCTTAGCGGCGCACCTTGACGTCTTGTACGTGAACCTCGACGCCCGCGAGCGGAACGCGTGCGTACTCGGTGAGGGCGAAGCTGACCTGGTCGACGAGGTTGCGCGACACCGTGGAGATGTTGGTGCCGTACTCGATGACCACGTAAAGGTCGACGTGCACGCCTTCTTCGGTGGTGTTGACCACCACGCCGCGACGCAGGCGCGAGGCGGGCAGGATCTTGGCAATGCCGTCGGCGGCGCTAGGGGCGGTCATGCCGACCACGCCGTAGCATTCCATCGCGGCGTTGCCGACGATGTCGGCCAGCACGTCATTGGCGACATGCAGGTTGCCGGGGATCGCAGTGCTCATGATGCTCCTTTCCATGCGGCCGCGCATCGCGGCCTCTCAGGCAGATTCTCACCTGCCGTTTGATCTCATCGGGATAGTATACCGCATGCCAAATTGCGCGCGTACGGAAGTGCTTATATGGCCAAAGCATATTCCACAAATAATTCTTGAACCACTTCAGTTCTGTGTGGTAATATAGATAGGCTTTGTGTTGATACCGGCTCGCGCAAGGGGGCCGATAAGTATTGTTAGTAAATGGAGTTGATTGACATGTCCAAGGTTTGCGAAGTTTGCGGTAAGGCACCCTCTGCTGGTCGTAGCATCAGCCACTCCCACCGCGTCTCCAACCGTACGTTCCGCCCGAACGTGCAGAAGATCACCATCAAGGAGGCTAACGGCCATGTCCGTCGCGCCAACGTCTGCACCAGCTGCATGAAGGCTGGCAAGGTCGACCGCGCCTAACTCCTCTTCGACCTCAGGGTCTGTTAGATCTTTCGGGAAGCCCGCATCGCGGGCTTTTCGTGTTTAGGGCGCCGTGTCGTCGATGCTGCGAGACAATGCGTGTTCGATGAAGTTTCGTGAGGAGGGCCGATTGGCTGTCGAGAAGAACAAAAGCGCGCTTCCGCCTGACAGGCTGGCAGCTACGCTCGCACTCGAGCAGCCGGTTTCGCGCGTGCGGCAGGTAAGCCCGGCGCGTGCAGCGGCCCTCGAGAAGATGGGCATCCGCACCATACGAGACCTCCTGGCAAACTACCCGCGTCGCTATATCGACCTTTCGGCGGTGAAAAGCATCGCGCAGGCGCGCATAGGGGAGAGCTGCACCATTTCCGGCACGGTCCATGAGGTAACGCTGAAAAAGCCGCGCCCGCGCCTTTCGCTTGTGGAGATAAGCATCGTCGACGGCACGGGCGTGCTTATTGTCACCATGTTTCGCCAGCCGTGGCTTGCCGAGTCCATCAAGCAGGGCGATCGCCTGGCCGTTGCCGGCAAGGTGGAGTTCAGCTACGGCTTCAAGCGCATGACGAGCCCCTTCCTGCAGGAGCTTGACGAAGCTTCCGGGCAGGTAAGCGGCATGGTGGTGCCCGTGCATCCTGCGTGCGAGAAGGTTTCCGCTGCTTGGATGCGCCGCATCGTGGGAAACGGCCTCGAGGCGGTAAGCGGCCTGCATGATCCGCTGCCACTCGACTTGCGTCTGAGATACCGGCTCATGAGCCGCACCTCGGCGCTCTCGTGCATTCACGAGCCGCTTTCGATGGAGGAGGTGCGTCAGGCGCGCCGTCGATTAGCGTATGAGGAGCTCCTTTTGCTCGAGCTGCACCTCATGCAGGAAGGCGCGCTTCGCGGCATGGGGAAGAAGGCCACTGCGCACGTGACCGACGGGCTTTACGTCGCCGCGCTTGACACCGTGTTGCCCTTTGCGCTCACCGACGAGCAGAAGGCCGCACGTGCCGACATATTCCGCGTTATGGCGGCGCCGACGGCCGCCAACCACATGCTGCTCGGCGATGTTGGCACGGGAAAGACCGTGGTCGCGGCATTCGCGCTGGCGGCGGCTGTCGACACGGGTGGCCAGGCCATGCTGCTTGCGCCCACCGAGGTTCTGGCGCGCCAGCATGCGAAGGGCCTGGGCGATCTGCTTGGCCAGGTGGGAATCACGTGCGCCCTGCTCACGGGCTCGACGCCGCCTTCCGAACGCGCGCAGGTGGTGGCGGATTTCGCTGCGGGCGAGATCGACGTGCTTTTGGGCACGCACGCGCTTCTGGAAGACGACGTGGTGGCGAAAAACCTCACGCTTGCCGTCGTGGACGAGCAGCAGCGATTCGGCGTCGACCAGCGCGCGAAGCTGCTGGGAAAGGGCGAGGCGCCCGACGCGCTTTTCCTCACGGCCACGCCCATCCCGCGCTCGCTTGCGCTTGCGCTGTTTGGCAACCTGACGCTTTCCTACATCAAGCAGCGCCCCCTTCAGACGGCCCCGCGCGTCACGTGCGTGGTGCACAAGGACCAGCGCGGAATTGCCTACGATGCGGCGCTTGCCGCACTTGCGCGCGGCGAGCAGGCCTACGTGGTGTGCCCACTTGTCGGAAAGGACAGCGCCGAGCGCGATGCGGCCTCGGTTGCCCGTCGCGACGAAGAGGAGTCCGAGGGGGCTTGCCCTATCGTTGCCATCGAGGGCGATGGGGACCTTGCCCACGACGATGTGACCGCTGCCAGCCGTGAGGCGCAGATCCTTCAGGAAACCGTGTTCATCGACTACAAGGTGGAGCTTCTGCACGGCAAGATGGGTGCGGCTGAGAAGCAGGCCGTCATGGAGCGCTTCCGCTCGGGCGAGACGCAGGTGCTCGTGGCGACCACCGTCATCGAGGTGGGCGTCGACGTTCCCAACGCGACGGTGATGATCATCGAGGACGCCGACCGATTCGGGCTTTCGCAGCTGCATCAGCTGCGCGGGCGCGTGGGGCGCGGGCGCCTTGCCGGCGAGGTGTACCTGGTTTCCGCGTCGAAACATGATGCGGCGCTTGCCCGCCTGCGCGCCATGGAGACCACCGACGACGGCTTCGAGCTGGCCACGCTCGATCTTTCCCTGCGCCGCGAGGGCGACATCTTGGGAAACAGGCAGCACGGCGCGTCGGTGCTCAAGCTGGTCAACGTCGCGCGAGACGGACGCATCATCGAGGCGGCGCATGCCGATGCGGCCGCTCTGCTTGAGGCCGATCCGCAGCTTGAGGCGCCCGACCATCAGGCGCTCGCCCGCGAGCTGCGCATTCTGTTTCCGCAGTCGTCAGGTAACATATACATGTAGGCCGCGTTCGGGGCGGCGTTTTCACGAGAAGGGAAATCCATGCGCATTATCGCAGGTGAGCATAGGGGAAGGCCGCTTAAGGCGCCGAAGGGCATGGGCACGCGCCCGACTACCGATCGCGTGCGCGAGTCCCTCATGAGCGCGCTTTCAAGCGCACGTGGCGGCTTCGAGGATGCCGTGGTGCTTGATGCCTTCGCGGGTTCGGGCGGCTTGGGGCTTGAGGTCTTGAGCCGGGGCGGCGCCTTCGCATGCTTTTGCGAGAAGGACCCGGGTGCCCTCAAAGTCATCGAGGAGAACGTGCGAACCCTGCGATATGGGCGTGAAAGTGCGCGCGTGCAGCGCGCCGACGTGCTGAAGGGAAGCATTCCCGCGGCGTCCGCACCTTACGATCTCGTGCTGCTCGACCCGCCGTACGCCATTGCCGCAGCCGACGTGTTCGCCCTGCTTGCGCGCCTTGACGCAGCTGGCATGCTCGACGCCGAGGTGGTTGTCAGCTACGAGCACGCCTCCGACGCGAATGCCGCCGTCGACGAGTGCATATCGCACGGCCCCTTCGAACTTGCCTCTCGTCGCGGCTTTGGCGATACTGTGATAGACATTCTCGTTCGATAGGCCGTTTGGCCCGCCCTTACAGATTGGATCAAGCTCATGATTCGCGCCCTCACTCCCGGAACGTTCGACCCCATTACCGAGGGTCACCTCGACGTCATCAGCCGCGCCGCGCAACTGGTTGACGAGATCATCGTTGCCGTGGCCGTGTCCGATAAGAAAAAGCCGCTGTTTTCCCTTGAAGAGCGCTGCGAGCTGGTGCGCCAGGCAACCGCGCACCTTCCCAACGTGCGTGTCGAGCCCTTCGACGGGCTGCTGGTCGACTTCGCGCGCAAGATGGATGCCGAGATCCTCATCAAGGGCCTGCGCGCTATCACCGATTTCGAGTACGAATTCCAGATGACGGCGCTCAACTACCAGCTTGACCCGGGCCTTGAGACCATCTTCATCATGTCGCCGCCGCAGTACATGTACCTGTCCTCGTCCATCGTGCGCGAGATTGCCAGCATGCACGGCGAGCTTGAGCCCTTTGTGCCCGCCTGCGTGCGCGAGGCCCTGGAGAAGAAGTTTGCGGAATAGGCCCTTTTAGGACAGCTAGGCTTCACGCTTTGCGGCCGCCTTGTGCTAGTCGAGCCCCAGCCTGTCGACTGCGCGCTTCCAGGCGGTCAGCACGTTCTGCTTGAAGGCAGCGGGGTTTTTGATGACGGGGGCGTTGATGCGCGCGGCAGGGGCGCCTTCGCGGGCGCGTTCCAGGTATCCAACACCCAAGAGGGTCTCGTTGAGGGTCACGTTAAAGGGCGCGTCTTCGAACAGCTCAGGGTGCACGGCATATGCTGCTGTCACCACGTCCCAGCACACCCAGCCGTCCCATAGGTAGGCGTCCTCCATGTCGGAAAACCAGTACGCGCAGGTACGCGTCATCCACGAGTCGGAGCCGAACGTGCGCTCGAGGTCGTCCTTGCCGAAAAACGCGGGCATGCAGTTTTGCGCCGTGGCTACGTGCACGGGGCAGGCAGCGGAAAGGGTCGCGCGCACGGCGCGCGCATCGCACGAGAGATTGAGCTCGTCCATGATGTGCCCGTTGATAACGAGGCTTTCCGTGATGCCGCCCATGAGGTAGAGCCCTTCGGCACGATTGAGCGCGTCGGGGTCAAGGTCGCGTGCGCAACCGAGGTTGGTCATCGATCCGGTGGCGATGACACTTACCTGCTCGGGATCCTTGCGTGTAGCGTCGGCGATAAAGCGGGCTGCCTCGTTGCCTTCGGGCGCGCTGCCAAACTCGCCACCGCGGTAAACGGGCACGTCAAGACCCCATTCTTCAACGAGATGCAAGGTGTTGGCATGCACGACATCCAGCTTGTTGTTGCCGTAGGTCGTGCAAATGCCCTCCACCTGCACGTCAGGGCATCCCAGCAAGTACAGCAGCGCCAACCCGTCATCGACGTCGCATCCGCGAACCCCCATCGTGTTGTCAAAGTCGACGATAACCCGCTTGCCCATTGCCCCTCCGAATTCGAATCGAAATACCGTAGCGTACCCATGATAGCCTTTGGGCGGGCCGGTTCACTGCAGTATTGGACATAATCTTATAGTAGACGTATTATTGCCCGGTAATGAAGGTGCGTTTCGAAGCGGGAGGATGGCATGCAGGACGCGGGGACCCAGCAGGTCGGACACGGCGTTGCCCAGCGCTATCTAGACGCATCCGATGAACTGCGCGCTGCGCTTGGCATCCCTGCGAAAGCGCCCCTTTCCGCTCGTTCGCTTGCTCAAGGCGAGCACAACTCGAACTTCTGGTTTGCGCACCCCGAAACGGGTGAGCGCTTCGTCCTGCGCGTCAATTACGTTAGTCAGATGAACCTTCCTCGCCAGGCCGAGTATGAGTTCAACGTGCTCAAGGGCCTCGAGTCAAGCGGGTGCACCCCGCGGGCCCTGTTCGTGGACGAGTCGCGCACGATAGTCGACCGAGCGCTTCTGGTGACCACGTTCTGCGATGGCGAAGGGCTTGACTACCTGAAGCTGCGCGACGTGACGCGTGCGGCTCGCCTTCTTGCCGACGTGCACGCCGTCTCGGTGCCGCCTGAAAGTGGCATTATCAAGCCTGATGATCCCCTTCACGCGCAGTATCTTGAATGCGCGGGTATGTTTGAGCGCTACCGCACCTTCGCTGGGGCCGACCCGTTCGTGCTAAGCATCGTGGAAGACATGCTGTCGCGGGCGCGCCGTTCGCTCGACACGCCTTGTCCCGCATCCGATTGCCGCCACATCCTCAACACCGAGGCTATTGCGGCGCACTTCCGCTTCACGGGATCGGACGATGCCGGGAGCTTCCTCGACTGGGAGAAGGCCGTCGTGGGCGAGGTGGCCCAAGACGTCGCGTATTTCCTGAGCCCCACAACCACCATTTGGGACACGCGCTTCATCTTCGATGACGCCGAGCGCGAGGCGTTCGTGCGGGAGTATTGGCGTGCCGTGGATGGACGCTTCGGCGTGGGCGCGTTCGAGGAGCGCTTCGGTGCCTACGTCATGATGAATTGCCTACGCGGCATCACGTGGAGCGCGAAGGCCATCGTCGACTACGCCGACCCTTCTGTGCCCATCAAGAACGAGAAAACCCGCAAGAAGCTTGCGGAGTACGTTGACCACGCCTTCCTCGAAAGCACGCGCGAGCGCTTTTTCCTCTAGCGCCGCCAAACTCCACCGCGCACCACCAGACGCCAAGCGCTAGGCACCACCGACCGCCGCCAAGATGGGGAAGGGGCCATTCGCGCGCTTTCGCCCGAAACTGCGTTGCGCGATATTGGATGATATTCTATAGTAGACCTAGTCCTATAGTTGCTGCGATCGACAAAAGATCGAGGATGCGGAATTGGACGAATGGGAAGGAATGCAAATGAGCAATAGGTCTAATGCGGCGGCAATGACGCGTCGCGGCTTTGTCTCGCTGGCGGCGGCAGCTGGTGCGGCCGTTGCCGCGGGGTCTCTTACGGCGTGCACGAGCGGCGTCGGTGGTGAGGCGGAAGGTGGCGCGGGCGGGCCCGTCGCGGCCGATGTTGACTACGCCAACTGGGATGCGGTGCTTGAGGCCGCCAAGGGTCAGACGGTTACCTGGTACGGCTGGGGCGGCAGCGAGCCGCGCAACAGCTGGATCGAGGACGTGCTCGCCCCTACGCTCAAGGATAAGTACGACATCACGCTTGACCTCGTGGGCATGGACATCAACGACATCCTCACCCAGCTTTCCGGCGAGATGCAGGCCCAGGTCGAGCAGGGCACCATCGACTTCATCTGGATCAACGGCGAGAACTTCTACACCTGCAAGGAAAACGGCTACCTGTGGGGCCCCTTCTGCGAGTACCTGCCCAACTTCAACGCCTATATCGACCCCGAAGATGCGGAAGTTGCCTACGATTTCGGAAGCCCGGTCGAGGGTTTCGAAACCCCCTACGGGAAAACCCAGATGCAGATGTGGGTCGACTCGGCGAAAGTGCCCAACCCGCCGACCACCCTCGAGGCGCTGCTTGCCTTCTGCAAGGAAAACCCCGGCAAGGTAACCTATCCTGAGCCTGGCGACTTCACGGGAACGGCTTTCGTTTGCTGCCTCATTGCCGGCGTCATCGGCAAGGAAGAGTTCGAGAAGCTTTCCATGATGAGCAAGGCCGAGGCCACGCCCGAGGCGGTGAAGGCCATCATCGATCCCGGTCTCGCGTATCTGCGCGAGCTTAACCCGCACCTGTGGCAGCAGGGCAAGACCTTCCCAGCCGACTCGACGCTCGTTTCCACCATGTACGCCGACGGCGAGTTGCTCATGAACATGGGCTACGGCTCTCCGCAGGCGCTCGTGGCCGACGGCTCGCTGCCCGAAACCACGCGCTCGTTCATCTTCGAGACGGGCACGGTGGGCAATTCTAATTTCATGGCCATTGCGGCGAACGCCCCGCACAAGGCCGCCGCGCTCGTGGCCATCAACGAGGTTATCTCGCCGGCCATGCAGCTTGATCAGTACCAAGTGCTCGGCAACATGAGCGTGCTCGATGTTGAGAAGCTTTCGGCCGACGAACGCGCCGCCTTCGACAGCGTCGAACTTGGCGCAGCCGACCTGCCCATGACTGAGCTTCTGACGCACCGCATCGCCGAGCCCGCCGGCCCGGTGGTTCCCGTCATAGAGCAGCTGTGGCTCGACGAAGTGGTGGGGAAGTAGTATCTTCATGACACTATGATCAACAGGAAGCTAAAACGCGCGCTTGCGCCCTACGTTCTCATTGCGCCAGCGTGCGTTTTGCTTCTCGTGTTTCTGTACGGTGTGGCCAACGGCATCGTGCAGGGTTTCGGCATCATGCCGTTTCTGGGCATGACCACTCCGACGTTTGACTACTACGCTCAGGCGCTTTCGCATCCTGAGCTTATCGCATCCATTAAATACAGCCTGTACCTGGCGGCCGTTTCCTCGGCGCTTGCCGTCGTGGGCGGAGTGGTTCTCTCGGCCGCGCTCACGCAGGCCAAAGCCTCGCGTCTCTTCCAGCTTCTGGGCGTGCAGGTGCCCATCTCGACGGCGCATATGCTCGTGGCTATTGCGGCTGTGTGCTTGTTCGCGGGTTCGGGTCTCGTGCCGCGCATCCTGGCGGCGCTCGGGCTCACGACGCTGGCGGAATCGTTTCCCACGGTGGTGGGCGCTGCGTCGGGCTGGGGCATCATCTTCGTCTACCTGTGGAAGGAAATCCCCTTCGTCGCCTTCTGTACGGTGACCATCATGGCCAATATCTCCGAGAAGTTCGGCGAGGCCGCTGCGGGTCTGGGCGCCTCGCCTGCGCGCACCTTCTTCGGCATTACGCTTCCGCTTTGCAAGGGCGCCATCGTGAAGGCCTTCCTCATCGTGTTCGCCTTCGCGTTTGGGTCTTACGAGATTCCCTTCCTCTTGGGACCGACGCTTCCCAAGGCACTGCCCGTGCTTGCCTATATCGAATTCCAAGACCCCGACCTCATGAATCGCTGTTATGCCATGGCTCTCAACGGCATCATGGCGCTTATCTGCACCGTGCTTGCGGCGGCGTACTTCGCCGTGCTGCAGCGCGAGCGGAAGGGAGGTCGTTCGTGAGCCGCCGAAAGCCCGCGCGCGTGCTCCCGCGCGCGTTTCTTGCCCTTCACCTGCTGTTGGTAGCCGTTCCGATCCTCGTCATGGTGATGTGGTCGTTCACGGCTTCCTGGCCGTGGCCAAGCCTCATCCCCGAGGCCTTTTCCCTGAAGGGCTACGCCGAGGTGTTCGGCGGCGCAAACGGGGCCGCCGTGCTTGCGCAAAGCGTCGGGATAGCCCTTGCCACGGCCGTCTTGACCACCACGGTGGCCGCGCTGGGCTCGCGTGCGCTCGCGCGCTATCACTTCCGCGGGAAGGAGCTGTTCCGCTTCGCTACGGTGCTGCCCTTCCTCATTCCCACCACGGTGTTCGCCATGGGTGTGCAGGTTGTCTTCCTGAAGATGGGGTTTGCGCGCACCGTGGGTGGCGTCATCCTGGCGCACTCCATCGTAGCGCTGCCGTATGCCGTCACCATCATGGCCGATGTCACTGCGGCGGCGGGAGGCCGTCTTGAGGAGGCGGCGCGCTCCCTTGGCGCCCGCCCGCTGCAGAACCTGGTGCACGTCATCCTGCCGCAGCTTGCGCCCGGCATCTTGTCGTCCATTTCGATGTCTTATATCCTCAGCTTCTCGCAGTACTTCCTCACGCTGCTCATCGGCGGCGGCATGGTGAAAACGTTCGCGCTCGAGATGTTTCCCTACCTCACCGGGGGCGACCGCACCATCGCGAGCGCCTACGGCGTGGTGTTCCTCGTTGTCACGTTCGCGGTGTTTCTCCTGGTGGAGTGGGCGCTCAAGAAGTTTGGCTTCCGCGCCGGGCAAGACCTCTTCAACCTACAATAGCAAGGCGGCTTCATGGAAATCAGGCTGGACGGCATATCCCTCGACCTCGGCGGAAAGCACATTTTGGACAATGTGAGCTTCGCGGTGCGCGACGGCGAGTTCCTCTCGCTGCTCGGGCAAAGCGGCGCGGGCAAGTCCACCACGCTCAAAGTCATCGCTGGGCTTTTGTATCAGGACGCAGGCGCGGTCTTCTTTGACGGCCAGCAGGTTGACGAAGTCCCCACGCACAGGCGGCAGACGGCCATCGTGTTCCAGGACATCAGGCTGTTTCCCAACATGGACGTGGCGGCCAACGTGGCATTTCCCCTGAAGATGCAGGGCGTGAAGAAAGCCGAGCGCATGGCGGTGGCCGAGGAAATGCTTGAACGCGTGCAGCTTGCCGGCTACGGCAGCCGCGCGGTGGGCGAGCTTTCGGGCGGGCAGCAGCAACGCGTGGCGTTGGCGCGTGCCTTGGCCGGACGCCCGCGGGCCCTCTTGCTGGACGAGCCGTTCTCCGGCCTTGACGAGGCCTTGCGCGCCGAGATGCGGGAACTGGTGCTCGAGCTTCAGGCCGAGACGGGCATCACGTCGATCATGGTCACGCATGACGTGTCCGAGGCGCTTGTCATGAGCGACCGCATCGTGTATCTATCTGACGGTCGCGTCGAGCAAGTTGCCGAGCCGGGCGAGCTGTGCCTGAATCCGGCTTCACCTGCCGTCGCGCGCGCTTTCGGCGAGGCGATGGTCGTAGAGGGCGAGGTTTCGGACGGCGCCTTCCGCTGCGGCAAGCTTCGCATCCCCGCGCCCGACGCGGCGTCGGGCCGGGCTGCCTTCGTGCGCCTTTCCGACGGCTCCCACTTCGTGCGTGGCATTTAGATGCTTCTGTCGTGAAATATGCGCGGTTTGTGCATCGTTTCGGTCACAGCTGCCTTGTTCTGCTAGAATAGGGCAACCCGTGTGCGAAAATGGGTGCACGGAAACGAATGAATACGCGAAGTTGCGCCGCGTGGCGCCGCCGATTCGGAGGAAACATCATGGACGATACCGGAGTCTTGGGCCTGCTTGAAGAGCTCTCCATCCTGCTTGAGGATTCCAAGCCGGTCTTTGGCAAGAACAACCTTCGCCAGGTTGAAATTGCCACGGCTCTCGAGATCATCGACGAGATTCGCGACATCTTCCCCAGCGAATTTGCCCAGGCCCGCCAGATCGTGCGCGAGCGCCAGGCCTTGCTTGATGACGCCGAGGCCGAGGCCAACCGCATGATCGACGATGCGCGCAGCCAGGCTATGACCATCGCCAGCGAAATGGAGATCGTGCGCATCTCCCAGCAGCAGGCCGACGCCATCATGGCTGATGCCCGCGAGCTCGAGCGTCAGACTCGCGCCGGCGCCGAGGACTACGCCGACGAGGTTTTCGGTCACGTCGAGCAGAGCCTTGACACGCTGCTTGCCAACGTGCGTCGCTGCCGCGACCGCCTGAACGCTAATTCCATCAACGTTCGCTAGGCGTCTCGCAGGCGTTTTTGCGCTAAGACCAACCGCCACGACGATTTGAGGTGACGATGGAATCCACTCGCATCCAAATCCCCAACGAGCTCTTCGCGCCTGCGGAGAGCTCTCATTTTGAGGGAATCTATGACATCGGGCGCCTTGAGGTGGGCCCCGATGAGTACGTGTTCGACGGGCCTTTGGCCTGGTCAGTTGATGTAACCAATACCGGCGAGGCCTTCTTGGTCATGGGAACGGTCGAGGGGCGGGCTACCACGCTGTGCGGTCGCTGCCTCGAAGAGGTGTCCATCCCGCTTTCCGGCGAGGTCAACGGCTATTACCTCATCGAGCCTGAATCGGCCGAGGACCTGGAGGACATGGAGGGCGACGAATTCGAAGTCCTCGGCGAGGACGAGGTGATCGACCTCGAAGTGCCCATCAAGGCCGCCTTGCTGCTTGACATCCCGCTTGTGCCGCTGTGCGACGAGGAGTGCAAGGGGCTTTGCCTCGAGTGCGGATCCAACCTCAACGAGGGGCCTTGCGGCTGTGCGCCGAAGCAGGACGAGGAAGACGACGGCGTAAGTCCCGACAATCCTTTCGCCGTGCTGAAGGGCCTCAAGCTTGATAATTAGTCCTTGCGTCAAGGTAGCTAATTTGGTATCATACCGTTTCGTGCGTTTACTGAAACGAGCCACGAGAAACATTGTTTGCTCGTGTTATTTGAAGGAGATCGATCATGGCAGTACCTAAGCGTAAAACGGGCCGCGCCCGCACCAATGCTCGTCGTTCCGCGAACGACCGCATTTCCGCCCCCTCTCGCTCTGTGTGCCCGCAGTGCGGCGAGGCTAAGCTTCCGCATCGCGTGTGCCCGAGCTGCGGTTTCTACAAGAACCGCGAGGTCATCGAGACCGAGTAAATTACGCGACGTGCCATGCGAAGGCCCCTTCGGGGTTTTCGCATGCGTTTCGTAAAGCCTCCTTGCATGCCTTGCTTTTGCCTGGCTTGCCAGGGGGCTTTTCGTGTATTCCCCGACGGTGTTCCTCAAACGGGGCGTGAATGGGCATCAATTCCGGCGGGGGATGGGAGAGAGAATCGAAGCGGCATTGCGCCCATGTCTCTGCCCGCCAGGTCGCGGTCAGACTCATGGGCCCATGCACCTGTCAAGGAGTTCATGTGGCAGACAAAGTAATCATCACCGTCGACGCCATGGGCGGAGACGCGGGTCCCTCGGTCGTGCTCGAGGGAACGGCGCAGGCGCTTGCCGCCGACGCCGACCTGACGGTCATCTTGTGCGGTCCGGCCGAAGAGGTCGAGCCTTTCGCCGCCGCGCACGAGCGCTGCATCGCGCAGCCTACCACGCAGGTCATCGAAATGGGCGAGCACCCGGCAAACGCGGTGCGCTCTAAGAAGGACTCCTCCATTGTGGTGGGGTGTCGCCTGGTCAAGGAAGGTAAGGCCCACGGCTTCTTCTCGGCCGGCTCTACTGGTGCCTGCTTGGCTGCGGGCACGCTTGTCATGGGGCGCATCAAGGGCGTGAAGCGCCCGGCGCTCGGCCAGATCATTCCGTCGTACGCCAATCCCACGCTGCTCATGGACGTGGGCGCTAACGCCGACTGCAAGCCCGAGTACCTGGTGCAGTTTGCCCAGATGGGCGCCATCTACATGGAAAAGATCATGGGGGTCGAAAACCCGCGTGTCGGCCTTCTCAACATCGGCGAGGAGGAAACCAAGGGCGACCTCTTCGCTCAGGAGACATACGAGCTCATGCGCGCGCAGGTGCCCCAGTTTGCGGGCAACTGCGAGGGCGGCAACCTTTTGGCGGGCGACTTCGACGTCGTGGTGACCGACGGCTTCACCGGCAACGTGACGCTTAAGACGCTCGAGGGTACGGCCAAGGTGCTTTTCAAGTACCTGAAAGACGCCCTGTACAGCTCCACGAAAACCAAGGTGGGCGCTCTGCTGGTCAAGCCCGAGCTGGGCGAGCTTAAGAAGAAGGTGAGCCCCGAAACCTATGGTGGTACGCCGCTTCTGGGCGTGAAGGGCGCTTGCGTTGTGGGCCACGGCTCGTCTAACGCCACCGCCATCAAGAACGGCATCCTGGTTGCCGCCACCACGGTACGCAGCAACGTTGCGCAGGTCATCGCCGACACGGTTGCCTCCTCTGCGGCCGCTGCGGCGCCTTCTGCGGAGTAGGGGGCGGTTTTCGTGACCTTTTCCGAAGAGCAGAGGCGCAAGCTCGATCGCGCCCAAGAGATCATCGAGCACAAGTTCGAGAACGAGAATCTGCTGCTTTCCGCTATCACCCATCCGTCGGCCACCGAGGGCAAGGCGGTCAAGTACTCCTACGAGCGCCTGGAGTTTCTGGGCGACTCCATCCTGGGCGCCATCGTGGCGTCCACGGCCTTCCACAGCTTCCACGACCTTGACGAGGGCGGGCTCACGCGCATCAAGGTGGCGCTTGTCTCGGGCACGTCGCTTGCCGACGTGGCCGAACATCTGGGCTTCGCCGACGTCATCGTGTTCGGCTCTTCCGAAACAGGAACGGGCAAGCGCGGGCTCCATTCGGCGCTTGAGAACGTCTACGAGGCTACGGTGGCCGCACTTTACCTGGACGGCGGCCTTGAGGCTGCGCGCGAGTTCGTAACCCGTACGCTCATTCCGCGCATGTCCCTTGACATGGCAAGCGAGCCCGAGAACCCCAAGAGCGCCTTGCAGGAGAAGCTGCAGGAGGGCGGCATCACGCCTACCTACAAGCTGGTCGAGACGCAGGGGCCGCCGCATGACCGCACGTTCGTCGCGCAGGTCTACGCTGGCAGTCAGGGCCTTGCCCGCGGCACCGGCCGTACGAAGAAGGAAGCCGAAAGCCAGGCGGCGCGTTCCACCCTCGCGCGCCTTTCCGAGTTCTTCGGCGGCATGGGCATCGGCGAGAAGAACAACGAGAAGGCCGCCGAGAAGGCAGCCGCCAAAGCCGCCGAGAAGGCAGCTGCCAAGGCTGCGAAGGAAGAGCAGAAGGCTCGCAAGAAGCGCGAGCGTGAGGCTGCGAAGAAGAAGCTGGAGTAACACGCGTCAATGTATCTGAAGTCACTGGTCCTCAAGGGGTTTAAGTCGTTTGCCGACCGCAGCGCGCTTGCGCTCGAGCCGGGCATCACGGCCGTTGTCGGCCCCAATGGTTCGGGTAAGTCCAACATATCCGATGCCGTGCTGTGGGTTTTGGGCGAACGCAACGCCAAGAACCTGCGCGGCCAGGCGATGGAAGACGTCATCTTCGCGGGTTCTTCGGCGCGCAAGCCGGTGGGGTTGGCCGAGGTCGACCTCGTGCTCGACAACTCCGACGGCACGCTGCCGGTTGACTTCGACGAGGTGGTCATCGCGCGGCGCATGTATCGCAGCGGCGAAAGCGAGTACCTCATCAACGGCGCGGTGGTGCGTCGCATGGACGTGCTCGACATCCTGCATGACTCGGGGTTGGGCACGGGCACGCACTCCATCATCTCGCAGGGCAACCTTGACGCCATTTTGCAGTCGAAGCCCGAGGACCGCCGCGCGCTCATTGAGGAGGCCGCTGGCGTCCTCAAGCACAAGCAACGTAAGGCGAAAAGCGAGCGCAAGCTGGCCAACATGGACCAGCACATGACGCGTGTGCGCGACGTGGTGGCCGAGGTCGAGCGTCAGCTGGGCCCGCTTGAGCGCAAGGCGAAGAAGGCGCGCACCTACCAGGAACTTAAGGTTGAGCTCGACGCATTGGCTTTGCAGCTTGCCGTGGATGACCTGCGCGTCCTGCAGGGCAAGTGGGACGCTTCGAAGGCGCGTGAGGAAGAGCTGCTTGCGGCCATCGAGGCGCGCAAGGCGGAAATCGCCCAAGCTGAGGCGCGGGCCGAGGAGCTTCAGGAGAAGATCCGCCTCGAGAACATCGACGCGAGTGCGCTTTCGCGCCAGCATGCGCGCGTTTCCGCGGCGGTCGAGCGCTTCGATTCCACGGCGCTTCTCATGCACGAGCGGAAGCGTTCGGCTGCTACGCGTGCCGGCGAGCTTGAGATTGCGCTTGCGGCCAACGCCGCCAAGAAGGTGGCCGCCGAGGAGGAGCTTCAGAGTGCGCAGGCGCAGCTTGCCGAGGTGCGTGCCGAGCGCACGCGTGCCGAGGCTCGCAAGGCCTCGCTCGAGGAAACCTATCGTGACTTGGGCGTTCGCCGCGGCGAGCTGGAACGTTCGGTGGGTGCGACGAGTCGCGAGATGCGTGATCTTGAGGGAAAGATAGACGTCGCGCGGCGCAAGCACGCCGAGACTCAGGAGGTCTTGGCCAACGGCTTGGCCCACATCAAGGTTATCGAGGGCCATGTGGCCGAGCTCGAGCTGCAGCTTGCGCGAGCCATTTCGGATGCCGAGGGGCTTGCCTCTCAGGTAAAGGCTGATGAGGCCGTGGTTTCCGGCTTGGCCGAACGAGAGGCTGCCGCGCGCCAGAAGGTGGGCGAGGCCCTGCGCGCGCGTGACGAGGCGCGACGCGCTTTCGACGAAGCGCGCGAGCGTCTGCGCGACCTGGCTGCGCGCATCGGCGCCCTTGAAGAGATTGAGCGTGCCAGTGCGGTTGCCGAAGGTCCGGCCCGTGCGTGGATCATGGAAAACGAAGGAGCGTTGGCTGGTTCGCTGCAACCTCTTTCCCATGCGATACAGGTTTCTTCGGGCCGAGAAGCCCTGGTCGAGCGCTTGCTGGGCGATGATCTTGCCGCGCTTCTGATCGATGATGCCGATTCCGTATCCTCGGTTGCCCGCTCTTTGAAGGAGGGTGCGCGCGAGGGGGCCGTTGCCTTCGTCATGCGTGCTGGTGCGGCTGACGAGCCGCGTGCCATTCGCCACCCCCTTACCGCGCCGGGAAGCGCGCTTCTGAACGATCTTACGTATCCCGCCAGTGCGGCGCGTGCCATCGAGGCCCTGTTGGGCGACGTCGTCGTGTGCGCGACGCTTAAGGAGGCGCTTGCCGCTCATGCGGCTGACAAGCTGGGCTTGCGTTTTGCAGCTGAAGATGGGTCGCTTGTGTGGGCGTCGGGAAAGGTTTCGCTTGGAAGCGCCGTCGATGCGGGCGAAGAGGGCGTCTTGGCACGCGTGAGGCACCTTGAGGAGCTGCGCGGGCTTCGCATCGAGGCTGAGGCGGCTGCTGGCAAGGCGCAAGAAGCTGCCGATGCGTGCGAAGAGGATTTGCGCGGGGCCCAGGCCTTAAGCTTGGGGCTTTCGCAGGAGCTTGCATCGCTGCGCGGCAAGCACGAGGCCATGCGCGCCGAGGCTGACCGAGCTCAGGAGAAGCTCGCCGCCGTGCGTCGCGAGCTCGAGGGCGTGCAGCGTCAGCGTGCTGAGGCCGAGGCCGTTATCGCCAGCGCACGCCCCAACGTCGAGGCCTACGAACGCCAGCAGATCGAGCTTGACGAGCGACTTGTGCAGGTCAAGGCTGACAACGAGGCCGCTCAGCAGGCGCTTGCGCCCCTTCGCCGCGAGGCTCACAAGGTAAGCGATCAGCTTTCCGAGGCGAAGCTCGCCGCAGCTACGCTTGCCGAGCGCGAGGTGTACACCGACCGCATCGTCGAGACGCGCCGCCGTGATTTGACGCAGCTCGAGGTGCAGGAGCGTGAGGCTCGTGCGACGCTTGCGGTGAAAACCGTTTCGGCGCGCCGTATCGAGCCGGTTTTGGCCATTTTCGACGAACTGGCTCGCATGGCGCGCGCCCGCATGCGGGATATCGAGGAAAAGGCGAGCGCCGCCTCGGACCTTTCGTCTGGGCTGCATGCCGCCGTTTCCGAGGCGCGAGGCGCTGCGCGCGAGGCTCATTCGGCATATGACGAGGTCAACGAGGCGCTTGCCAATGCGCGCGTTGAGAAGGGCCGCCTGGAGATCAAGGTTGAGGCTGCCGTTAAGGTCATTGTCGAAGACTGCGCCACGCCGCTTGAGCGCGCTATCGAGCTTCCGCCGGTGGCCGACCGTGCGCTCATGGAGGAAGAGGCCGCTCGCTTGAAGAAGCGCATCGGCAATTTGGGAGCCATCAACCCCGACGCCGCGCACGAGTACGATGAGCTGAAGGCCCGCTACGACTATCTGGCCTCGCAGCTTGCCGATCTCGATTCGGCGCGCAAGTCGCTCGCGAAGATCAATCGCGTTATCGACGCGCGCATGAAGGAGGACTTCGTCCGCACGTTCGAGCAGGTCAACGCCAACTTCAAGGAGATCTTCGGCGTCTTGTTCCCCGGTGGTACCGCCGAGCTTACGCTGGTTGACCCGAACGATCTTGAGAACACGGGCGTCGAGGTGGCCGCGCAGCCAGCAGGCAAGCGCATCACCAAGATGATGCTCATGTCGGGCGGCGAGAAATCGCTCACGGCGCTGGCGCTTCTGTTCGCGGTGTACCGCACGCGCACCACGCCGTTCTACATCCTCGACGAGGTTGAGGCCGCGCTTGACGACACCAACCTGCGCCGCCTGTGCGCCTACATCGACGAGCTGCGCCACACCACCCAGCTCATCATGATCACGCACCAGAGGCGCACCATGGAAATGGCCGACGTGCTGTTCGGCGTCTCCATGCAGGCCGATGGTGTGACCAAGGTCATCAGCCAGCGCCTTGAGGCTGCCCTGCGCCACGCCGAGTAGGGCCCTTCTGCGGGTACCGGCTTTTAAAAGTTGAGCTGCACGGCTCCTTCGTCCTGACTGCGTTTCGGCCGTCGTGCGCTAAACTGTCTTCTTACACGTATTTCTAGCAGTTAGGAGCCCGGCGTGGGTTTTTTCGATCGCATTAGCGAAGGCTTGACGCGTTCGCGTACGAAGTTCAAGGAGCAGATGAACGTCCTTTTGGACCGCGGGCCCGACTTGGACGAGGATTTCTGGGACGGCCTCGAGGAGGCGCTCATTCTCAGCGACATCGGTGGCATGGCCGCAAGCGATATCGTGGATAATCTGCGCGACCAGGCGAAGCGCAAGGCCCTGCCTGACGCCTACGCGGTGCTTGATATGCTCAACGACCAGATCGCAAGTACGTTTACCGAAGGTGGCGAGGAAATTCTCGGCGGCGAGCCAGCGCTCGTGCTCTTCGTTGGCATCAACGGAACCGGCAAGACCACTACGGTGGGAAAGATTGCCAAGGAAGCCACCGACGCAGGCCGCAACGTCATCCTCGGTTCGGCTGACACCTTCCGCGCCGCCGCCATTGAGCAGCTCGAGGTGTGGTCGAAGCGCGCAGGCGTAGAGATGGTCACGCGCGAGCGGGGAAGCGATCCCGCCAGCGTGTGCTACGCCACCATCGAGCGCGCCGAGGAAACGGGTGCCGATCTGGTGCTCATCGACACGGCCGGTCGTCTGCACACCTCGGCAGACCTCATGCGCGAGCTTGAGAAGGTGGTCAGCGTCGTGCGCAAGCGCTCGAAGCTGCCGGTCTACACCGTGCTCGTGATCGATGCCACCACAGGCCAAAACGGCCTTCAGCAGGCACGCGAGTTCAACAAGGCGCTCTCTCTCGACGCGCTTATCGTCACCAAGCTCGATGGCACCGCCAAGGGTGGCATCGCCCTTGCGGTGAGCCACGAGCTTGAGCTGCCCATCATCAAGATCGGCGTGGGAGAGGGCATCGAGGATTTGCGCGACTTCGACGCGCATGTGTTTGCCCGCGGTTTCGTCGGGGAAATGGATGATCGAAACTAGCCTCTGACCTGCGCGTTAATAATTCCATAATAAAAAATGAATTAATTGCCCATGGAAACTGCCGCCCACGCGCCGTATGGTTTTGCGTGGGCGGTCGCATCTTGCCATAAAAGCAAAGGCAACCGTTTTTGAACGTAAAGAAGGGAAAGACGAGGGAGAGGGAGTCCATGACGACTACCAACTTGCAGCCTGGCATTTCCAGGCGTTCGTTCCTTGCTCTCACCGGCCTCGCTGGCGCAGGTCTTGCGCTTGCGGGCTGCAGCTCCGAGCCGGCGGAAGAGCCGGCTGGCAGCACCGAGGGCGGCTTTGAGTACGACACCATGACCTGGTCGGCCTGCCATGTCAACTGCGGCAGCCGCTGCCCGCTCAAGGTGTTCGTGAAGGACGGCACCGTCGTGCGCATCGGCATCGATGACGAGGGCACCGACGATTTCGGCAAGGGCCAGATCTACCAAATGCGTTCCTGCGTGCGTGGCCGCACCAACCGTCAGCGCATCTACAACGACACGCGTATTCAGAAGCCTCTGAAGCGCGTCGAGGGCACCAAGCGCGGCGAGGGCCTGTACGAGGAGATCACCTGGGACCAGGCTATCGAGGAGATTGCCGCCGTCATGCAGGAGATCAAGGATGAGTACGGCAACGACGCCTTCTATATCCAGTACGGCACGGGCGTGCTGGGCGGCACCGTTTCCAAGTCCTGGCATCCCGACAACACCATGTTCGCCCGCCTTATGAACCTCTGGGGCGGCTACCTGCGTCAGTACGCCGACTACTCCACCGGTCAGATCACCTGGGAAATGCCGCTGTTCAATGGTGACGCATGGTCCAACAACGAGGTGACCGACCTGGTCAACTCCAAGAACATCGTGCTGTTCGGCAACAACCCGGCCAATACCCGCATGAGCGGCTCGGCCATGCAGTACCTGCTCACCGAGGTGCGCCTGCAGAGCCCCGACGCCACCATCGTCGTGGTCGACCCGCATCTGACCGACACCGCCATCGGCGTGGCCAACAAGTGGATCGCCATCCGCCCCGGCACCGACGTCGCGCTCGTTGCCGGCATGATTCAGTACCTCTACTCCGAGGGCAAGCTCGACCTCGACTTCATCCGCGAGAAGTTCGTCGGCTTCTTCTCCGACAGCTTCGCTGACGACGTTGTGGCCGCCGAGCCGAAGGACACCATGTTCCTCGGCATCGATCCCACCGGTGAGCTGACCATCTCTGAGGACATGTCCTACGAGGCCTACCTCAACGGCACCGGCGCCTATGAGGGCACGGGCGTGAAGGATCCCGAGTGGGCTTCCGCCATCTGCGGCATTCCGGCCGATCAGATTCGCGAGCTGGCCGACCTCTACATTGACGGTCCGACCGCTACCATCCAGGGCTGGGGCCCGCAGCGTCACAGCAACGGTGGCAACAACACCCGCGCTATCGCCATGATCCCGGCTATCACCAAGAACGTCGGCATTTCCGGCGGCGGCACTGGCGCACGCGAGGCCACCGGCGGCGTTGCCTACGCTGTGGCAACCGCCATCCCCAGCTTCACGGAGAAGAACGGCGTCGAGAACTGCATCTCCTTCTTCGACTGGTATCAGGCCATCGAGGACTATACCGTCATGGACGACACCACCTGGGGCGTTCGTCGCTACGACGAGAACGGCGTGCTGCACTACGCCGAGGCGCCTGGCACCATCAAGATGAAGGCCCCCATCAAGTTCGTGTGGAACTACGGCTCCAACGTCATGATGGGCCAGCATGCCGACATCAACGACTCCCTGCGCATCTACAACCTTCCCGATGAGAAGGATTCCGGCCTGCGTTGCGTCGTCACGGTTGATCCGTGGCTGACCCCCACCGCGCTCGCTTCCGACTACATTCTGCCCTGCACCACTCCGTTCGAGGAGGATGACGTCTGCACCGGCGGCAACGCTTGGACGGGCTTCGTGTGCTGCGAGACCGCTGCCATCTCTCCGCTGTATGAGAGCAAGCCGGTCTACGAGATCTGTACGCTGATTGCCGAGAAGCTGGGCATTGCCGACGAGTTCACCGAGGGCAAGAGCCAGCTCGACTGGGTCCAGTGGTGCTACGATCAGGGCATTGCCGGTGGTGACGATATCCCGGCTACTTTCGAGGAGTTCCGTGCCGGCGGCCTGTTCAAGGCAACCGACGAGCACGAGCCGGCCGTTGCCGCGCTGCCCGAGACGCTCGCGACGCCGTCTGGCAAGTACGAGGTGTTCTCCAAGCAGGCTTACAACATCTCCAAGCAGTGGGACCTCACCGGCGGCGGCTACGTGCCCGACGACGGTCGCGACCAGATCACCGGTCTGCCCATCTGGTACGAAGGTTTCGAGACCTACGGCGATCCGCTGCAGGCCGAGTACCCGTTCCAGCTCATCGGCCACCATGGCAAGACCCGTACGCACTCTTCTTACGGCAACGTTGCCTGGATGAAGTCCGTGGCTCCGCAGCAGTGCTGGATCAACGACGGTGACGCCGCGAAGCTTGGCATCGCTCAGGACGACATGGTCATCGTGTCCACCGAGCGCGGCAAGACGAAGCTCCCGGCTCGCGTCACCCCGCGTATCATGCCTGGCGTTGTGTCCATCCCGCAGGGCGCTTGGTACGAGCCCGAGACCCGCGATGCTGCTACCATCGGCAGCAAGGACGTCCTTGACCTCGGCGGATGCATTTCCGTCCTGACGTCCAGCCGCCCGACGCCCATCTCTAAGGGCAACGGCGTTCACTCCAACCTGTGCAAGATCGAGAAGGCGTAAGGGGGATAAGCAATGTACGGTTTTTACGTTAACACTGACATCTGCACTGGCTGCAAGGCCTGCATGACCTCTTGCATGGATCGCAACGATCTTGAGGTTCCTGCGAAGTTCCGCAAGGTGTTCGAGTTCGGCGGCGGCGAATGGACTGCTAACGAGTCTGGTGCGCTTGCCCACACCGTGTTCACCTACTACGCATCCGTGACCTGCGGTCATTGCGAAGAGCCGGCCTGCGTGGCTAACTGCCCGACCGGTGCTATGACCAAGGACGAGGTTACCGGTATCGTCAACAACGACAAGGAAACCTGCATCGGCTGCATGACTTGCGAGAAGAGCTGCCCCTACGGTCATCCCGTGCAGCTTTCCGATGGCAAGTCTCACAAGTGCATCCTCTGCAGCGACGAGAGCGCTGATGGCACCCCCAACCCCACGTGTGCGAAGGCCTGCCCGGTGCGCGCGCTGGAGTTCGGCGACATCGAGGAGCTGCGCGCAGCCCATGGCGACGCTGCCGTTATCGGCGAGCTGACCGCCGAGACGTTGCCTCATGTGGTGTTCGGCCTGCATCGTGACGCTGCGAAGGGCGGCACGCTGCTGAACCCGATGGAAGTTTCCCACGAGCAGTAATTAGTTCCGGCGGCCGCCAGGTCGCCGGAATCCTGAAATGGGTCAACGAGCCCGGTTCGTTGACCCATTTCGACTTACTAACGCCAACCTGCGTGTCTTAATTTCGCTTACTCGAAGAAAGAAGAACCTATGAACGAGACGATCGAACTTACTGCGGAGAGTTGCCGGGCGTATCAGGCGCTGTGCTCGTTTTGCTCATGGGGTCTTTTCGCCGATCCGGCTGATCAGCTTGAGGCTTTCGTGGCGGACCGCGCCATGTTTCTCGACCCTCCGTTTTCTCAGGTGGCGCCTAAGGCTGCACGCCTTTTCCACGATGCGCTAGCTGCAGGCGAAGGAGAGGGGATCGCGACCCTCGCGCGCGAGGTGCACCTTGACTGCACCTACCTGTTCTACATGATCGGCGCAAGCCACACCTCGCCCTACGAGTCGGTCTACCGCACGGATGATTCCACCGTATTTGGACCTACCACGCTTGAGGTGCGTGCCTTCTATCGTACGCACGGTCTGCGCTTCGACCGTGCGGAAACCGAGCCCGACGATCACATTGGCATCGAGCTTGCGTTTGCGGCGCACCTGCTTGACGCCGCCGCCACCGCCTATGAGGCAGGTGATACAAAGGCCGCTGAGGAGGCGCTTTCCGCCTTGCGCGACTTCCTTTCCAATCACGTGCTGGTATTCGCTCCCATGTACTTGGGCAACGTGCAGCGTCGCGCGAAGTCGGCCTTCTATGCTGCTATCGCGGGCGTTACCGAGGGCACGCTTGCCGCGCTCGCCGATGCCCTTGGCGCACAAGCGGTCGAATCCATTGTCGAGGAGCGCTACTACGTCGAATAGGCGCACCGTGCGCGCATGGGTCTTGCCTTGCGAGGCCCTTCGCGGTTGCGCGGCCGTATAATGGTGCGGCTGATGCAGGATGAGAAACAGGGGGCGGGCATGTCGAAGAGCGCGAAGCGCGTGAGCAGGAGAACTTCCGTCGGCTTGCGCACCAAGATCATCGGCCTGCTGCTGGGCGTGTCCTTGCTGCTCGGCGTTGCGTTCACGTCGTACACCTACATTGACCAACGTTCTCGTACCACAAGCGAGTTGCTTGAGCAGGCACGCGTGATGGTGTCGGAAATGGATGCCGTGTGGGAGTTCATCTCCATCAATCAGGACACTATCAACTACACCTCGGATGGCGAATACGACTATAAGGGCCTGCATTGTGCCATTGCGGGAAAGGCCGTTGCCGCGTTGTTCTCGCAAGAATCCGATTACGATTACTCCATCCGCTTCACCAACCAAGATCCGCGCAACATCGACAACACTCCCGATGAATACGAGGAAGCGGCGCTTAAGGCGTTTTACGCAGGCGACAAGGACGCTCGTTACGGCTTCGAAAAGCTGGATGGGCAAGAGGTGTTCCGCTACGTTGCCGTCATGGAAGTCGAGCAGAACTGCGTGGAATGCCATGGCGGGCCCAAGGGAGAGATTGATCCCACCGGCTTTCCCAAAGAGGGCTGGGACGTGGGTGATGTTGCGGGTGCGGTGAGCGTCGTCATGCCTGCCGACGCGGCCATTGAGGGCATGACCGCCTCGGTGATCAATAACGTCGCGTTCTTCCTGCTGCTCATGCTTCTGACGGGTGGCGCCATCTATTCGGTGCTTTCGCGCTTGATCACCGATCCGCTGAATAAGCTCGAGGCCTCGTTCGCGCGATTGGGTTCATCTTCTGAGACGCTTGGCGAGCTTGTCGAGAAGCGCGGTGAGCGCGACGAGTTCTATTCCTCGCGCGAGGTGGACAACCTCTTCCTGCAATTCGACGCCATGGCGCGCAGCTTGTCGAATTACTACAACACGCTCGAGCAAGAGGTCTCTGAACGCACGGCTCAGCTGCGCGAGGCCAACGAAGAGCTTGAGCGGCAGCGCGCCCACGTTGAGAAGGTGAATGCGCGACTGGCCAGCGACAATCGCTACAAGAGCGACTTCCTTGCCATCGTAAGCCACGAGCTGCGCACGCCGCTGACGTCCATCTTGGCTTTCACCGAGCTTCTAAGCGAAAGCATCGACCCCGCCAACGAGAACGCGACGCGCCAGCTTGAGGAAGTGCACAAGAACGGCCTCATTTTGCTGGAGATGGTCGACAACGTGCTTGAGACAGCGCGCCTCCAAGCTGGCTCCGAGAATATCAACCTCGAGCTCATCGACATGATGGACATTGTGGGCATGGTCGCTTCCTCCAACGAACCAGTTGCGGAACGCAAGGGAGTCATGCTCGAGACCTCGGTTGATCCCGATGTTCCGCTCATCATGAGCGACTGGGAAAAGGTGCGACGCATCCTCATGAATTTGGTGAGCAATGCGGTTAAATTCACGTCTGCGGGCGGTCGCGTCGATGTGGGCGTGTCGTACGATAGGCTAGCCGATCGGGTTGTCGTTGCCGTGGCCGACACGGGCATCGGCATCCCGAAAGACAAGCACGACCTTGTGTTCGAGCGCTTTACGCAGGAGAACATGTCGACGGTACGCCGCTATGGCGGTAGCGGTTTGGGCCTTTCGCTGGTGAAGGATCTGACGACGATGCTCGGTGGTGCCGTGAGCTTGGAAAGCGAACTGGGTGAGGGATCGACGTTCACGGTGGCGCTGCCGGTGAGCGCGCCCTGTGCTGGTGGGGAAGTGCTCGATAGCGACGAGGGCGACGAAGGAGAAGGGGAGTAAGCATGACCAAGGTGATGCTCATTGACGATGACGAGAGCCTGCAGCTGCTGATCGGCGAGATCGTGCGTCGAGATGGCTACGACTTTTGCTGCGCGGGAAACGGTCGTGAGGGTATGGCCATGCTTGAGCGAGAGCAACCCGATTTCCTCATCCTCGACGTCATGTTGCCCGATGTGAACGGCTTCGAGATTTGCCAAACCGTGCGAGCCCAGGGCTGCCAGGTTCCCATCATGTTTCTCACGGCAAAGGGTGACATCGTCGACAAGAGCATCGGGTTTAAGGCCGGCGCCGACGACTACCTGGTCAAGCCGTTTCAGACCGAAGAGCTTTCACTTCGGCTGCAGGCTCATCTGCGCAGGCAGAGCCAGCGCACCCAGTCAAGCGATGAAGGCCGCGTGAAGCGCGAGGGCACCTATTCCGTGGGCGATCTCGAACTGGTTTTCGGCAAGTACGACGTGCGCGTACGCGGGCAACAGGTGTCGCTTTCCTCGCGCGAGTTCGAGCTGCTCGAACTGTTGGCAAGCGACCCGGGCAGCGTGTTCACGCGCGATCAGATCCTCGAGCATGTGTGGGGTAGCGTGGAGGCTGCCGATCCCAACTCGATTACGGTGTTCGTGCGCAAGATTCGCGAGAAGATCGAGGACGATCCTTCCAAGCCGCGCTACCTCATTACCGTGTGGCGTGTAGGCTATAAGCTTGCTGATCGCCTGTAGGCGGGACAACGGGGACGGAGGTTAGTGTCCGTGCGTGTGGGCGCGGACACTAACCTCCGTCCCCGTTGTCCGCCGTCCCGCCGCATGCAGCCTGCTCTGTGTTAACCTGTGCTCGTTAGTCGTTTTTAGGGGGAACGAATGACGAAGAGGCAGAACTTCCTGCTGGTGTCTGTCGTGCTGCTTTTGATCGGCATTGCCAGCGTCATGGTGCAGATGAAGCTCACCACTATTTTGCCGAGCCTCACCGAGCGCTTTGCCATGGAGCAGACGCAAGTTTCGCTGCTCATGTCGATGTTCACGTTCGTGGGCCTCATTCTGGCGCTGCCCGTGGGCTTTGCCGCCAAGCGTTTCGGCGCGCGCAAAATGCTGCTTGCGGGCGTCGGCTTCATCCTCGCGGGTTCGCTCGTGGGCGCGTTTGCGGGCGGAAGCGCCATGCTCATCGCGTCGCGCGCCATCGAGGGCGTGGCCTATATCATCATCATTACCTGTGGTCCGCTTGCCATCGAACGTTACGTGGCTCCCGTGCGCTTGGGCACGGCCATGGGTATCTGGGGCACGTACGGTTGCGGTGGCACGCTGGTTTCCGGCGCGCTGACCCCGACCCTTTACGAAGTTGCCGGATTCACGGGACTTTGGCTGGCTTATGCAGCATTTGCCCTGTTGGCAGGTGCGCTCTTCGTCATTTTGGTGAAGGACCCGAAGGGTGCAGCCTCTAAGATCCCCGTTCCGAAGGCAGTCGTCCCAAGTGATTCCGAGGACTCTTCCGCCGTCGATGACCTACAGTCTGCGGGTTCGGGCCTCGGCGGCTATCGCGCGTTTTTCGCTCCCAACATGCTGCTATTCCTTTTCCCTTACGTGTGCTTTAACGTGCTCATCGGCGTGACCCTTTCGTTTTCCCCTACCTTTATGCAGTCTCAGGGCATGAGCGCTGCGCAGTCGGGCATGGTCATCACCGTGACGGTAGGCGTGGCACTGGTGTCCTGCATTATCTTCGGCATGCTGGTCGACCGATTCGGGCGCTGTAAGCCGCTGTACGTTATCGCGCTTCTTGCCATGGGGCCTGCGGCTTACCTGCTTACCAGCTCCACGGGTATCGGCATGTGGGTGGGCGCGGCTCTTCTGGGCTGCTTGGGCATGAGCGCCTCGGCCGTGTGCCCGACGGCCTTCGTGCGCATCTTGAACGATCCCGCCCTGCTTGGCGTGGGTATGGGCGTTCTGAAGCTCATGCAGTGCCTCGGCCAGACCATCGGCAACTACGGTGTGCCCGCGTTGCTTGGTCCCGCCATGTCGAACTGGCCTCTGGTCGCCATCGTTTCGCTCGTAATTGGCCTCATTGGCGCAGCCTGCATGATGCTTTGCAAGTACCGCTAGGGTTCGTTTCGCTATAATTCCTCGCAGCAATCATTAAGCAAGGGGGATGAAATGAGCAAGAAAAAGAACAAAGTAAAGCGCACTGCCGAAAAGCCTATCGAGAAGAAGTACGACTGGTCTCTTATCATTGCCGGCATCTTTATGGCTGCTTGTGCGGTGGGCATCGCCTCTTTGCCGGGTTTGACGCTTGTCGTTATTGCTACGTTTGCGGGCGCGGCGTATCTTGTCTCGGGCGTGGGAGACGTGCTTGCCTACTTCAAGCTGCGCAAGAACGGAAACGGCTCGCTCTGGTCGCTTCTGTATGCGGCGTTTGGCATTCTCATCGGACTTATGATGCTTCTGCATCCTCTGGTAAGCGCCTCCGTTATCCCCTGGCTTGTGGGGGCCTTCTTTGCTGCCTTTGGCGCCTTTGAGGTGGTCGCCGCTTTCAAGATACGTAAAGCGGGCGTGAGCTCGTGGAGCTGGGCCTGCGCTTCCGGCGTCGTGAACGTCATGTGCGGCGTGATGCTGTTTATGGTGCCTGTCATGCTTTCCGCCATGCTTGCCGTCGTCGTTGCCGTGCGTGGCGTCGGCCTTATCGTCTTTGGCTTTGCCGCGGGCAAATACGAGTAGCATTTCTGCACGCAACATCTTTCGAGTATAATTCTAGGGTCGCGCAAATTCGTAACGCGGCCTTTTCGTATGCATTCATCCGACACGGGAGCTCACATTCATGCTTGAAAACCTTTCCGAGCGCTTGCAGAACATATTCTCCGGCCTGAAGTCAAAGGGCCGTCTCACCGAAAGCGACATCAACGACGCCATGCGCGAGATTCGTCTGGCCCTGCTTGAGGCCGACGTCAACTTCAAGGTGGTCAAGGCCTTCATCGCGCGCACGAAGGAGCGCTGCCTTACCGCCGAAGTCATGGATTCGCTTACCCCGGCGCAAAACGTCGTCAAGATCGTGCTTGACGAACTTACCGTCCTTCTGGGCACTTCGTCCTCCAAGCTCGTGCTCTCAAGCCGCATCCCCAACGTCATCATGCTGGTTGGCCTGCAGGGTTCGGGTAAGACCACTGCGGCCGCCAAGCTCGCCTGGCGTCTGAAGCAGCAGAACCATTCGCCGCTTTTGGTTGCCTGCGACGTGTATCGCCCCGCTGCAGCCGATCAGTTGCAAACGCTCGGCGGCGAAATAGGCGTGCGCGTGTACCGTGGCGACGGCCGGGATCCGGTGAAGATCGCGCGCGAGGGCGTGCAGGACGCCATCGACCATCTGCGTGACGTGGTCATTATCGACACGGCCGGCCGCCTTCACGTCGACGAGGACATGATGGCCGAGGCCGAGGCCATCAAGGCTGCCGTCAAACCCGACCAGATCCTCATGGTGGTCGATGCCATGACCGGCCAGGACATTGTCAACGTGGTGCAGGCCTTCGCCGAGCGCGTGGACTTTGACGGCGTCATCATGTCGAAGATGGATGGCGACGCCCGCGGCGGCGGCGCCCTTTCCGTGCGTGAGGTCACCGGTAAGCCCATCAAGTTCATCAGCTCGGGCGAAAAGCCCGACTCTCTCGAGGAGTTCCACCCCGACCGCATGGCCAAGCGCATCCTCGGCATGGGCGATGTGGTGAGCCTCATCGAAAGCGCCGTGCGCGTTCAGCAGGAAGAAGAGGCCATGGAGGCCGAAGAGGCCGAGCGCGTTGCGCGCGGAAACCTCACCTTCGACGACTTCATCACCATGAACCGCCAAATTCAGAAGATGGGCGGCGTGAGCAAGCTCATCAGCGCGCTTCCCGGCGGCGACAAGGCCATGGGAAGCGGTCAGGTTGACGAAAAGGCGCTTGACCGCATGGAGGTCATCATCAATTCCATGACCAAGGCCGAGCGTGCCAAGCCCGAGATCTTAAACGGCAGCCGCCGTGCGCGCATCGCCAAGGGAGCGGGCACCACCGTGCAGGAGGTCAATCAGGTCATCAAGAAGTTCAACGAAACCAAGAAGATGGTTCGTAAGATGACCTCGCAGATGGAGCAGAACCAAGCGCGTAAAGGCAAGAAGGGCAAGAAGGGCTCCAAGAAGTCGCGTGGCCTGCGCATCCCCGGCATGGGTGCTGGAATGCCCGGCATGGGAGGCATGAGCATGTCCGACTTGCGTGAGCTTCAGAAGATGATGGAGCAGAAGTAGCCTTGACGTCACGAAGGCCGCAAGGGGAGGGCATCAGGTGCGAATGCGAGCGCCAGTCGCGGAAAGCATCATGAATAAAAAGTGCTTTTCACTTGCGCAAACCGTAATCCAACGGTAATATAAGCAATTGCTGTTTTCGCTGCACTGCGTGAGCAGTGTACGCAATATACGAATGAATGGTATTCAAAAAGGAGTTTTTCTTCATGATTAAGATTCGCCTTGCTCGTCACGGCGCCAAGAAGCGTCCGTACTATCGCATCGTTGTCGCCAACGCTCAGGCTCGTCGCGACGGTCGTTTCATCGAGGAGGTTGGCCGCTACAACCCCTGCACCGAGCCGGCTATGGTGAAGTGCGACATGGAGAAGGTTGACAAGTGGATCGCCAACGGCGCTCAGCCGACCGAGACCGTTGCTCGCCTTCTGAAGAGCGCTCGCGAGAACGCGTAAAGCCATGGCTGATCTGACGGAAGACCTCGCCGGTCTCGTCGAATCGGTCGTACGCCCGCTTGTCGATGCTCCTGAGGAGCTTGAGATCGACGCTTTTGAAACGGACGACGACGCGATCGTAGTCGAGATCCGCGTCAACGAGGAAGACGCTGGCAAGGTTATCGGTCGTCAGGGCCGCGTCATCAAGGCCATTCGCACGCTTGCGCGCGCCGCTGCTTCGCGCGAGGGCGCCCAGGTCGAAGTGGAGCTTATTGACTAGATGCGAACTTGGATCGACATCGCCTGCTTGGCGCAAACCAAGAACATAAACGGGGGGCTCGTCGCGCGCAGCGCTGCGGGCCTTCCGTTTTTGCTGTCTGAGGGCATGAAGGTTGCCCTCGTCCCGCCGGTGCTCGACGCACCGCGTAGCGTGACGGTCGAGTCGCTGCAAATGCGCGGGTCGCATGAGGCCGTGGTGTTTTTCGAGGAAGTGCCCGACGCCAACACCGCCGAGATGCTGGTGGGCTGCCATTGCCTGGTGCGCCGCGTTGAAGTGGCCGAAGAGCTCGCCGAGCTTGAGTTCGACCTTCCCTCGTGGGAAGGTTGGCAGGTTTTCGATGAAGCCGCAGGCTTCGTGGGAGAGGTGCTCGACATCGAAGATCGCCCGCTTCAGCCGCTGCTTATCGTGGCGCGTGAAGGCGCCGAAGATGCCCTCATTCCGCTTGTCGAGGAATTCATCGTCGGCCTTGACGAGGATGCTTGCCGCCTCGACATGCGTCTTCCCGCCGGCCTCCTTGAAATGTAACGTGCGCCCATGATCATCGAGACGCTTTCCACGTTTCCGAATATGTACGACTCCGTCATGGGTTCTTCCATGATGCGTATTGCCCAAGAGAAGGGCATCATCTCGTTTTGCGCTTATGACCTGCGAGATTGGACGTACGACCGCCACCGCAGCACCGACGATGACCCGTATGGCGGTGGCGCTGGCTTGGTTATGAAGTGCGAGCCTATCTTCGAGGCGTATGAGGATATCGCGGGCATCAGCGTGCCCGATCGCATTCCCGCCTGCCCGAAAACAGGCCCTGCCCCCGCTTTCCGCGACGCCGTTGCGCCCAAGGTTGTCTTCCTTGCCCCTCAGGGCCGTCGCTTCGACGATGCCTACGCTACCGAACTTGCCGCTGAGGAGCGCCTTCTGTTCGTGTGCGGCCATTACGAAGGCATCGACGAGCGTGCCTACGCCCTAGCCGACCACGTCATCTCGCTGGGTGACTACGTGCTCACCAGCGGCGAACTTGCCAGCATGGTGGTCATCGATGCCGTGGTGCGCAAGCTGCCCGGCGTGCTTGGCGCCGAGGAAGGGCCGGTCGACGAAAGCTTCACGAGCGGCCTTCTGGAATATCCGCAGTACACGCGTCCGGCCAGCTTCCGGGGCCAGGACGTGCCTCCCATCCTGCTCTCTGGCAACCATGCAGCCATCGCGCGTTGGCGCCGCGAGCAAAGCCTGGCGCGCACCGTGCAGCTTCGCCCCGACCTTCTGGAATCCTTCGAGCTCACTTCCGCCGACAGAAAGTTCCTCGACGCCCTCGACGCATAAGCTTCGCAACGGCCCGCCGCATATCGGATCGGTTTGCAATTTCTGTTGCCAGCAACTCAGCGGGCTCATAAAGCGGTATCATATTCGTTTGTATGTCTTGAGGTCTTTTGACAGGGAAGGAAGCACATGCCCATGTATTCCGGGGAACATGCGGAAACATCTGGCTCGGCGAGGCGCCTGTTGCGCAGCGCGCTCAGCTTCGTAGGCATGGTCGTGCTCGTCATCGCCATGTCTTGGGTTATGCGCACCTTCATCTTCGGCGCCTACGAGATTCCCACGGGGTCTATGGAAACCACCATCATGCCTGGTGAGCGCGTTTTCGCCGAGCGTATCAGCTACGTGGCGGGTGAGCCTGAGCAGGGCGATATCGTCACGTTCGACGACCCGGAAATCCAGGGCCGCACGCTTATAAAGCGCGTTATCGCAACGGGTGGCCAGACGGTCGATCTCGTTGACGGCGCGGTCGTGGTGGACGGCGTGCCGCTCGACGAACCCTACGTCAACGGCGAGCCCAGCTATCCTTTGGTGCCCGCCTACGGCCTTGACATCACATATCCCTACACCGTGCCCGAAGGCGAGCTGTGGCTCATGGGCGACAATCGCACCAGCTCAAGCGACTCGCGTTACTTCGGCTCGGTCCCCGTGTCAAACGTCTCGGGAAAGGCCGTGTTCACGTATTGGCCGATCGGGAGCATCGGGGTTTTGAAGTAGGGAAGCGAAGTATTGGAACCGTTCGCGCGCAGCGTCGTGCTGGCGCGCGTTCATAGAGGGGAAGAGACAAGGAGAGCCATGTCAACAGAAACCACGAATGCGGCTTGCCAGCAGAACCTGCCGCCGACGTTCCAAGACGTCATCATGAACCTGCAGCGCTTCTGGGCTGACAAGGGCTGCGTCATCCTGCAGCCTTACGACAACGAGGTGGGCGCTGGCACGTTCCACACCGCCACCACGCTGCGCGCACTCGGTCCCGACACGTGGCGCACTGCCTACGTCCAGCCGTCCCGCCGCCCCACCGACGGCCGCTACGGCGAGAACCCCAACCGTCTGCAGCACTACTATCAGTACCAGGTGCTTCTGAAGCCCTCGCCCGACAACGTGCAGGAGCTTTACCTCGTGAGCCTCGGCGCCATCGGCATCGACGTGAACGAGCACGATGTGCGTTTCGTCGAGGACGACTGGGAAAGCCCGACGCTCGGTGCCTGGGGCCTTGGCTGGGAAGTGTGGATCGACGGCATGGAGGTTACCCAGTTTACGTACTTCCAGCAGGTCGGCGGTTTCGAGTGCAGGCCCGTTCCTGCCGAGATCACCTACGGCCTTGAGCGTCTGACCATGTACATCCAGGGCGTCGACAGCGTCTACGACATTGTGTGGTGCCGTGGCGACGACGGCGTCGAGTTCACCTACGGCGACGTGTTCCTGGAGAACGAGCGTCAGTTCTCGGCTTATAACTTCGAGGTGGCCGACACCGACCTTCTGTTCGGCGAGTTCGACCGCTATGAGGCCGAGTGCAACCGCGTGCTTGAGGCGGGGCTTCCGCTTCCGGCGTACGACTACGTACTGAAGTGCAGCCATGCCTTCAACCTGCTTGACGCGCGCGGCGTCATCTCGCAGACCGAGCGCATGGGCTATATCCTGCGCGTCCGCACCATCGCCAAGGCGTGCTGCGCCAGCTATCTGGAGCACGTCGTGGGTCAGGCGCCCGCGCTCGAGGAAGGACAGGAGGCCTAAGATGGCAAACAAGATTCTCGCCTTTGAGATCGGCACCGAGGAGCTGCCCGCGTTCGATCTGCATGCCGCAACCGGCCAGCTGCCCAAACTCGCCGAGGCCGCCTTTGCCGCCGCCAACATCACCTACGGTTCCATCGAGGTCTACACCACTCCGCGTCGTCTCATTGTCGTGGTAACCGACGTTCCCGAGGAAACCCAGGCTTTCGAGGAGGTTTTCCGCGGCCCGGCCGCCAAGATCGCCTTCGACGCCGAGGGTAATCCCACCAAGGCCGCGCTCGGCTTCGCCCGCGGCAAGGGCGTCGATGCGAGCGCCCTTGAGCGTCGTGACGAAAACGGCGTCGAGTACGTCTACGCCGTCAAGAGCGTGCCCGCACGCCGCGTTGCCGACCTGCTTCCCGAGCTTCTCGCTGGTCTCATTACCGGCATCACCTGGCCTAAGACCCAACGCTGGGGCAGCCTGAACGACCAGTTCAGCCGCCCGGTTCGCTGGCTTTTCGCCATGCTTGGCGAAGAGGTCGTGCCCGTGCAGTTCGCCGGGCTTACGGCTTCCAACCTCACGCACGGCCATCGCTTCCTGGCACCGGGTCCCTTCGAGGTACCCTGCGCCTGCAAGCTCATCGAGACGCTGCGCGCCAACTTCGTCGTTCCCTCCGAGGCCGAGCGCGAGGCCATCATCCGCGCGCAGGTTGCCGAGATCGAGGCGAAGTCGGGCCTGGTGGCCGACCTTCCCGCTAAGACCATGGAAGAGGTCGTGAACCTCTGCGAATACCCCACTGCCATGGTGGGCACCTTCGACGAGCTGTTCCTGGCCGTCCCGAAGGAGATCACGGTCGACGCCATGCTGGTGCATCAGCGTTACTTCCCGCTGTTTAACGCCGATGGCAGCCTGGCCAACAAGTTCATCATCACCTCCAACGGCGATGCCGCTTTCGAGGCCAACATCATCGACGGTAACCAGCGCGTCGTGGCTGCTCGCCTCTACGATGCCAAGTTCTTCTATGACGAGGACCTGAAGAAGCCGCTCGAGGCTTACGTTGACGGCCTTGAGGAAATGACCTTCCAGGAGGTTTTGGGCTCCATGAAGGCTAAGGCCCTGCGCATCAGCGAGCTTGCCGGCAACCTTGCCGTCGAGGCGGGCCTTCCTGAGGCCGACGTGGTCGACGCCAAGCGTGCGGGCTATCTGGCCAAGGCCGACCTCACTACGCAGGCCGTGTTCGAGTTCACGGCCGTTCAGGGCATCATGGGCTCTTATTACGCTGCCGCCTCTGGCGAGACCGCCCAGGTTGCCGAGGCCATTTCCGATCACTACCGTCCGCGTTTTGCGGGCGATGACCTGCCCGCCTCCACTGTGGGCAAGGTGGTTGCCATGGCCGATAAGGTCGATACCATCTGCGGCCTGTTCGCCGCAGGTCAGGGCCCCACGGGCTCTTCCGACCCGTTTGCCCTGCGTCGCAGCGCTATCGGCATCATCGCCATGCTCGACGCTGGCCTGCCCGTCTCGCTCGTGGCGGCTATTGACGCTTCTCTTGTCACGTACGCCGCAGCTGGGGTTTCCTTCGACATGGACGCTGTGCGCGCCGAGATCGTCGACTTCTTCACCATGCGTACCAAGGTCATTCTGAAGGACGGCGGCTGCGCGCCTGACACCATCGAGGCCGTGCTGGCCGTTGGCGTTGAAGAGCCGGCGACCTTCATCACGCGCGCCCGCGCGCTTGAGGCTGCTCGCAGCGGCGAGGCCGAGACCTTCGACAACCTGGCCACCGCTTACGCGCGCGCCAACAACCTGCGCGACGCCGATGCGGGTGCCGATTTCGACGAGGCTATGCTCTCCGAGGTCGAGCATGCGCTTACGAGCGCAATCGTTCAGGCCGAGAGCCGCGTCGCACGTGCCCTCGAGGCCGATGACTACGCCACCGCCCTGGCTGAGCTTGCGGCTCTGCGTGCGCCTATCGACCTGTTCTTCGAGCGCACCATGATCATGGACGAGGACCTTGCCGTACGTGCCAACCGCATGAAGATCCTGAACCGCATGGTCGCCGTGTTCGCCGGCGTTGCCGACTTCGGCAAGATGGCCAAGGCGAAGTAATCGCGCTTTTATGGGGAGGGGGCCTGTGGCCTTCCTCCCCGTTTTCATTTCACTCCGCTTTCTTTCCCCGATGGGGCGCTTCGAGGAGGGTAATGCCATGGAAGGCGTCGTTTCCGCAGCTCAACGAGGTGTTGTACCCACGATTCACGTCGTGAGCGATTCCACTGGCGTCACGGCTCAGGGCGTGGTGCGTGCTGCCACCGCCCAGTTCGGCGTAACCGATCCCAAGATTCGCCTTCTTTCGGGCGTCAAAGACTTCGAGGCCATTCGTTCCTTCCTCGACGGTCGGCGTGCCCAGTACCTCGAGCGTTACGGCAACGACCAGATACTCGTCTTCTACACGCTGGTGAATCCGATTCTGCGTGCGCAGTTCGAGCAGTACCTGACCGAGCACCCCACCATCATCGCCGTCGATCTCGTGACCAACGCCATTTGCGCCATCGAGCGCGCTTCGGGGCTTACCCCCTTGCACGAGCCGGGCAGCCTGCGCGCGCCTGACGAGAATTACTACCGTCGCATCGACGCAGTCGAGTTCACCATCGCCCATGACGACGGCCGCAACCCTCAGGACCTTACGCGCGCCGACATCGTGCTCGTCGGCGTTTCGCGCACGTCCAAGACGCCTCTTTCCATCTATCTGTCCCAGCAGGGATACAAGGTGGCCAACATTCCGCTCGATCCTTCCACCGAGCCTCCGCGTGAGGTGTTCCAAGTTGACCGTACGCGCCTGTTCGGGCTTATGACCAGTCCGGAAGTGCTCATCGGCATTCGCAAGCGGCGTATCGGCACTGCTGCGCACATTGCCCCGCGCTATGCCGATCCCGAGTACGTTTACGAGGATCTCGAGAAATCGCGTGCGCTCATGCGCAAGCTTGGCTGCATCGTCGTGCATACCGAGAACCGTGCCGTCGAGGAGACGGCGCAGGAGATCCTGCGCTACTACGAGCGTTCGCACCCCCACTTCTCCGACGATATCAGCTAGCGCCGCGCCTCGCGCCTCCGGCCACATCAACTACCTGCCGCGCCTCGCGCCTCCGGCGATGTTTGCCTCGCGCCTGTGCCTCGCCCTCCGGCGACGTCGGCTCGCACCCGTGCCTCTTGACGCCGGCGATATTGGCTTGCACCCACGCTTCGCGCCTTCGGCGATGTTTGCCCCGCACCTGTGCCTCGCGACTCCGGCGACGTTGGCTCGCATCCATGCCTCGCGACTCCGGCGACGTTGGCCCGCACCTGTGCTCCTCATGCCTTTGATGATATGGGCTAGTGTTCTCTTTACCTCGTTCTACCCAGAATCGACGCCTTTGTGGAACAACACGACATGCTGCATGTTCTTTCTTTGAAGCAAAGGTGCTTTTGCTTAGCGGAGCAGTTTCCAGCCTATCAATTGCATACACTTAGAATCAAAAATCAGCATTTCAAGCGGTAAGGTTATCAAGCATGGGCAAGATCATCCTCAGCGCCGACAGCACGTGCGATCTCGGCGATGAACTCAAGGCGCAGTGCCGGGTTCACTATTATCCCTATCACATCGAGTTTCGCGGGCACAGCTACCTGGACAACGTCGACATCACGCCCGAAGTGCTTTACGCGGGCTATTATGAAGACGGAAGCCTTCCGAAAACCTCCGCCATCAACGTGCAGGAATACGTCGACTACTTCCGCAGCCTTCTCGAAGAGGGCGACGAGGTCATTCACCTCAACTTGGGCGGCGCACTTTCCAGCTCATATGACCACGCTTGCCTCGCCGCACGTGAGGTTCCTGGAGTGCACGTGGTTGATAGCTGCAATCTGTCTACCGGCACCGGCCAGCTCGTCATTCGCGCTGCTCGTATGATCGAGGAGGGCATGGAAGCGACCGATATCGTTGCAGCCCTCGAGGCTCTTAAGCCGCGCGTTCATGCGTCGTTTGTCCTCGATGCGCTCGAGTTCATGGCGGCGGGTGGGCGCTGCCCGCAGATTCTTTCCCACGTGGGCAAAACGCTGCACTTGCGTCCTGAGATTGTGGTTGACAACGCGGATGGGTCCATGCACGTCGGTCGCCTTCATCACGGCTCTATGCATAAGGCGCTTAAGGAATACGTGCGTGATCAGGTGAAGAAGAACCCGGGCATCCTGACTGACGACGTCTTCGTTACGCATTCAGGCGCCATAGCCCCCGAGCTCATCGACGAGGTGTGCGATAACGTACGTGAGCTTTTGCCCGACGTCGAGCGTATCCACGTGACGCAAGCCAGCTGCACCATCTCGTGCCATTGCGGCCCTGGTACTATCGGCATCCTCTTCGTCACCGAGGATTAGCATCTGTCCAGGATGTTGCTTCTTGCTCCCAGAGAGTGGGGCTCGGTGCCCGGCTCCCTGATTCGCTGGCAGTTGTGTTCAAAAATCGCATCCTTGTAGGCGTTCGGATGACGTTGTGTTCAAAAATGCCGTCCTTGTAGACGCGAAAGGCGTCTCCCGTAGCTAAAAACAGCGTTTTCGCATAGTTGAGATGCAGGTTATTCCGCATTTCTAACTAATATGTAGAACAACTTTCAGTGGGATTGTCTACAAGGAAGGCGTTTTTGAACAGAAGCATCTTCGAACGTCTACAAGGACGGCGTTTTTGAACAGAAGCATCTTCGAGCGTCTATGAGGACGGCGTTTTTGAATACAGCTTCGAAGTTAAAGGGCTGAAGTAGGCCCAT
>JAFSHA010000130.1 GCA_017440565.1 Eggerthellaceae bacterium | reverse complement strand
GCTATTTTCGACACCGCTCCTTTTCATATACATGTTATAGAAAGGAAGCAACATGAAGAAGGTTGTATCCGCAACCCTCGCAGGTGCTCTGGCAGTGGGCATGGTCCCGGCCATGGCTCTCGCCGACGACGCTCAGCTTGAGACGCTGAGCACCGTCGAGGCCGTCAAGGCGTTTAACAACGGCGAGGTCATTAAGTACGCGACCTCGATGTCCACCCCCAGCGTTAACGTCCCCGCAACGGGCGTTGAGTTTACCGCTTCGGCCAATGCGCAGGTCGCTATCCCAGTCTGGGTTGAACTCGAAAACGGCACCAAGGTTCAGGTCAACAATGACGCCACCAAGTACCAAATCACCTACGTGAAGGCTGGCGCCGACGGCAAGCCCTCTGCTGAGGAGGTTCTCGCTCCTACCGAGGTTGGCACCTACTTCGCGGTCGTGAAGGCAATCGCCGGCGATTATAAGGGCGGCCAGGTTACCCTGAAGTTCGTCATCAAGGGCCAGGAGCTCGCCGCCTCTATCGGCTCCGTCAACCCCACCACTGGCGTCGTGACCGCTCTTGGCACCCCTGAAGTTGAGTACACCGCCAAGCCCCAGGTCTTCGGCTTCGAGCTCACCGCTACCGGCGCTGACCTCGTCGAGGGCAAGGACTATACCGTCAAGTACTACAAGTCCGGTGAGCAGTACAACGTCGTCGCCGGCTCCGCCACCGCTCCGACCGCCGTGGGCAAGTACTACGCAAGGCTGACGGGCATTGGCCTGTACGCGGGCAAGACCGCCAACATCGACTTCGAGATCACGTCGTTTGCTTTGGATAGCAGCGATACGATTACCGTCGCTCCGGTCTACGGCCAGAACGCCGCCCTCCCCACCGCTATTGACGCCATCAACGGCAACGCTGAGCTCGCCAAGGAGTTCAAGCTGGTCTACTCCAGCGCCGTTGGCGCCAGCGGCGTCTACACCCCGACCGTCGCCCTCGTCGACGAGAAGGATACCGACGTCGCCATTAGCGGCACCGTGACCGCCAACGTCGTGAAATACGACGCAGCTGCTTCCTTCACCTACGACGACGCCGCATGGCCGACCTCCATCTCCGTCGACCTGAGCGAGAAAAAGACCAAGTTCGACGCCGAGCTCATCGAGGTCTTCGGCGCTGACGGCAAGGCCCTCGACACCGCGAAGTACGAGGCCGCTGTCACCTATAACGTCATCAACGCAGACGGCACCATCGGTGCTGCGGCAGCTGCTGACGATCTCGGCACCACCGCCAACAAGTACCTCGTCACCGTAACCGTCTCTTCCAAGACCCCTGGTGATTACACTCTCGGCGGCGTCGCCACCATGGCCGTCACCGTCACCGAGGACGTCCTCGATGCCGACACCAACGTGTTCGTCACCCACAACGGCGTGGTCAAGAGCAGCATCGAGACCGTATACAGCGCCTCCGGCATCGGCACCGTTGCCGTCACCGTCAACGACGCCGACGGCAACGCCCTGACCGAGAACACCGACTACGTCGTGACCATCACTGGCCCGGACGGCAAGAAGGTCGCCGACTTCGCCAGCATCGTCAACGCAGGCGTCTACAACGTGAAGGTCACGGGCATCACCAACACCATCAACGACGGCGACTTCACCATCACCGTCAAGCCCGTCGACATCTCCGCCATCCAGGCAACCCTCGAGGCCGTCGACGGCGTCAACGCCATCAAGTGGCCCGCGAACTACGTCGCCGGCAAGGATTCCGTGGACGCTGGCCTCAAGTACTTCGTCGACGCGAACCTCGACGGCAAGAAGGCCGACACCGAATGGACCGCCGTCGCTGGCAGCAGCCTTGTCAAGCCCGTCATCACCCTCGACGGCAAGGTCGTCACCAAGATGGACCAGGTCGGCACCTACGAGGTCTCCCTCGTGCTGGCCGACTCCAAGAACGTCAACTACGTCGTCTCCGCTGCCCCGATCAAGGTTATCGTTGCCGCCGACCTCGACTTCGTCGACGTGCCGCTGAGCCACTGGGCCCATGACGTCATCGCCAAGGCTTCTTCTAACGCGCTCAAGTACATGAATGGGTATGCCGGCACGAAGTTCTTTGGTCCGGATGACAACCTGACCCGTGCTCAGATGGTCTGCATCCTGTTCAACATGGCCGGTGGTTCGATTGACCTTGACGAGATCAAGAACACCTACGTAAACGTTGAGCAGATCTTCTCCGACGTCGACGATGACGCTTATTACGCCCTCCCCCTCTACTGGGCTTCCGAGGCCGGCGTCGTGAACGGCGATGCGGGCAAGGATACCTTCCGCCCGAACGCCACCATCACCCGTCAGGAGGCCGTGGCCATGCTCGCAAACTACGCATCCCTGCGCGGCTCCATCGAGGTCGCTGACGCCGATGCCGTCCTGGCCACCATGCCCGACGGTGCGAAGGTCTCCGGCTGGGCCAAGGAGTGCGTTGCCTGGGCCGTTGACAACAAGATCATCGGCAACGGCGGCGTCATCAACCCGCAGGCGAAGATCACCCGCGCTGAGGCTGCCGCTATCGCGGTCAACTATCAGCCCGCGAAGATCGCCTAACGAGCAGGTTCTCTAGCCTAAGCTCCTAAGGGATCATAGGGGGAAGGCGGGCAACCGCCTTCCCCTCCCCGGAGGGAGCAGGCTTATGCGAGGGTTGAACCCTCGCATAAGCCTTCGGGCTTGACCTATGAGCTAACGCTGTCGATTGAGGCTCCGAAAGAGCGAAAATCCCCTCACGCCTTGAGTGCGAGCGTGGGGGGATTTTTGCGAGATGGGCACGATCGGCGCAGATTACGTACCGAACGAAGGGAGACGCTCCCCATGGCCAACATCATCTCCAAGATCTTCGGAGCGGGATCCGACAAGGAGCTACGCGTCTATCAGAGCCGCCTGAAAGAGCTCGAGTCCTTCGCGAATGCATTTGCCGAAGCGAACGATGACGAGCTGCGGATGGTTTCCGCGTCCCTCAGGGAGCGCGCCGCAGCAGGAGAATCCCTTGACGACCTCCTCCCCGAGGCGTTCGCGCTCGTGCGCGAGGCAAGCTCGCGCGTGCTGGGCCTCCGACACTACGATGTTCAGCTCATCGGCGCGATGGCACTCCACGGCGGGCACGTGGCCGAGATGGCCACCGGCGAGGGCAAGACGCTTGTCGCTGTGGCGGCCGCCTACCTGAACGCGCTTTCCGGCGAGCCCGTGCACGTGGTCACGGCCAACGAGTACCTGGCCTCCCGCGACGCCGAGTGGATGGGGCCGCTCTACCGCTTCCTCGGGATGTCCGTCGCGGTCGTGAGGGCCGGCATGGAGCCGGAGGGACGCCAGGCCGCCTACACCTGCGATGTGGTCTACGGCACGAGCTCCGAGTTCGGCTTCGACCACCTCCGCGACAACCTCGTGCTCGACCCCGCCGCCCGCGTGCAGCGCGGGCACGGCTTCGCGATCGTCGACGAGGCAGACTCCATCCTCATCGACGAGGCGAGGACCCCTCTCGTCATCTCCGGACCCGCCCCCTCCTCAGGTGGGGAGTTCCTGCGCTTCGCCGCCGCCGTCGAGCTGCTCAACGCGGAGGAGGACGCGTCCGTCGACGAGAAGAGGCGCGACGCCGTGGCCACCGAGTCGGGCCTGGCTAAGGTCGAGGAGGAGCTGGGGATCAGGATCTACGACGACCCGTCGGGCCTTCCCGCAAACCACCTGAGGCAGGCTCTTCGCGCCAGGTTCGTGTTCAAGCGCGACGTCGACTACATCGTGGACGGCGGCGAGGTAAAGATCGTCGACGAGTTCACGGGCCGCGTCATGGAGGGCAGGCGCTACTCCGACGGCCTCCACCAGGCGATCGAGGCGAAGGAGGGCATTACGCCCCGCCGCGAGAGCCGCACCGTGGCAACCACCACGCTGCAGAACTACTTCCGCCTGTACAGGAAGCTGTCGGGCATGACGGGCACCGCCATGACCGACGACCGCGAGCTCCTCGACGTCTACAAGATGAGGGTGGTCGCCGTCCCCACGAACAGGCCCGTCATCCGGGAGGATGCGGACGACCTGGTCTACCGCACGGCCGAGGCCAAGTACGCCGCCGTGGCCGACGAGGTGGCGCGCTGCCACGAGGCGGGCCAGCCCGTGCTCGTGGGCACGACGAGCGTCGAGAACTCCATGAGGGTGTCGGCCCTGCTCTCGGAGCGGGGGATCCCCCACGAGGTGCTCAACGCCGTCGAGCACGAGCGCGAGGCGGCCATCGTGGCGCAGGCCGGCCGCGTGGGGGCGGTCACCGTGGCGACCAACATGGCGGGCCGCGGAACCGACATCCACCTGGGGGGCAACGAGGCCTTCCTCGTCCGCGCCTACCTGCGCGAGCTGGGCACGACCGAGGAATACGCTCAGGACTGGCAGCTCAACGCCGCCCGCGCACGCGCACGAAACGTCGTGGAGAATGAGGGGTACGCGGTGCGCCTGTTCGGCGGCCTTCGCGTCATCGGCACCGAGCGCCACGAGGCGCGCCGCATCGACAATCAGCTCCGCGGGCGCGCGGGGCGCCAGGGCGATCCCGGCAGCTCGCAGTTCTTCCTCTCCCTCGAAGACGACCTCCTGCGCCTGTTCGGCGACGAGAAGATGGACAAGGTGGCGCAGATGATGCTCGACCGCGGCATTCCGGACGACGAGCCCCTGCAAGACAGGCTCGTGACGCGGGCCATCAACGAGGCCCAGAAGCAGGTCGAGTCCATGCACTTCGCCATGCGTAAGAACCTGCTCGACTACGACGAGGTCATCGGGCGCCAGCGCGCGGCCGTCTACACCGAGCGCACCGCCGTGCTCGAGGGCAAGGACGTCACCGCGCTCGCGCCCGAGTACGCGCGCGACCTGGCGGCGGCCGTGGTGGCCTCCTCCTGCCCGGCGGGCCTGCCGTCGGACGACTGGGACTACGGGGCGGTCGACGCGTGGACGGCGTCCATGGCGGGCGCCGGGTTCGAAAGCTCGTCCGTCGAGCACGACGAGGACCCCTCGGCCGTCGAGGACGCGGTGGTGGATTTCCTCATGGATCGCTTCAAGGCCAAGCGCGAGCTGCTCGGCGAGGAGGCCTTCGCCGCGCTCTGCCGCGAGGTGATGCTGCGCACGATGGACGAGAGGTGGGTCGGCCACCTCGCCGATATGGACCGCCTCAAGGGCGGCATCAACCTGCGCGCCGTGGGCCGCCGCGAGCCGCTGCTGGAGTTCAAGGAGGAGAGCTACGACGCGTTCGGCGAGATGGTGTCGGGCGTCTACGAGGGTTTCCTGCAGACGGTCCTGAGGATGGAGGTGCGCCTCGAGGGGGCGCCGGCCGCGCAGGCCCCCGCGTTCGAGGTCTCCGCAGCCAAGGGCGAAGCCTCGGCCCCCGCGGCCGACTTCTCCCCCATTACGGACAACCCGCTGGGGTAGCGAGATCCCCTGTTTCGCATCGCATGGCGCGGCTCTGCTTCCGCGCCATGTCTACTTCGACCTGCACCCGCAGCAGGGGCATGCCCGCCCCACCTTCGAGCGGCGGTTGACCTTGCGGTAGCCGTCTTCGTCGGGCGCCTTCGTGCGGTCGAAGGTGATGGCGGCGGGGCAGTTGTCAGGTGCGAGGAACAGCGGTACGCCGCCCAGGGACTCGAACATGGCGCGGTGGTGCTCGAGCCAGCTGAGCATGCTCATGTCGAGGGACGCGCGCACGAAGGTGTAGTCGCTGTAGGGCAGCGCGGCGACGAGCAGGTCGATGCGCTTGGGCAGGCCGGTCGCGGCGGGCAGGAGGCGCGTCCAGTAGGTCTGCATGAGCTCGCCCGGGAACCACGCGTCCTCTGCCGTGGTTCTTTCAATCGTCGATTCGTCCATGGGGCTCCCGCCGTCCAGTCAGTGGAAATAAGCCCCACGTTACCGCTAAACCCGCCGACAGATGCGCGGCACCCGCCTCCTCCGCAGAATGCACGCATGCACACCGTAAGCGGGCGCTTAAGGGGGCGGAAAAATAAGATCTGCGAGAATTCGACTTGCTAGAGCAGACCCTTTCAGGTAATGTGACCAGGCGAGACAGTTTCCGTGGACTCCAAGTGAGGCGGAGACAAAGAGAGGTCGCTGGCCGGGCTTTCCCGACCAGCGGCTTCTTGATTTCAGGGGATGTTCAAACGACAGCGGTGCAAGCGCCCCATGGCGAAGAGACCGGGCGTTGCCATGGGGCGCTATCCATAGCACCCCCTCAGCCGGGAAACGCGTGCGCCGCGTTGACATAGCCCGCCTGCACGACGAGCTGCTCGCCCTAAAGCGCCTTCCCGTCGATCTCGCCCGCGATCCAGCGCTCTATCGGCTCGCGCTGGAGGATGTGGGCCTTCTCCCAGCCGGGGGCGGTCTCGTCCATGTAGGCGCGGCGCTCGTCCGGCCCCTTGCCGTCCAGCGCCGCGAGGGCGTCGCGTTTCGCCGTGTCGGGCACCATGCCGAATACGCGCACGAAGTCCTTCTTCGCCTCGTGGGCCTTGCGTGCAAGCAGCCCCGCGCAGCAAAGCCCCCTCGGAGCCGGCACCACTACATGACGCTTGACATCAAAACCGGGCGTTGTTGTCACGCTACCCGTGGTGTTCGGAGGCTTCCGCTGGCTTCTGCGCCTGCTCCCCGAGGATTCGCTCGATTCGATCCAGCTTCTCGATGATGGCCTTGTTCTGCTCGATGATGTACTCGAAGAGGTCGGCTTTCGCGCGGTCGCGAAGCTCGGTTCTGCCTTGCTCGAGAATCGTGATGATGGGCGCGCAAGACGCCTGGCACCGCAGGCGTTCGCCGCTCTCGAGACGAAGGGTCATCATACCGCCCTCCAAGCAGACGACCGTCCCCCTGCCCTGCGATTCGTGGAGCACGATATCCCCAACCGAGTATTCCGCCATAGCTAGCCTCCTTCAGGCGTGGGTTTTCTTCGATACGATGGAAGTTCAAATATATTGTAAAGGACAATGCCGCACTTAACCGCCGCGTCACGCCTTGCGGCGCACTGGTCCTCTGGCACGCAAAAACCAGAGGGACGGCTTCGTCCGAGATGGACGCGACAAACCTCAAGGCCCTACCCCGTAACGGTAATCGTCAGGATTCGACAAATACCCATAGAAAAACTCGCTTGCCGGAATTGGCAGAAGGGTTTCCCTTCCGTCTTCTTCAACCGCATACGTCTCGTTCAGCGTGAAGCACAGGATCTGGTACACGGCTTCACGTTCGAGCGGTCGATTGCAGCTTGCACAACGACAATCGTGATGGTATTCGTCGAATTCGATATCCGTCCTCAGCTCGTATGCGTTATCGCCGCATTGCGGGCACCAGTAATGATAGTAGCCCGTCTCGTGCGCAGACGATCTGGAATCGGGCTTTATCCCCAGCTCCTTGCAGGCTTCGAACCATTCCGGGCTGTGGTGGTCCCTGCTGTCGCAGTCCCTTTCCGACCGTATATTGATGTCAGCCAGACAGTGCGCGAACTCGTGCCTGATGGTGGAGCGGATGAGCGGCGTCGCCAGCTCAAGGGTGCGCGCTGGCCTGCCCATATTGTGGAGGCCAAGAATTTTCTTTCCAGGACAAATGTGCCTTGATTTTCATCAGCGATGATCCTAACAGCATCTGCCTCGGCCCCACGATTCCTTCTGGCGTACTCATCTGCGAGAATTGCGGGCGAATCGAATTATTTGCGCTAGGGGCTCTGGGGATGTTGGACAACGCCGACGAGTCAAAAAACGCATAGCATCATTTTCTGCTTTACGTATGTCGAAGTCGCGAAACGAAAAGCCCCGGCTTCACCACCAATTATGAGGCAAGGCCGGGGCTTATTCGGGGAACGTTAGCCGCTCCCCTTCTCGTTCATTCAAACTATTGCGCGCAAGATGCGACGATGCCGTCCATGAAGTCGTCGATGATCTGGTAGGCCTTGGCGGTGTTCATCTGCCATCCGCCGTGGCCAGCGCCAATGAAAGAGTAGCGCTCGGCAGGGATGCCAAGCTCGGACATGCGCTTGTACACTTCCATGGTGGCGATGGGCGACACGATGACGTCCTCGGTGCCGTGGAACATGAGGTACGGCGGATCGTTCTCGTCCAGGTACGTAAACGGGCTGTAAAGCGCCGTCTTCTCGAGGTCGCTGAACACGGAGCCGCCCGGGTTGCTGCCGAAGGCGGTGCCGTTGACCAAGAGCGCCTCGGTGTTGGACTCAGAGTCATGCACGTCGTAGTTCGAGAGGCCGGCGCCGATGATGGTGAGGTCGGACACGCCGAACAGGTCGAGCACGCCCTGAACCGCCGAGCTCTGGTCGAGGTTGTCGCCCACGTCGAACTTGACATCGTCGTTGTACTGGGTGGTGTTGCCCAAGACGCCCAGCATGACGCCCATGTATCCGCCAGCGGAGCTGCCCGTAGCGATGATGCAGTTCGGGTCGATGTTGTAGTCTGCCGCATGCGCGCGCAGCCACCTGACGCCGGCCTTGGCGTCCTGCAGCGGAGCCGGCATGGTCACGTTGGGGATAACTCGGATCTCGGCGATGGCCACCACGTAGCCGCGCTCTGCATAGCGCAGGTAGGACATGGCGTTGGGGTTGGACTTGTTGAAGCCGCCGCACGCCGCGCAGTACAGGACGGGGCGCGGTGCGTCTTCCTTGCCCTTCGAGGGCAGGAGCATGTTCATGGTCAGGTTGGCGTAGGTGTTCTTCACGGACGTGACCTTGTAGGTGATGTCCTTGGCCTGCTCGATGGTCCACTTCTCGGGATCGATCTCGATGACCTCGGCGCCCTGGATGGCGGCTTCGAGCGAGGGGACGTCGGGAGCGGCGTAGGCAGCCGTGCCCTTCGCGTAGTCGACGGTGGCCTCTGCGGGCGCGATGTCGACGGTGGCGTACTTGTCGAGGAAGCTCAAGATGCGCTGGTTGATGGTGTCCTGGAGGAACGCAGCGCCGCCATGGCCAGCGCCCTCAAGCACGTAGCGCTCGGTGTAGACGCCAGCGGCCTCAAGACGGCCCTGCAGCATCTTCGTAGCGACGGGGGAAACGAGCGTGTCTGCGGTGCCGTGCAGGAAGATGAACGGCGGGGTGTTGGCGCCGATGTAGCTGAAGGGGCTCGCCGCTGAAACTTTCTGCTCCATGGAGGGGTCAAATACGCCGACGCCCTTCTGAGCAGCGGCAGCACCGTTGAGCAGGATCGCCTCGGTGGTGGCGGCGGAGTGATGGCTCGCCTCGAGCTCGGCGGAAAGGCCGGAGCCGATGATGGTGAGGTCGGACACGCCGTAGTAGTCCAGAACGGCGTTGACGGCGGAGGACTGGTCGAGGTTGGCACCCACGTCGAGCGGGGTGTCCTCGAGCTCGCCCTTGCGATTGGGCCAAGGGATGGTCTTGACGTTGCCCGTGACGCCGATCATGGATGCGTAGTAGCCACCGGAGGAGTTGCCGCCCACGGCAACCTTGTTCGGGTTGAACTTAAACTCGGCTGCGTTGGCCTTCAGGAAGCGGATGGCCGCCTTGATGTCCTGAAGCGGCTTCGGGAAGTTGGACACGGCGCTGGTGCGATGCTGCACGGAGGCGACCACATAGCCGGCTTTGGCGAACGCCAGACGCGTGTCGAGGCTCTTCGCGGCGTCGGAGGTGGTGAAGCCGCCACCATTGATCCACACGATGAGCGGCGTCTCGCTCGCAACGGCGGTGGAGGGCGTCAGAATCTCAATCTTGAGGTCGACGGACTTGCCGTAGTCGGTGGTGTGCAGGTAAGGCACGGTGTCCTGGGAGATGCTGGGCGCATCGGACTTCTCGGACTCAGCGCTTTCGATCTGGTTGTAGTTGATGGACTCCTCAAGGGTGACGAGTCCGGGGGTGTCCTGACCATAGCATGCTTGAGCGATATCGGCAACGCCGTTGCCAGCCGCCTGGCCACCCGCAGCCTCTCCACCAGCTGCACCTTCGCCAGCGCCGCCTTCTCCACCGGCGCCACCACCAGAGCATCCGGTCATGCCGAGCAGCGCCGCTGCGGCGATGACAGAGGAGCTCCCCAGAACGAACTGCCTACGATCGATAGATTTCTTCATCCCGATTCCTTTCCCTCGGATGATTGCGATGGCACGAGCGATACAAGCCCGAGCGAACACGGCCCCGCAAGGCGTGAACGCTTGGCATATACGCCACCGCAGCGTCCGCCGCTTCCCCTAACGAACGGCGCGACACGAGGAATGCTATCGGGAATGAAGGGGTCCTGTCTCCCCATAGAAATGGGGTAATTTGAGTTTTCGCAGGTCATGACCTTATGAAAAATCAACGTGATACGGTGCGCAAATTCGACACTAGGAAAACGGGGCGACGCAGGCTATCGAGTGCGAGGCTCGTCCTTCTCGATGGCTTCGCGAGCAAGCGGGTCTTTCCTCGCTTCCGCGACCAACTCAATGAGCTCATCCTTCTTGTGGATGCCCATCTTGCGGTAAATGCTCTTGCTGTAGCTCTGCACGGTGCTGAGAGTCAGGCACAGCTCGTCGGCTACACGTTTCGCGGTGAACCCGCGAGCAATAAGAGACGCGGTTTCTTGCTCTCGCCTTGTGAGGTCGAAGGCACGAGCAAGGGCATCCATAGCCTGCTCGTCGAGGTGATTCTCCTCGGCAGCTCCATCCTTGACTCCAATATTCGGGGAACCGCCGCGATTCGTCTCTGTCAGCCCCGCACGCGCCAGCGCGTCGAGATACGAATCTCGGTAGATAACAACCGTGGCGAACAGCGCCAGGCATACTCCCAACGATATGGTGAGCCCAGCCACAACACCGACGAGGGCGAGGTGAATGTCTGGCATGAAACCCCTGAACGAGAGGAGGAGCGGGATGGCCGTTGACGTGAGGCCGGATATGCTGCCGTACAGCAGCACGAAGGCACCGGCGCTTGCAATGCTCGAGCAGTCTCCATCTGATGGCCACAGAGCAACGAGCGCCATGAGGTACACCAGCAGCGCAGAGTACATACCGGTCACCAGGGGTGCGAGAACCGAGGCGGGCAGGAGAGCGAACACGACAGTTGCCAGGATGAATGACACCATCCCCGTAACCCCGATGACCAGGGAAGCCTCGGCCGCCGAACACGATTTCCGGACGACGAGGAAGAAGAGAACGCCTATGGCCGCCGAAACAAGATAGATGAAGGCCGTATTCGCCGTGGGGTCGTAGCCTATGCCGCCGTGAGCCCAGCGACTACGCAGGAACGCTCCACATGCGAGTTCGGCAACGATGAGAATCAGCACCAGGGCGCGCATCTTGCGGAAGTAGCCGTCCGGCTTGCCTGCGGCAGGGGCATCTGACTCGTATGCTGCATCTGGGCTGCAGGACGCCTCCTTCGCGCACGCGCACACGTAGAAGGCGGCGACGGAACAAACGGGGTAGATCATCGAGGCGAAGGCTGCCACGTCTCGCGGTAGCATGTCAACCAAGCAGGATGCATGGCTGATCGCGAAAGCCGCCAACACCAGGGGCACCACGCAGTTGCGTGGCAGGGACGCCAGATGGTGAAACCACGCGACGGCGAGGGCGATGAACCCGACGCACAGAAGAAGGACTCCCGCGAAATAGGGCGCCATTTCGGCGACACCAAGCAGACGGCAAACGTTAATGACAGCCATTCCCGCTACGTTCGCAAGGCCAGCCACTCCGACTACGGTAAGAGCTCTACCAGTCCAATTGCGAGTGAATCGCGTCATGCCTAAAAACACAATCGCAATGCCTAGCGCGATCATGCTGCTGTCGTACAGAAATCGCAACATGGTGGGCTCGGGTACGCCCCCTGTTATCAGGGAACCGAAGAACGGTGGCCGCAACATGGCGCAAAAGCATGCCAAGCCCGCCAGGCAGGCAATGTTTCTCGATGAAGTGCTGGACAACGTTGACCCTCCACAATCGATGTCGTCCTTGTTTACGGAGGTTCTCGTTTGAGCAGCAAGATACCCCGAAACTGGAATTATAAAAGTTTGCGAAAAGACTTGCCATCCAACTTGCACGGCAGCTGCGAGAGCAGCATGAAGTTCGGCTCGGCTCACGTCCTTGGACCCTTACGCAAGATTGCAAGCATAAAGATCGATGGCATGTTTGGCGTCAAGAGGCCGCCTTTCCCACCGCGGTGTATGGGAAAGGCGGCATTCGGTCATGATGATTCATTTATCCATACCTGAGTCCGCACGTGAACGCGCCCTTCGCGTTTCCAGAAATCTTAACTACGTCACCGGCGTGGGGGGCGTGAATGTAGAGGTTCTCGCCTATGTAGATGCCCACGTGGCCGGGCTTCCAGAGGATGTCCCCAGGTTGGACCTCGCTCAAGGGGATCACCTGGCCTCCGGCTCGCTGAGCCTCGGAGTTCCTAGGGATGCTGATACCAGCTTGCGCGTAGCACCACTGCGTGAGACCCGAGCCTATGCCAGCTACTCCTCAATCAGCTGTTGGAGTTCCTTCTGGGAGTGAATGCTCAGCTTCGAGTAGATGTTGTGGATATGCGTCTTCGCCGTCAACGGAGAGATGACGAGTGCTTCGGCAACCTCTTCTTTGGTGGATCCCGAAGCCAGTTGCTGCAGGATCTCGAGCTCTCGCGATGTAAGCCTGAACTCGTTCGCTATCTCACCGCAGCGCCTAAGCCGCTTGATCTCGGGCGATTCGGAGGGGACCAAACTTGAGAAGCCCCATGGACGCACCTGAGAGCGATCGTTCGGAGCGAACACGCTTGCCACGAATATCACACATGCGGCGGAAACCAGCATCAGGTCCGAGGATGAGGCGTCTCCAGATAGAAGGAAGTGAAACGCCGCAGAAGACGCAATCATCCCCACGGCGGCAAACAGCTGGCACATCCCGGGAACCTTCCAGAAGGGACCGGAGAGCCTTGCCTGCGTGTCCGAGAAGATAACGACGGTGTAGAAAATCATCACAGCCAAAATGGCCGTGGTCACGATGGAGGCCACGACGAATCCTGACCACTTCATGAGAACTATGACGGGAATCGAGACCGCAACGACCATCATGAACGCCCTGTACGCGAAGTGAAGACCCAGTGCATTTGAGGGATGCAGGAACACACATAGCATAACGAAGGACATGAGGAGAAATGCTGTCACCGCTGCGAGAGTGTCTGACATCGCGAAGTAATGAAGGATAATCCCAAGCATGACGCCGTACAGGAGGTTGGCGACATAGAGCATAGCCCTCGTGGGCAAGGGAACAGCCATGTCTTTCTGCTTTATGTTGGGCACCTCGATGAGAAGGCCTGCCCTCCTGTAGCCCCAGTAGCTCAGGACGGGACACGCAACTAGAATAATGGCGGCGAGCGTTGCGGACAGCTGGGCAGCAGCCCCGATGGCAAGACCGGCTACGGCGTACACAACCAAAGCAGCGGAAACGGAGGCGCCTATGGTCTTCCAGTCGAGCTTCGTGAAGAGGTCGACCCACATGACTGCGATGGCAGCGCAGTAAACGCCGCGGAAAAGGGATCCTGCGTAGAGAAACGTAAGCGGAAGAAGGCCCAGGCCAACTAGCGATCCCGCAAGCATGCCGGCCGCCCCAATGGCAACGAAGACCTTCCTCATGGGAAAGCGATCGGCGTTCTTACGTACGCGCTCGCCAAAGAGAGACAAGGCGAGCATGCTGAGACCGAACCCCGCAAGCGAAACGACGCGCGACACGAACAGTTCGTCATGATGCGGAGCCAAGCTCGAGAACACCGTGGCCTCGGAGGTTCCGAACATGGGCGACCAAATCATCGTCAAGCCGTAAAGAGACAACAGAAGGACGCATTTCGGATTCGTGCCTCTGTCCACGCTACCACCTCCAATAACCTGCCGCGCGGCTCCCGGCAGCTAAGATTCCACGGGAACGACTTCGCCCAAGTATAAAGGACGCGGCGAGCCTTTTCAAAAGCATGGTCTCCCCATTTCACCTGCTCATCTGGCTATATTCGAAAATACAACTCAAGGATTAGAGGAGATACAACCTCGAAAGTATTGAATCACGCCCTTCGGCTTTGGTATGAATGGGCCAGGAGGATTGCCGAACGCTGGCACATGATTCCGGAACGGGCGCCACGACATAGCTCAGGCGTCCGATGCATGCACCTACCGCGTTGGCATCTAGGGAAGCATTCTCACAAGGAGGCAGAAATGACTCAATACGATGTTGTTATCGCCGGTGCCGGACAGAACGGCCTCTCCACCGCTTGCTACTTGGCCAAAGCCGGCCTCAAGGTGTGCGTCCTCGAAGGTCGTGACATCCTTGGCGGCGGTGTGGTGAGCTTCAAGGACGAACTTGGCGTCACCCACGACGGTGCGGCGACGGTTCACACGCTTGTCCAGGTGAATCCCATGATCGCAAACGACGAGCTCGGACTCATTTCAAAGTACGGCCTCAACTACGCATACCCCGAAGCCTCGACCACGGACATCTTCGTGGAAAAGGACCTTGCCATCACCCTTTACTTCGACATCGACCGCTGCTGCGCGGAAATCGCCGAGAAGCTCGGCGAGGACGAGGCTGCGGCCTATCGCGAGTTCTCCGACTTCTGCCAGGCCGTTGGTCCCATGCTCACGCTTGGCATGTTCGCCCCGCCGGTCGACGCCGCCGCCATGGCTTCCGCTCTGGCCGGATTCGGCGAAATCGGCCAGCGTCTGCTGCGCTACCTCGGCATGAGCTCCTACGAGGTCGTCTCCGAGCTGTTCCGGACCGACGAGCTGCGCGAGGTCACCACGCGCTTCGTGTCTGAGTCCATGATCAGCCCGTTCGATCCCGCCACGGGCGCAAACTTCATCGCATGCATGTACCTCATGCATGCGCCCAGCAAGTTCCGCATGCCCCATTGCGTCGGCGGCTCCCAGAAGTTTATCGACGCCATGGCTGCCATGATCAAGGACAATGGCGGCGAGATTCGCACCAACGCCAAGATCGCAAAAGTCAAGGTCGAGGACGGCAAGTGCACCGCATTCGTCCTGGAGAACGGCGAGGAGATCACCGCGAAGAAGTTCGTCTCCACCCTGCACATCAAGCAGCTGTTCGGCTCCAACGGCATGGTCGACCCGGCCATCATGGGCGAAGAGTTCACCGCCAAGGTCGATGCCCTGCGCCCGAGCTACTATGTGGGCTTCCTGCAGAACATCACTCTCAAGGAGGCGCCGCGCTACAAGGCACTTGGCGACAAGCCGACCGAAGGCCTCATCACCGAGCAGAGCCACGGCCACGAGCACTACAAGCGCGTTTTCGACGAGCTGAAGGCCGGCAATCCGAGTCCCTACGACTCTTCCGCCACCTGCAACGCAACACTCGTCGACCCCTCTCGTGGCGGTGAGCAGGGACTTCATACGCTGTACCTCTACAACTACGAGCCTTACGCCCTCTACGGAGATCCGGCAAACTGGGAGAAGTACGCGCAGGAAATCGCCGACAAGAACTTCGAGGCATGGTGCGAGCTGACCACCAACATCACGCCCGCCGACGCTCTCACCCGCACCATTAAGAGCCCGCTTGACTACGAGCGCTGGAACGACTCTTGGCTGTGCGGCGACTTCTGCCACATCTCCCAGGAATTCGACCAGGGCAGCTCGAACCGCCCCTTCCCCGGCATGACCCGCTTCGTCACGCCCATCGAGGACCTCTACCTCGGCGGAGCCTCTGCGTGGCCCGGACCCACCGTCTCCGGCGGCGGCCGCGCTGTCGCGCAGGTCATCTTCGAGGACATGGACATCGACTTCGACGCAGTCATCAACGGGTAGTGATCAGGAATGGCTAAGAAGATCACACTCGACATCATCAACGCTCAGGGCACATCTCTTGTATCGGCGAAGAAGATTTACATTCGCGATAACAAGATCGCCATGGACGGCAACATCATGGGCACCATGCCCGGTCAGTTCTACATCACGCCCGCGAACCTTTACAAGGCAACTAAGCTGATTGATTTCGCTTTCATAAAGGGAGCCATCAAGCTGCTGAAGCAAGGCAAGAAGGACTACGAGGCCGAACTCGCCGCCGAAGAGGCGAAGAAGTAAGGCTTCGACAAGAAACCGCTGAGCGCTAATGGAAGCAAGGAACCCGCTGGCATGCAAACCGATCTGCCGGCGGGTTCTGCTTTCGCTGGGCAATATGGAGCCTTGCGACCAATTAGAGGAGCTGGAATGCACTATCTTTTCCTAGTCGCCGCTATCCTGCTTGAGTGTGGCGGCACGTTTCTGATGAAGCTGTCGAACGGCTTTGCCGAGTTGTTGCCGAGCGTCGGCTGCCTTGTCTTGTACGCCGCCTGCTTTGCGGCGCTTGCGAAGGCGCTTGAGGGCATAGCGCTCAACATCGCCTACGCAACCTGGTGCGGCGTGGGCATTATCCTGGCCACGAGCATATCGGTATTCATTTTCAAGGAGACCATGAACCTGCCGGTCTTCGTGGGGATTGTTCTCATAGTCGTCGGTGTCGTACTCGTTAACTACTTCGGGTCTGCTCATTAGAGACGCAACAGTCCTCCTTACGCAGTCAAGGTGCTTATTTAACGGGCGGCATTTTCCTTTCTTGTCAACCTTCCCCAATCATATTTTCTACGGAAGCGATTTTCAGGCGTCAGGCCGTTGATCATTTACAACGGCCTGACGCCTGCGGACGGTACGGTCATGGAACTACCCGTACCGAAGACCGCATGTGAACGCGCCCTTCGCGTTTCCAGAAATTTTGACTACGTCCCCGGTATGCGGAGCGTGGATGTACCGGTTGTTACCAATGTAGATGCCCACGTGGCCGGGCTTCCAGAGGACGTCGCCAGGTTGCACCTCGCTTAAGGGGATCACCTGACCGCCGGCTCGCTGGGCTTCCGAATTGCGCGGGATGCTGATGCCCGCCTGCGCGTAGCACCACTGCGTGAGACCCGAGCAGTCGAAGGTGTCGGGGCCCGTGGCGCCCCAAACGTAGAGACAGCCCAGGCGCGAATGCGCGAACTCGACGACTGTCGTGCAACCCGCCCAGTCGCCGCCCATGTTGACGTACTCCTTGGGTTCCTCAGGTTCCTCGTAACCGGCAAAGCCGTCCATGTACAAGCCTACGTCGTAGGCCCAGTCCTTCTTCGTTTCAATCTGAAGCGCCGCGTCGTTGATCTCGTAGTACTTTATGCGCAACGTGCCTCCCTTCAACTTGCCGAGCTTCTGGCCCTCCTTAACCTCGTCGCCTTCCTCGACCTTGATATCCTTCAAAGTCGTGTACACCACCTCGGCCGAGTTCGCGGTGTCGATGTAGGTGCGCACGGTGACCTCGTCGTCGTCGACCTTCTCCACCTCGCCCTCCATGATGGCGTACGCGGTTGTCACGTCATCGAGCGGCTTTACCTCCACGTAGGCGTCGTCATGCTCGAAGTCCTCATAGCCGGGGTCGTAGCGATGTGTGATGACCCACTCCCGCGGGTTGCCGTTCCCGTCCTCGCCGAAAGGGTCACCAAGGTCGCGACGCAGATAGTTGTAGTCCACGAAGGTCTCGCCGTCGCCGTTCTCCATGGTAAGCAGGCCCTTCATCACGTCCTTCACCTTCAGCACCACGAAGGACTTCACGGCCTCGAACTCGGCTTGCGTTCGGAAAGTGTCGCGGTCGATAATCTCGGCCATGAGCGGATTGTTGTTAAGCGCGTCCTGCACGTTGTGAACCACGAGGGTCGGGCGCGTGAGGGTGATCTCGTCGTTCCCTTCATCGGTTTCCTTCGGCCAGGGGTAGTCCTCGAAGGTCTTGGGCTGGACGCCCTGCCCCACCACCGCGTCGGGGTCAACCTTCCAGTACACGCGCATGGTGCCGGCCTCCTGGGCGCCGCCGAGCGCCTTCCACACCGCCGGCAGCAAGTCCCACTGGCGGTCGAGGTTCTTGCCCGCGTAGCGCTCGTTGTAGCCGCGCCAGCCGCCGCAGTCGATGACCTCGGCCGTGATTGACTTGCCCGTGACGGGGTTGTAGAGCGTGATCTTGACCGGCACGTCGCCGCTTGTGCCCGTGGCGCTCTTGTAGCCCGGCGTCCAGTAGGCGAACACGTCGTTCTGCAGACCCTCGCAGGCGATGCCCATGGTGGCGTCTGCCCAGGTGTTGGTGATGCGTGTGCCGTCGGCCGTGACCGAGGTGGTGCCGGCCTCCGAGATGCCGTAGACGCTCACCTCGTTGAAGCCGTCCCAGTTGGCGAGCTCCGCCTCGTCGTAGCCGTAGCTGTTGGGGTAGCCGTAGGCGTTCACGGTGCCCGAGCCCGTGCCGTCGAGCGAGAGGATCGACCCCGCGCCCGGCGAGGTGGCCAGCCCGAAGCTTCCGTACTCCTCGCTCCACCAGTTCAGGCGCTCGTGAAGCAGCACGATCTCGTCGTAGACGAAGGCGAAGGGGTCCTCCTCGCCGATGAGGTCGCTTATCACCTTCTGCATGCGGTAGTAGAGCTTGCGCACCTCGTCGTCGGAGAGGTCGAGGTCGGATTTGTGCGCCTTCACCGAGTCCCTGATGATCTGCATGAGGACGTCGTCGTTCATGCCCTGGATCTGGTTGTCGAAGATGACGGTGGCGAACTCGTCGGC
>JAFSHA010000129.1 GCA_017440565.1 Eggerthellaceae bacterium | reverse complement strand
CCCATTCCACCATAGGCTACGAGATCCCCGCAAGGAAGATGCAGGCGTTCTTCGACAGGCTCGACGCGGCGCTCGCCCGCCCGCTACCGATGGCGGCGTGATTTAGGACCGCTCGCTGTCCGAGGAGTTGAAACAGATCAATCCGCCCAAACGCGATTTTTGAACATAGCGAGGTTATACCGTCCGCCAAAACGCGATTTTTGAACACGACCGCTTGCTTAGTGGGGCATGAACCCGGGATCGGCGTCCCGCATGGGACTGAGATCACGGATCCATGCCCCGCAGCTTTGCGCCATTCGTTGCTTAGCGCGTTATCTCCGCGCCGCCGTTGATGGCGATAATCTGGCCATTGATGTAACGGGAATCCTCGGAGGCGAGGAACACCATTACCGGACCGGCGTCCTTGTCGGGGTCACCCGGTTTGCCGTAAAGAGGATACATCTGCGCCCAGGTGGAAAGGAACGCCTCGCGTGCCTGATCGTCAAGGCTAGCGATGTAATGCTCGTACATGGGAGTCATGATCTGCGGGCATACGCTGTTGACGCGAACGTTGGACTCGCGCGCCCAAGTCATGGCAAGCGTCCTGGTCCAGGCGAGAACGCCCGCCTTGGACATGGCATACGGACCCTGGAAAGGTGATCCCGAGATGCCGGTATCGGAGGCGTAGTTGATGATAACGCCTTGCTTGGTCTCCTTGAAGTGCTTATAGACGGCTTGATTCGTCAAAACGGTCGCATCAAGATTGTTCTCCCAGAACTTATGCATCTGCTCGACGGTCCATAGCTCCGGCGGAAGCTGGATAAAGTCAACGGCGGCAAGGTGAGCCAGCACATCGACGCCGCCCATGTCCGCGATTATCTCATCGAAGCCCGCGAACACCTCATCTGCCTTGGAAACATCAAGGTGCCAGAACTTAGCACTGCCACCGCCTGCAGCAAGTTCGTTTGCCTGAACCTCAAGTGTGCGTCCCGCCTCGTCATTGATGTCGACGATAGCAACCGTCGCGCCCTCTCTCACGTAGCATCGAACAACGCCGCCGCCAATACCTCCTGCGCCGCCGGTAACGATGATCTTCTTGCCCTGAAGCCTCATGGAACGCTCCTTCTATATCAAAAGCTAATACTCAACAATGACTTTGACGGCTTGGGCTTCGATGCTCGAGGCGATGTCGAGGGCATGCTCCAACTCGTCGTACTTAAAGCGATGGGTGATGATCTTGTCGATCTTGGTGCTCTTGTTTGCCAGGTAGCCGATAACCTCGGTGATATCGTCGTGGTTGTAGCCGCTTGAACCGCAAATCTCAAGCTCGCTGGTCATAACCGTACCCATGAAAACCGAAGCGGGGCTCTTGGAATTGGCGACTATGGAGATGCGGGCGCCGCGTTTGGCGTTTGATAGGATGTCGTCGATGACCTTGGTGGCTCCGGCGCAATCGATGAACACGTCGATGTCGGGGATGGGCACCCCGTAGATGCTCGTCGTCTGGCCGAAGATCTCGATGAGCTTCTTCATGTACTTGGGGTCGCTCGAGTCGATGGCGATGCCGCCCATTTCCTCGATAAGCGCCAGGCGCTCCGCGCGCTGCTCGAGAACGACCACGTTCTTAACGCCCTGGCCTACCAAGCCCGAAAGCGCACACAGGCCGATGGGGCCCGCGCCGTAAATGACCACGTGCTCGCCGACTTTGCAGCCGACCTTGTTCTTTCCATGCGTGCCGACGCAGAACGGCTCGATAAGGGCAGCATGCTCAAGCGAGATGCTGTCAGGAAGCTTGTAGATGTTGTAATCGAGCTTGGCCTTCTCGATAAGGACCTTCTCGGAAAAGCCTCCGCACATGTCGGCCATCATAAGGCCGAGCTCCTTCGCGAGCAGGGGGTTCACCCAAACGCGGTCGCCGACGGAGATTCCCTCGACGTCACCTCCAACCTGCTCGACGATGCCGGAGAACTCATGACCCCACTCCATATCGGGAAACACGCCGACAATGGTGCCATCGTGAATCCAAGCGGTGACGTCAGAGCCGCAAATGCCCGCGCGCTCGACCTTGACGACCACCTGATCGGGCCCAGCTACGGGGTCGGGGCGCTCTTCTATGCTCATGACATGGGGCTTGCTGTAGATAGAACACTTCATACGTTGCTCCATTTCTCTAGGGGAAACACAGCGGGGATGGGCAAAGCCGCCCACCCCCGCACGATGCCGGCAATTTCCCGGCATGAACCGATGCTCAGCGCTTATGCGAGGGCGATCTCGCCGAGGCCCTTGTCCTCGATCTTGGTAGAGGTCTCGATAGCGACCTTCTTGCCGTCCTTCTCGATGGTCACGGTCCAGTCGGCGTCGGGCAAGTTGCGCAGCCAGAAATCGCCAATCCAGTTGGTGGTGGCGGTGAAGGTCCCGGCTTCGCCGGTGGCGGTTACCGTTGCGCCGATAACGACTTCCTTGGCAACCGGGTCATGCACGCGGCCGGCGATGAACTTCTTGGGAAGGTTCTTGTACCAAACCCGAGGAGCGGTGCCGTACTCGGGGCAAAGCCGCTCGGCGCCCTCGAGATCGAGTTCTTCCTCGTCGCCCCAGGTAATAGCGCCGTGAACGCAGTTATCGAAGCAGCGAGGCACGGTGATGGTGTCACCCTCGTCGATGAGGTGCGCGCAGCCGGTGCACTTCTGGGGGATGTCGAGCACATCGTTCCAGTAGACGACACCGTAGGGGCAGGCGTTCACGATGGCCTTCTGACCCTTCGCCTTCGCCGGGTCGATGATGACCAGGCCGTCGGCACGTCGGTACACGGCGCCATCTTTGGCGGCGTCCATGCACGGCGCTTCAGCGCAGTGCTGGCAAGGGGTCGGGATGTAGGCGACCTTGACGTGCGGGCGATGACCGCGCTCGTACTCGTTTACCTTCATCCAAAACTGGCCGGTTTCGGGCTGCTCTTCGGCGTAGGGCTTCCAGCAGTTACCGCAATGCTCGTCCTTGCAGCCAATTTGGCAGGCGTAGCAGCCAACGCACTTCTTAAGATCAATGAGGAACGTCTTCATTATTCCAATCCTCCTTCAACCCAGCCGTCGATGCTCGAACCGGAGGCAACGTCGTACTTCTCGGTGCGCTCGAAGTGCTCGGGGTAATCCTTCTTCCACTGCTCCCACTCGGCCTCGGTAACCTTGGCGACCTCGACCAGGTAGCCGGTTACCACGAAGCCCTCGCAGTGCTTCGCGATGGGATCGGGCGGGCTGATGAGGTTGGTGCAGCCGCCGCGGTCGATACGCGGGCCGATGGGATCGGGATGAGCGCCCTTGTCCATCTTCACCGAGTTGGGCAACACGCGCTCGGAAACCCTCGCCGCGCCCAGCACGACGCCCTCGTTGTTGAAGACCTTGACCAAATCGCCGTCGGCGATTCCGCGCTTCGCTGCTTCCTCGGGGCAAATCCACACGGGCTCGTAGGCGTACCCGTCGATGATGGTCTTGCAGGTCGGGATCTCGCGCAGCCAGCAGATGTCGTCGTTTTGCACGTGGACGCGCCAGCGACCCGGGCTCGTGTTGAGGACGAGCGGGTAGGTCTTGGCCTTCTCGCCCCACAGGGACTCGTCGTGCGTGTAGCCGTCTTCCTTGGAGCCGCCGATGTTCCACTTGGCCATCGGCTCGCGCTCCTTGTCATCCGGGAAATGCTCGGCAAGCTCAGGAGACCAGAACTGGATCTTGCCGGAAGGGGTTTGCAAGGGGTTCTTCTCGGGATCACGCGCAAACTCGGCCATGGCAGGCGGGATGTTCTGCCAATCGGGGTTAAACGGCGTCGGGAAGTACTGCTTTTCCTTCAGATCCTCGAACGAGATCATGTTCTGGATGAGGGAGGACAGGTAAGAGGACTCGATCTCCTGCTCGACCGTCAGGCCCTTCGTGTACTCCTCGTACTTGCCGAAGCGCTTCGCGAGCTCGGCGGCCACCTCGTAGTCGGATTTGGACTCGCCGACGACGTCGCAGGCCTTGTCTTGAATGCCGTACATGTGCAGGGAGCCACCCTGAGAGCAACCGTAGCAATCCTGCTCCTCCAGGCAGGTGGTGATGGGAAGGATCAGGTCGGCGAAGATGGTGTCGCACTGCATCCACTGGTGGTTGGACACGAAGCACTCTACCTTCGGGTTGCGATAAGCCTCCTGCAAGTAGAAGCCGCCGTTCCAAGACGCCTGGTTGGAGGCCTTCTCCGACCAGATGAAGTGGAACTCGTTGCCGCCGGAGTTCTCGTTGGGATACGTGCGCTTCACGAACTGGTCTTCGGGCTTGGAGTTGATGATGGAGGGGCTTCCCCACCACTCGTACTCGCCGTCCATGATGGCATGGTGGATGGCGGTGCGGGGGATGGACATGGGGCCGGGTCCATCATTGGAATCGGCGTGGCCCATGAACATGAAGGACAGGAAGCCGCCAAGCGACGGAACGATGGGCTCGGCCACCGTCCAGGAGAACAGGTGAATCATGTGCACACCGGGCTTGCCGATTCCCTGCATGGCCAGCTTGTAGTACTCGGTGCGACCGGGTTCGTGGCTGTAGGGGCCGCGGATATGGGCGCCGCAGAAGTGGCCCATGGAGGTGCGGGAGGTGCCCCACTTGCGGGCGACGGCCTTGATGGTCCACTCGGGCACGCCGGTGATCTCGGCGGCCCACTCCGGAGTCTTGGGGATGCCGTCGGTCTTGCCCATGACATAGTCAACCATCTTGTCGAAGTGGATGGTGTGCGTGTCGACGTATTCCTTGTCGTAGAGATCCTCGGTCAGCCAAACGTAGATGAGGGCGAAGTCGAATGCCGCATCGGTGTTCGGGATGATGGGCACCCACGAAATCTCGTCGTGGATCATGCAGGTGTAGGATCCGAAGGGGTCGATGGTGACCATGTCGATGCCCAGGTCAAGCCAGAACTTCATCATATAGCTCTGGAACTGGGAGGAGTAGTTCTGGGTGGTCTCCAAGTCGCCCGCCTGCAGGACGAGGAACTCGGTGTGGTCCGAGACGTCCTTCATGGTGTTGGCGTAGTTTTCGGGCATGCCCAAGCCGTCCCAGGCACCCGTGCCCCAGACGTGCTTGCCGCCCCAGTAAAAGCCCTCGACGGAGTCGGGGGTGCGCACCTCGCGCACGTAGCTGCCGGCGATAAGGCGCATGATCTGGTCCTGGGCGCCAGAACCGTAGTGAATGCCCTTGGATTCCTTGTGGCCGTCATAGCCGATGCCAAGCAGGCCGGCGGGACCATAGGCCTCAAGGCAGCGGCGGATCTCGGATTCGAGGATGTCGATGGCCTCGTCCCACGAGATGCGCTTGTAGCCCGACTTGCCGCGGTTATGCGCGTTGATCTTGGCGGGATCGCCGCCCGGCTCCCAGTCGACGCGTTTCAGCGGATACTTAACGCGGTCTTTAGAGTAGGTTTTCTTCTTGTACGCGAAAGCGTAATAAGGGGGCATTGCCTTGACGGGGCACTTGAGGGTCTTGCCGCGGGACTCGAACTCCCAAAGCGTCCCCGCCAGCTCTTCCTGGGTGTAGTTCATATCCCATCGAAGCGGCCTGATGCGCACCAGCTTGCCTTCAGCAGAGTCGACGACCACCGGATCGCCGCCCGTGCCACCGCAGGCGATGGGTCTGACAACGCTCTTGTCAACCTTGATTCCCATTCGCTCTCCTCTCTCACCATTGCGAGTTTCCGCAAAGCAGTTTTAACGCTTTGCCATTACACGAAATGCTAGAATGGAATAGCCGGGAGTTACAGTGATCAAAGGTTCACGAGCCGTCACCGTTCGTGTCTAAACAAGCTCTCAGTCTACCGTGTAGCCTTTATGCGCCGCATATGCGGCCACATGGGCGCGGTTGCGCAGACCCGACCTCCTGAGCAAGCGCATGAACAGCTTCTTTACCGCGCTCTCGCTTATGTAGAGCCTTTGGGCGATTTCCTTGTTCGTATACCCTTCGGCCACGTAGGCCATGAGCTGAATCTCGCGATACGAGGGCCTGAACGAATCTCCTGGGGTAAGCGGCTTATCCTCGCAGTCTTCCTCCTGCCGCGAAAACCCCGGCATGCTGTCGGGCTTTTCCGCCTTGGTCTGATGCAGAATGGCCTCGAGCTCCGAGCGAATCTCGCGCGTAAGCATGCGGCAATCCCGCAGGTCGCCGGCGTGCAGCGAAAGCGGGTTAGCCGAGTAGACGCGCTTGAACACTATGCCGAGCAGATGGCCTACGGCAAGAAGGTAATCGAGGTCGCGCTTCGTCCAGCTTACCTCGCGGCTGTAGACGAGGGAGTAGAAGCCGAAGGCCTCGGCGTCTATGAAAAGGGGGACGCACATGGCGCAGATGTAGTCGTCATCGACCGCCTCGTCGTACTCGCTTCCCGCGCGCGGTTGCCCGAAGTTCATGGGCAGAAGCTGACGGCCTACGAACACCTGGGATATGCCGCCCACGTCAAGCGCGAGGCGGGAGAAGTCAACCGAAGCCGTCGAAAACGATGCAACCGCGTTGGTTTGCTCGACGAACTCGTTTCTGTCGGGAGAGAGAAGGTACACGGTCACCAGGTCGGCGCCGAAGAGGCTTGAAATCGTGCTGGCCGACTTCCTCACGAACCCCTGGTAATCCTCAGCCGACAGAATATCATCGAGCAGGCGGAGAATTCCGTTATAACGAGAACGCATGAAGGCGTTGTCGAGCACCTCGTCTGATCGAATCCGTTGTTCCCAATCACGCTCTTTCATCATGACCCCCGTTCGATAAAACAACGTGAAATCAAATAAGGCCGCCTCTCATTATGAACGAGAACCACGACCTTATCCATTCATCCATGATATGCCTCGCGAACGAGGCGTCTTGCCCTAAGCCTCAGCGGCTGCGCAAAGCTGCTCGATGAGCTCGACGCGCTGCGCCTCGTCAAGACCGACCTGGGGGAAGCTGAGAGCCTGCTCGATGGTCATGCCGTAGGCAAGCTTAACCATATTGCCCTCGAGATCCATCGGAAAGTTCTCCTCGAGAATCTTCCTGGCCTCAGGGTTGTCGATGAATTCCTTCAGTTTCGTGTCTTTGGTAAAAGCCATCATGCTCTCCTTTCACGGGTCCAATCCCTTAATCGCCTCTTCCCGCAGAGGCGATCACAATGATTAAATTGTATTCTTATCGCAGGTCAGATGCATTTTCACTATGGTACCCATTCGTTCCCGCAAGGTATGCGAAAGGCCATCTCAGGAAAAACCGGAGGGTCATTGCGTCACACAAGCGCCCGAACCGCCCTGTATGAATAAACCTTCGCCTAAAGACTTCTGTTGATAATCCGTACCGCAAGCTCAGCGGCCGATCGCGATCCTTCGTCGGCCAAGATCGCCGAAGGAGAGGACTCGTTGACCCTCAGCAGAGGAAGAGGAGCGATATCGCGCATTCTCGTGTAGTCACTCGATGGTGCGACAATGACAGGCAGGGCGGTATGCGCGGCTAGGACGCCCCCCAAATTCGCAAGCCTGCCAGCCGCGACTATGATCGCTCTTACGCCGCGCTCATGAGCTTCAAGCACCCATTTCTGACCGACGTTGGGAACTCGAGCGGCACTCTCGATTTTCACCTCATAGGGAATGCCAAGTTCGTCAAGCAGCTGAAAGCAAGGCTTCATAGAGGCCTTATCTGAAGAGGTCATGATAATCCCCACAAGCGGGGCGCCTGGTTGATCCATAGCTTAGCCTTCCGCACGAAAACGCCTCGACACGATGCAGCGTCCTATTGAGATTGTAAGCGCGGCCTCACGTTGTTGCAAAAAGCCCCAAGCACTCATACGTTCACTCTAAATGTGCGAAAGTTCACACAGGGCAGCTTGGGAGACAGCCCCGCCCCTCTATTCCAACCGAGTTAATATCCCAGCAAATTGCGGGCGCCGAAGAGGGGGAAGGCGGCGCCCGCGGAAAAGGGACAGGTGACGATGTTGGAGGATGGGACGTCTATTCTGGATCCCCATCCCACCATAGCCGTTATTCGGGAAGCTTGATTCCGTACTTGGATTCGAGCTCTTCCGCAATGGCGGTAAGCCCCAGTCGAGCGTATTCCGACTTCATAAACGAAGGTTTCGGATACAGGTGCGGGGCAATACCGCCAACGCAAGTTTTCTGTCCACCTGGCACGGGAGCGCCCATGCTAGGGCTGGTCATGAACGAGATGACGTTGTCGGGGGAAAACAGCTCAGTGTCAGGCCCGACCATATCCCAATGAATTTTCGCGCACAGACCGACGCCGCCTAGGTAATCGGGGGCGTAGTCGAAGGTGTTGAGGATGGTTTGCTCTTTAGTGGTCAGATCGACCATGAGGATCTTACCCGTATAACCCTTGTACTCAGTCATGATTAGGCCTCCTCAGTCGGTGCGTTCGTCACTACGCCGCCATCGATGTTGATGACGATCTTTCCCACCTTAGACAGCGAGCTTGCGCCGCCGACGTTAAGCGCGAATTCGAAGCTCGACATCTCGGGAATGGCTCCGGTTCCGGGTGCGTCAGAGGATGCGATAACGTTGCCAGCAGCGTCGTACACGTCAGCCGTAACGGTGTAGTTGCAAAGAACGACGTTGAACTGGGTTGCATGGCTCGTCCACACAACGCCCTCGATAGCAAGGCCGCTAGCGGCTTCGGTGGCCACGAGCGAGGTGAGCTCGCAGTGTGTCCACGACTTCGCATCGCCGGTGATGTTGGTTTCGAAGATGGACTTCTCGCCCTCAGCGACTTCGTAGCTCTCCCACGTGGAAAGCAGCGCGCCCATGGGGCAGAACTTCACGCACTGGGGGTCACCACCGCACAGGTCGCACTTGAAGCAGACGTTTTTCGCCGCGTTATACTTGATCATGGGCGGGTTGCAAGGGCACGCGGCCATGCAAAGCTGGCAACCCGTGCACTTCTTCTCGTCGATGACCCGCGCTCCGGTAGTTTCGTCCACATGAAGGGCGCCAGTTGGGCATACGGCCATGCACTCGGCGCCTGCGCACTGCTTGCAGGTGTAGATGTCGGTAATACAGGCGTCCATGGTGTCCTTGTCCCACTTCAGGCGAGACAATTCGGAACCAGACACGCCTTCGTGATACAGGGTGCACACAGCTTCGCACGTACGACAGCCCGAGCAGATGTCGGAATCGTGCACAACACGACCAATAGCAAGCTGTTGGCCATCGAAAACGCGCTCGGTGATCTCCGCCTCGGCAGGCGCCGTTTCGGCGGCGTGAGCAGTTTCGGCCATCGTGGCGGCCACAGCAGCTCCAGCGACGGCAAGGCCCGCACCCGTCAGGAAGGTCCTCCTCGATAGAGCCTCGGGCCTATCGGCAGTAGTGTCCTGATACATTCCCTCTCCTCTCTTACATTATCCAAGTGAATGCAACATTGGATACCCGCAAACATCATCACGTTTGCGCAGGTGGGAAAGCAATTTCCAGAGAAGAAGGATTGGGCGTCGTTCGTAAACACGCACGCTTTTCGTATCGCTTAGGGAAACACGGGGCGCCTACTGTAACCCAATACGGAACACGTCGGGATATGAGAAAGTGGGACACAGACCCGGGCTCGGTGTCCCACTACGCCCTATCGACGGCGCTTCGCCTCGTCGGCCATTTGCTCGATGCGGCGAACGCGATGATAGACCGCCGACTTCGAAAGCGGAGGGTTGGCGTACTCGCCAAGTTCTTTCAAAGAAGCATCAGGGTAGCTTACGCGCAAGCGAATGAAGTCTTGGAGCGCGGGCGGCAGGTTCTCCATGCCGTAGTGTTCGAGCACCACCTTGATGGCGAACAGCTGGTCGACAGCGGCGTTGGAGGCTTTCTGCCGGTTGGCGACCTCGGCATTGACCATGCGATTGACGTCATTGCGCACGCTTTTGACAACGCGCTCCTGCTCCATGCGAAGCGCCGCCTGATGTCCGCCCGCAAGCGCGAGAAATTCCAAGATGGCGTTTCCGCTTTTAAGGTATAGCATATGCGAACTGCGGCGCTGCATAATACGCGCACCGATTCCACGCTCTTCGAGAAGCGCCGCAAGGCCCTCAGCCAAGGGCTGGGACTCGACGGTGATTTCAAAGTGGAAATCGCTCTTAGGGTTTGAGATGAAGCCGCTTCCCAGGAAGGCGCCGCGCAAGTACGCAGCCGCACAGCAGTTCTTGCGAACGAGCTTGGGGTCAATGCCCATCTCCAGGCCGCCATCGGCGGAAAGGATGCCCATATCGGCAAGCGCTTCGGCAAGGCCGGGTTGCGCAGGTACCTCGATAAGGTAGTTTGGCGTCTTATGGAGCACGCTGCGACGCACGGTAAGCTCGGTTTTCAACTTATAGAGGGCATGCAACAATCGAATGATGAGGCGCGCGACCGACGGAACGTCGGTAGCCACTTCCATGCGATAACGCCCCGGCCCGCTTACGAACAACGTACCCTCGATGCGCACCAACGCCGCAAGTGCCGCCTTCTCGCAATGCGAGCACTCGGGAGCAACGCGAGCAAGTTCGTCTTTTACCTCTGACGTGAACGACATAGCTTCAATACTCCTAGAAAAGCCTCACGAAGCGCCCTTGGCGCGTGCCAAGTGGGGCGGTCGGGATCGGCTAAGTTACGGACGATAACAACAGGGCCGAGCGCTTGAATGGCGGCCATATCGTCATAGCTCATCATAACCAAACGAGTCTTGGCAGCACGCATGAGGCCTTCCTCATTTGCAGGAAGAGCGAATTCATCAGGCGTGTCAAGACCTCTGATAAGGCGCTCGGAAGGTGACCGATCCGCCCGCACGGGGTCCTCTGCATGTACGAGCACGAAATCGATAAGCCCCTCAAGACCATGCGAGACAAGCGCCTCGACGTGCTCGCGCACGGTAAGACCCCACGTCTCTCCCTGAACATCGGCAAGCGAGCACACGAACAGAACGCGGCCACGCGACTGACGAATAGCATCTACGACACCCGGAACAAGCAAGTTCGGAATAATGGACGTAAACAGAGAGCCTGGGCCAAGCACGATGAGATCGGCTTCGCGGATAGCATCAAGCGCCGGCTCGTAAGGCCTGATAAGGTTCTCCTCGGAAACAAGCTGTACCTTTTCAAGAGCAGTTTTCGACTTGCATGCCACAGCTTGCCCGTCGAGAATGCGACCATCCCGCGTACGAGCACGCAAGGTCACGTGATCGAGCGTCGAAGGATAGACATGCCCCTGCGCATCGAGCATGCGTTCGCAAATACCAATAGCCTCAGGGAAGGATTCGCAAGCATCCTCGAGTGCGGCAAGCATGAGATTCCCAAGCGTATGGTCACGCGCGACGGCAATACGATATTTGAAAGCACGAACGAAAGGATCTTGCTGATTACGCGCGAAGGCGACCAAGCACTTGCGAATATCGCCTGGGGCGGTAACGTTCGCCTCCTCCCGCAAAGCACCCGTTGAGCCACCGTCATCGGCCATGGCAACAACCGCGCTGGTTTGCAGCCCGAGTGAAAGCAGCGTGCGAATGGACATGGGCGCTCCCGTTCCACCGCCTATGACCACAGCGCGCATGCCCGATGCAAACCCAAGGCCGGGATCCTCGTCAAGCAATAGCGATGATTCGAGCGCGCTGAAAGCGCTGGTGGACGAGGGGTCGACCTTGAAAGGCCTTTCGAATTTCATGGCACGTCCCCCGCTATTTGCCGTTCTTGCCCTCTGCGAGCTTGAGGTCGCGATGCGCAATGCTCACGCGATAGCCCTTCGACTTCAGGTAATCTCCCGTAGACTCGGCAAGCGCAACGCTGCGATGCTGCCCACCCGTGCAGCCGATGGCAATAGCCAGCTGCTGCTTGCCCTCGGATACGTAACCGGGCATGACCACGTCAAGCAGGTCGCGCCAACGCTTCTCGAACTCGATGGTCTCATCACGCAACATGACGAAATCGCGGACGGGCTCGTCAAGGCCCGTAAGGGGGCGAAGAGCCGGGTCGTAATACGGATTCGGAAGGAAGCGCACGTCGATGACGAGGTCGGCATCACGCGGGGCCTTATGCTTGAAGCCGAATGACACCACGGTGACCACGAGACCTTGACGCTCGTTGCCCGTCGCGAAGTACTCGCGCAACGTGGTGCGCAGCTTCTGCGGAAGCATATCGGTCGTGTTAATGACGTAATCGGCCTCGTCACGCAAGTCCATGAGCAAGCGACGCTCGCGCTGGATGCCCTGAACGATGGTGGTTCCCTCGGTGCAAAGCGGATGCTTGCGGCGGCTGGACTTATAGCGTGCGACCAGCTTTTCGTCATCGGCGTCAAGGAAGACCACCTTGTAGCCCACTCCGCTGTCGCGCAGCTTATGCAGCTCGTCGATAAGGCTGCCAAAATGAGCCCCCATGCGCGCGTCGCACACCACGGCAAGGCGCTTGGTCATGGCCCCCTCCTCAGCTTGAGCATTCAGCTCAACCAAGTTCGGAATGAGGCTTGACGGAAGGTTGTCAACGCAGAAAAAGCCCAGGTCTTCGAAGACGTGCATGGCTTCGGTACGCCCTGCGCCGCTCATGCCCGTCACGATGACGAAGTCGGGCATGGCCGTTGGATTCTCCTGCATCATTGCGCCTCTCTTTCAATGGGGTTGCCGCAACTGTCATTATACTGCTCGAGAACGCGGTGGAGCTCTTCTGCCACTTCCGCGGGAACGACGCGCGCCGCCTTGATTTCCTCAAGCGTAGCCGACTTCAAGTTCTTAAACGACTTAAAATGCTTAAGCAGGGCCTTCTTGCGAACGGGGCCGAGACCCGCGACATCATCCAGAATCGAGGCAGTCATGCCCTTGCCACGCAGCTCGCGATGGAAGGTAATGGCGAAGCGATGCGCCTCGTCGCGCACCTGCTTGACGAGATAGAGCGAAGCCGAGCCTCCAGGAAGCACGACAGGACCCGTGTCCTGCCAGGGAACGAAAAGCTCTTCGTCTCGCTTGGCCAAACCGCAAATGGCGATATCGTCGATGCCGAGTTCCTCGAACAT
>JAFSHA010000128.1 GCA_017440565.1 Eggerthellaceae bacterium | reverse complement strand
GATTGATCGTGTACCCTCCACAAGAGGTGTTGGCGCACCTTTGTGGACACGGGCTATTTTGGAAGCGACCTTAGGGTCGCTTTTTTTGTTTTATGACTAATTCGAGTGTATCTTAAATTACGAGATTTGACAACTTTTTCTGCATTGACCTGCGAAAATGCGATTTTAAGCGGTTTCACAACAAAGACGTCTTTCATCCCCACCGTACTTGTAGCCCCAGCTATTGCCAAAAAGCCCATTGATCAGACTTGGTCCGACCGAGCATCCTCGAATTTCCCAAGGAGTCCGCAAATGTGCGGCCTCCTATTTTGCATCTCAGAGACGTTCTACCTCTCGTTCCGTTCGGCCAAAAAGCATCGCGACGCCCTTGTGGCCCAGAGAGACGGAATAGGGCTGTTCTGCTCCCATCCTTGCCGAAGGTATCGTCAGCAACGCCAAGCCCCCGTCACTACACGAGCTTGAATATGCTCTTGTTCTGCAAGATGCGAATGGCGCGTTTGAAGGGATACCTGTCCGAATCCTACTCCAGAGGAACCCACCGGAATAATCGCAATCCCCGCCAATATCCATCACGCAAACCCCGACCCGGAGGTCGAGAATCGTGTCTGGCGGTCCTAGCCCCAGAACGAAGGCAAACGCCAACTTGAGCGCTTCAGACGGCCTAGCCGATGAGAAGATCGAATGGAAGGGCATGTTCGCCGGGGCCGTAAACTCAAAAAAGGCTCAGCTCTGCCTCGGTGGCGTTCCTCCATCCAACGAAGGGACCTGCACCATATACAGCGAACGGCGCACCATGTACGAGGACGGTCGCCTCGAGACCCGCCCCGGCCTCCTCCGCCTTCAAGTCGCGGCTGGACAGGCCGATGTCGCAGCGACCCTCCTGCACGGCTTGGATGCCGACGCTCGACCCGGTGGGGTTGTACGTGAAGGTGATCCCGCCATTCTCCATCTGGAACGCCTCGCCGAGACTTCCGATGACCTTCTCCATGGATGTGGGACTGTCGGCAGAGACGGATCCCGTCGCCGCGGGGGAATTGCCGTCAGCCGCGCCCCCTCCTCGTTGCCGGAGCAGCCGGCGAGGGCGAGCAGGCCAAGCGCCATCGCGGCGCACAGGACGGCGCGCAGAATTCGCTTCTTCATGCTTGAAACTTCCTTTCAATCGAACACGTGATTCGCGATGCGAGGGCGGCCCTCCAGGAATCGCAGCGCACCGAGATCCGAGAAGGATGCCGATGCCCGCGAAGGCGAGAGAAGCCGCCGCTCAGCGCCCACCACGTATGATGGAAGGTGAAGATCAAGGAAGGATCAGACCCGTAACACTTTCGTAAGGCTTTGGTCAAAAACGCGCAAAGACGGCTGCTATACCGCGGCCTCGCCCCGTTCGCCCGTACGGATGCGTACCACCTCCTCGACGGACGAGATGAAGATCTTGCCGTCCCCCACCTCGCCGGTTCGGGAGGCGGCGAGGATTACCTCGACCACGCGGTCGACATCGTGTTCCTCGGTAACGATATCGAACTGTACCTTAGGCACCATGTTCAGCAGAACTTCGGTACCTCGGAAGTACTCCTTCCACCCGTGCTGCTTGCCGCATCCGTGAACCTGCGAGATGGTCATTCCGGAAACGCCCGCCTTGAACAGGGCCTCCTTGAGAGGCTCGAGCATCTCGGGTCGGACGATGGCGGTGATTATCTTCATGGTTGCTCTCCTTCCTTAGTCGAGGCCGCTGTAGGCCGGGTATGCGCTCTCCCCATGGGCGGCAACGTCGAGGCCTTGGGCTTCGTCCTCGTCGCTCACGCGGAGGCTTCTCCCGAAGCACGCCTTCACGATAAGCGCGAGCACGATATCGGCCGCGCCGACGAAGGCGACGGTCGCCACAATGCCGAGGATCTGGGAGATCAGCAGCATCGGGTCACCCGTGTACAGAAGGCCGCCGTACTCGGTCCAGGAAAGCTCGGGGACGCAGAACACGCCGGTGAGGACGCCGCCGACGACGCCGCCGACGCAATGGCAGCCGAAAGCGTCGAGTGCGTCATCGTAGCCGAACTTACGCTTGCACACCGCGATGGCGAAGTAGCAGCACGGGGAAACGACAAGGCCCATGACGACGGCAGCCCAGGGCTCCACGAAGCCGGCCGCAGG
>JAFSHA010000127.1 GCA_017440565.1 Eggerthellaceae bacterium | reverse complement strand
ATGCGCTTCTGATTTTCCTTGGCTATATTGTAGATCTATTCGGATTTTCCCAGTTGAAAAATTCGGATTTTCCGACAAATTTATTCGGATTTTCCAAATAGGCGTGGTCGAGCAATCGGGCGGCACCGTGGTCACCCCGAGCGCCTTCAGCGAGGGATTCAGCATCGAGGGTGGCTCGAATCCCGCGTAAGCATGCGAGGCTGTGTTAAACCAAGATCGACATGCGTCTGATAGGAGCCTGGGCCTCCCGCCAAAACCCCGTGTTCGACCTGCGCTTCGGCAGCGGGCTAGATCGCCCGTGTCAATTCTGGTTTAGGGGCGTTTCGATGTTGTGTTCAAAAAGCGCATCCTTGTAGGCAGGTCGGTATGACAAACCGTTGGTTTCTGCCTATGGGAGGAAAGATATTCAACATTCAAAGGAAAAATGTCCAGTAAACTTGGCGTTTTCGAACGCGATGGGCGGCTGTGTGCCTACAAGGATGCGTTTTTTGAACACAAGTCTGCTCGGCAAACGTTCGAAGACCAGTTTTTGGAGCCCATGGTTGCCCGACAGGTTTCTAGGGTATCCTTTAGCACAAGCAGTAAGGCGCCGGCGGTTTGGTGCTTCGGGATATACGGAAAGGGTGCGCCCATGCGGCTTATCTCTTGGAATGTGAACGGCTTGCGCGCCGTTTTGAAGAAGGACTTCCAGGCCATTTTCGACGAATTTGGCGCCGATGTGTTCGCCTTGCAGGAGACGAAGCTGCAGGCGGGCCAGGTTGAGCTGGACTTGCCCGGCTATCACCAGTACTGGAGCTATGCGCAGAAGAAGGGCTATTCGGGCACGGCGGTGTTTTGCAAGCAGGAGCCTTTGCGCGTGCTGCACGGATTGGGAAGCGAGCACCTAGACGCCGAAGGCCGCATCGTGGCCGTCGAGTTCGACCAGTTCTGGTTCGTGTGCGTGTACACGCCTAACGCGCAAGACGGTCTCGCGCGCATCGACCACCGCATGGAGTGGGACGACGCTTTCCGCGATTTCTGCAAGGGTCTTGAGGAGGGCGTACTGCCAGCGGGTGTGCCTGTGGAGTTCATTCGCGCACAGGATCCCCTGGCGCAGGAGGCGAATGCTTCGCGCGAAACCCGGCTCGATGCGGCGGCGGGCGTCGAGTTTGCCTTGACGATGCCTGGCGAAATCGCTGATCCCAAGCCGGTTGTCATGTGCGGCGACTTCAACGTAGCCCACAACGAGATCGACCTGAAAAATCCCGGGCCCAACCGCGGTAACGCGGGCTTTTCCGACGAGGAGCGCGGCAAGTTCACCCAGCTGGTGGAAGCTGGTTTCGTTGACACGTTCCGCGCACTGCACCCCGATGCGGTGGGCGCGTACTCGTGGTGGAGCTACCGGTTCAACGCGCGTGCCAACAATGCGGGGTGGCGCATCGACTACTTCTTGGTAAGCGAGGCCCTGCGTGAACGTGTAGGCTCGGCCAGCATCTACGCGGAAGTGTTTGGCAGCGACCACTGTCCGGTAGGCCTCGAGCTCGATCTGGCTTAGCGCTCGATCGTCCTCGCGCGTTCCCGCGCGTTTATCGGCTGTTTTGCGCTTGAAACAGCATATTTACACGCACTTTTCCCCGAAGAGGGATAGAATATGCACTTGTCTGGAACGGCTGGGCGCGGCATGCGGCTGCGGGCCTTCCTTTGAACCGAGGATTACGAGTGAACTTGAGCGGCGTACATATGGCACAGGCTCTGGCGTTTGCAACGCGTCTGCGACGACGCGCGATGCGCGATGGCTTGTGAGCGGCGCCAAGTCTTTTCCATCGGTCCGTCATGCGGGTTTCTCCCGCGGTTTATCTCGGCTATCGCGCATATTTCCCTTTGACGCTCCCCTTGGTTTGCGGAGCGTTTTCGTGTTGGCCCTTTTCTTCGAGGAATCGAGGTTTCGAATATGTCCATTAAAGCAGGCGTCGTAGGTGCAGCGGGATTCGCGGGAATCGAGCTGTGCCGCATTCTTCTGGCCCACCCCGAGTTTGAGCTGGTGGCGGCAACGTCGGACGCGCTTGACGGCACGCCGCTGGCCGAGGCGTACCCGGCGTTTTGCGGCGTCACCGAGTTGGCTTTCTCCACCCATGCCAACACCGATTTCGCGCAATGCGACGTGGTGTTTTTGGCGGTGCCGCACACGGCGGCCATGGGTGCTGCGCCCGAGCTTTTGGCTCAGGGCGTGACGGTTATTGATCTTTCGGCTGACTTCCGCCTGAAGGATCCCGCCGTATATGAGCAGTGGTACAAGACCCCCCACGTGGCGTGCGACTTGCTTGAGGGCGCTGCGTTCGGCCTTCCCGAGCTGTTCGCGGAGGGTCTGGCGAAGGCGGCTGCCCAGCATGCGCAGGGAAAGGCCGTGCTCGTGGGCTGCGCGGGATGCTATCCCACGGCAACTTCGCTCGCTGCGGCTCCGGCCATTCGTGCGGGGCTCGTCGATCCTGCGGGCGTCGTTATCGTCGATGCCATCTCGGGCATCACGGGCGCGGGCAAGAAGGCAACCGAGCGCACGCACTTCTGCTTCGCCAACGAAAACCTCGAGGCGTACGGCGTGGGAACGCATCGCCACACGCCGGAGATCGAGCAAATATTGGGGCTTGAGGGCCGTCTCGTGTTCACGCCGCATCTGGCTCCGCTGAACCGCGGTTTGCTCTCGACGGTCACCATGCCGCTTGCTCCCGGCGCGCCGACGCCTACCATCAAGGAGCTTGTGGCTCTCTATCAGGATTTTTACGCTGAATCGCCCTTGGTCGAGGTCATGCCGGCGGGTGTGCAGCCCAAGACCGCATCGGTGGCGGGCACGAATCGCGCGCACGTGGGCGTGGCGCTGCATGAGGGCGCGCGCATGATCATTGCCACGGGTGCCATCGACAACTTGGGTAAGGGCGCGGCTGGTCAGGCGGTTCAGTGCGCCAACATAGTGTGCGGTCTGCCGCAGGATTGCGGCCTGAGCATGATTTCCGTTCCAGTGTAGGAAGGCGGGGAAATGAGCATTACCAACGATGCATACGCGGCCAGGTTCGGCTGCTCCTTCGTGGAGGACGGCGGCGTCACCTCGGCTGCGGGGTTTAAGGCCGCGGGCGTTCACGCGGGCTTCCGGAAAAACCCCGGCCGCCTGGACATGGCGCTTGTCGTGGCCGATGAGCCCTGCGCGTGCGCGGGCGTGTTTACCCAGAACATCTTCTGCGCTGCGCCGGTGCAGGTTTCCAAAGAGCATCTGAGCGAAGGCGGCGTGGGCGGTCCTGCCTACGGAACGGCGCGCGCGGTGGTTGTGAACTCCGGTTGCGCCAACGCCGCAACGGGCGAACCCGGACGCGAAAACGCTCGGAAGATGGCCGCCATCACGGCTGACGTCGTAGGATGCACTGCCGATGAGGTGGTCGTTGCCTCGACGGGCGTCATTGGCGTTCATCTGTCCATGGAGCCGTTCGAGGTGGGAGTCCCCGCCGCATGGCAGCAGGTTTCCAAGCAGGGCGGTGCGGATGCGGCGCGTGCCATCATGACCACCGACACCGTCCCGAAGGAATGCGCCGTTACGTTTTCGGGTGATGCCATCGGGTATCCGGGTGTGACCTTCACCGTGGGTGGCATGGCGAAGGGCTCGGGCATGATCATGCCCAACATGGCAACCATGATTTCGGTCATCACCACCGATGCACCTGTGGCTGCCCCGCACCTGCACACTGCGCTCAAGACCGCCGTCAACATGAGCTTCAATAAGGTCACGGTTGATTCCGACACTTCCACCAACGACACCTGCTTCATGTTTGCAAGCGGTGCCGCCGCACCCGAAGCTGCGCCTTTCGAACCTGGCACCCCCGCGTTCGAGGCGCTTCAGGCGGCGGTGAACCAGGTGTGCGCGGCGCTTGCCCGCCTCATGGCAACCGATGGCGAAGGCGCGACGAAGCTTGTGACCGTGAGCGTTTACGGCGCGGCTACCCCCGCCGAAGCCGATCTCGCGGCCCGCGCCGTGGCCAACTCGCCGCTTGTCAAGACCGCCATCTTCGGTCATGACGCCAACTGGGGTCGTATTGCCGGGGCGCTCGGGCGCTCGGGCGCGCACTTTGCCCAGGAGAACGTGTACATCGAGATCATGGGCATGCCTGTGTGCCGCGATGGCCTGACCGTTCCCTTCGATGAGGACGAGGCCTTGCGTCGCTTCGAGGAGCCCGAGATTGTCATCGAGGTGGACTTGGGCGCCGGCGGTGAGGGTACTACCATTTGGACCTGCGATTTCTCGCACGACTACGTTTCGATCAACGGAGATTACCGCTCATGAATTACGACACGCAAACGCGCCCGAACGGCGTTTCCAGCATAACCGGCGAGGTTCTGACCGAGGCGATGCCCTGGATCAAGAACGTCACCGGCAAGACCATCGTCATCAAGTATGGTGGCTCGGCTATGGAGGATGAGCACCTGCGCGCCGAGGTTATGGCCGACATCGTGCTGCTTAAGATCATCGGCGTGAACCCGGTGGTGGTGCACGGCGGCGGCAAGGCCATCAACAAGGTGATGGAGAAGTTCCAGCTTCCCGTCGAGTTCGTCGACGGCCAGCGCGTGACCACCGACGAGGCCATGGAGGTCGTGCGCATGGTGCTTACCGGCCAGGTTAACCAGGAGCTCGTAGCTGCCATGAACGAGCACGGCACCATGGCTGTGGGCATCTCGGGTGCCGATGCGGGCATCATCATGGCCGAGCAGGCTGACCCAGCGCTTGGGCGCGTGGGGCGCATCACGCGCATCAACACCTCGCTTTTGGAAGACCTTGTAGCCTCCGACTACATTCCCGTGGTGGCCACCATCGGCATGGGCGAAGACGGCGGCTGCTACAACATCAACGCCGACGTTGCCGCCGGCCACATTGCCGCGGCCATCGGCGCGCACAAGGTGGTCTTCCTGACCGACGTCGACGGCCTGTTCGAGGACTACCCCAACCGCGACACGCTTATCTCGCGCATGACGGTTGACGAGGCCAAGCGCATGGTGGAGGAGGGAAGCATCTCGACGGGCATGATCCCGAAGCTTTCCAGCTGCGTGCACGCACTCGAGGCGGGCGTCGCACGCGCACACATCCTGAACGGCACCATCGACAACGCGCTTCTGCTCGAGCTGCTTACCGACAAGGGTATCGGCACCATGGTGACGGGCCGCGACGACGTGGAGTCCTTCACCGCCCAGCCGCTTGGCAACTTCGCCGCCAAGCTTGCTGAGAACATCGAATAGCGGGCGCGCCGTATTCGCCGAGAGTCAACAGCGGTGCGTTTTGAGAATGGGAAGGATCCTTATATGACCTTTGATCAGCAGAAACAACTTGAAGACGCCTACCTTATGCACACGTACGGCCGCAAGGGCGTGCAGCTGGTTTCCGGCAAGGGCATGACGGTGGTCGACGACGCCGGCAACGAGTACTTGGACTTCGTGTCCGGCGTGGGCGCGGTGAGCCTGGGCCATTGCCATCCGGCGTTGGCGGAGGCTCTGCAGCACCAGGCCGAGACGCTCATTCATGTGAGCAACTACTACTACATCGAGAAGCGCGGCGAAGTGGCAAAGCTGCTTTCCGAGCTGCTTTCCGCTGCACTGCCCGAAAAGGACGAGGTCACGTGGAAGACGTTTTTCGCGAACACCGGTGCCGAGGCCAACGAGTGCGCCATCAAGCTTGCCCGCCTGCATGCGCGTCGCGTTGCCGAAGAGGCCGGCGTCGAGCCCGCACGCACCATCGTGACGCTCAAGCGCAGCTTCCACGGACGTACGCTGGCAACGCTTGCCGCTACTGCCCAACCCGCCAAGCAGGAGGCCTTCCAGCCGCTGCCGGGTGGCTTCGCCTACAGCCCCATTAACGACATCGAGGCGCTGCGCAGCCTGTTCGACCAGATGAAAGGCCAGATTTGCGCCGTCATGGTCGAGCCTATCCAGGGCGAATGCGGTGTGCATCCCTGTACGCCAGAGTTCTTGGCCGGCGTGCGCAGCCTGTGCGACGAGAACGGCGCCCTGCTCATTGCCGACGAGGTTCAGTGTGGAATCTTCCGCACCGGCAAGCCCTTCGGCTTCCAGCATTTGGGCGTCACCCCCGATATCGTGACCATCGCCAAGGGCGTGGCCGGCGGCATGCCCACCGGCATGTGCGCCGCGCGCGCCGACATTGCCGACACCTTCCAGCCGGGTGACCACGGCTCTACGTTCGGTGGCAGCTGCTTGGCAGTGGCCGCCGCGCACGCCACGCTGACCACGCTTGCCCAGGGCGGTTTCGAGGATCACGTCGAGGAAGTTGGCGCCTACTTGCGTGAGAAGCTGGCCGCCCTTCCGCACGTCATTGAGGTGCGCGGATACGGCCTTATGGTTGCTGCCGAGCTTGGCGAGGGCGCGCCCGCGGCGGGCGATGTGGTTGCGGCAGGCCTTGATGCGGGCTTGCTGCTCAACACGACCGGCCCCACTACGCTGCGCTTCCTTCCGCCCCTTGTGTGCGAGAAGACGCATATCGACGTGCTCGTCGAAAAGCTGGGGGCGATTCTGGCAAGCTAAACCGTCATGCACTATCATGACGAAGTTACACGAAAACTCAGTCCAGCCATACATATAAGAAAGGGAAACGAACATGGCAGAGCAGAGGGAAAAGTGCGTATTGGCATACTCGGGTGGTCTTGACACCTCGGTGTGCATCAAGTGGCTTCAGGAGGAGAAGAACCTCGACATCATCGCCGTCGTGGGCGAGGTCGGACAGGAGCATGACGGTCTTGAGGCCATTCGCCAGAAGGCCCTGCGTACCGGCGCCATCGAAGCGCTGGTCGTCGACATGCGCGAGGAGTTCGCCAACCATTACCTGAACCGCGCGCTGCATGCCAACGCCCTGTACGAGAACCAGTACCCGCTGCTTTCCGCGCTTTCCCGTCCTCTTATTTCCAAGTACCTGGTCGACATCGCGCATGAGTACGGCGCCAAGTACATCGCGCATGGCTGCACGGGCAAGGGCAACGACCAGGTGCGTTTCGAGACGTCCATCATGATGCTCGATCCCACCATCGAGATCATCGCCCCGGTGCGCGAGTGGGAGTTCAAGACCCGTCCGCAGGAAATGGAGTGGGCGCGCGAGCACGGCGTCGAGGTTCCCACCACCGAGAAGGCTCCGTACTCCATCGACGACAACGTGTGGGGCCGCGCCATCGAGTGCGGCGTGCTGGAGGATCCGTGGGCTGCTCCGCCTACCGACATCTACACCATGACCGGCCATCCCGAGGAGGCTCCCGATGAGCCCGGCTTCGTCGAGGTCACCTTCGAGAAGGGCATCCCCTGCGCTATCGACGGGGTGGAGAAGAGCTACCTGGACATCCTGTATGACATGAACGCCATCGCTGGCAAGCATGGCTTCGGTCGTCTCGATCTTATCGAGAACCGCCTCGTGGGCGTGAAGAGCCGCGAGTGCTACGAGGTGCCGGGCGCGCTTTCCCTCATCACCGCGCACAAGGCGCTTGAGGCTCTGACGCTCGAGCGCGACGTGCAGCACTACAAGCTGGGCATCGAGCAGACGTGGGCCACGCAGGTGTACAACGGCATGTGGTTCGCCCCGCTGACTGACGCGCTCAACGCCTTCATCGAGGAGACGCAGAAGCACGTGAGCGGCACCGTTCGCCTGAAGTTCTACAAGGGCACCTGCACCGTCGTGGGCCGCAAGAGCGAGTTCTCGCTGTATAACAAGGACCTCGCCACCTACGATGAGGGCGACATCTTCGACCATGCTTCCGCCAAGGGCTTCATCAACCTGTTTGCCCTGGCTGGCAAGACCTGGGCTGAGAATCGTCGCCAGGCTGGTCAGGACATCTTTTAAGCTTTTTGCGGGTCCGTCGGCCTGACGGCCGCCGGATCCGCTCGCTGACTTACTACGCCAACCTGCGAGTTGGTGAAATGGGCGTGTCGCTTGATGCTTGTAGCGTTAAGCGACACATTTTTGATTGAAAGGACTTGTTGATGGCGCTTTGGGGTGGAAGGTTCGAGGAGGGCGTGAGCGAGTTCACGCAGCGTTTCGGGGCCTCGCTTCCTGTTGACAAGGAGATGTACGCCGAGGATATCGCCGGGTCGAAGGCGCATTCCGCCATGCTGGCTGCGCGCGGCGTCATTTCCGCGGAAGACCGCGATGCCATCCATGCCGGCCTTGACGAGATCCTTTCCGAGATCGAGGCGGGCGAGTTTCCCTTCGACATCAATGACGAGGACATCCACATGTCCATCGAAAGCAAGCTCATTGCGCGCATCGGCGATGCGGGCGCGCGCCTGCACACGGGCCGCAGCCGCAACGACCAGGTTGCTACCGACACGCGCCTGTTCATCAAGCGCCGCTGCCGTGACCTCATGGCCGCTAACATTGAGCTGCGCCGCGCGCTCGTGGACCAGGCAGAGGCGAATTTCGACGTGCTGTTGCCGGGCTACACGCACCTGCAGCATGCGCAGCCGGTGCTGTTCAGTCACCACATGCTCGCCTACGTGTGGATGCTCACGCGCGATTTCGAGCGCCTTGCGGCGGCGTATCGTGCGGCCGATGCGTGCCCTCTTGGCGCCGCGGCGCTGGCTGGTACCACCTATCCGCTCGACCGTCATATGACGGCTGAGACGCTGGGTTTCGCGCGCGTCATTCCCAACTCGCTTGACGCGGTGTCCGATCGCGACTACCTGCTTGACCTGCTGTACGCCTGCAGCGTCTCGAGCATTCACCTCACGCGCTTGTGCGAGGAAATCATCCTGTGGTCTACTTCCGAGTTCGGCTTCGTCACCCTTTCCGACAGCTACTCCACGGGTTCATCCATCATGCCGCAGAAGAAAAACCCCGATTTCGCCGAGCTTATCCGCGGAAAGTCGGGTCGCGTGGTGGGAGATCTGGTGGGTCTGCTCATGACGCTGAAGTCACTTCCGCTGGCTTACAACAAGGACCTGCAGGAGGACAAGGAAGGCGCGTTTGACGCGGCGCGCACCATGGAGGATTGCTACGTGTGCGCAGCTGGCATGATTGCCACCATGCGCGTGAACGCCGACGCTATGCGTGCGCAGGTGAAGAAGGGCTATCTGGCTGCTACCGACGTGGCCGATTACCTGGCAAAGAAGGGCCTGCCCTTCCGTAAGGCGCATGAGGTTGTGGGTCATCTGGTGCTCGAGTGCGACAAGCGCGGCTGCGACTTGGAGGACTTGGAGCTTGCCGACTTCCAGCGTGAGTGCGACCTGTTCGAGGCCGACATTGTGGAGGCGCTCAACATGGAGGCCATCGTGGCCGCGCGCACCACGTACGGTGGAACTGGCCATGAGGCTGTGCGCATCCAGATGCAGGAGGCGAAGGCGGCCCTCGAGGCCGACGCTGCCGCCCTGTAGGTGCGCATGCCGTATCGGCTTGCCAGTCGTTGGCTTCCGATGGCGGTTCGGGATTTCTGCGCTTTTGGAGTCTGATGTTTCGGGGTTCGAAGAGCCGTTAGAATCGATAGCTCCTCACATATGTTATATTTTTAGTAACATATATGAGGAGCTTGTGTTTTTTATTGCGATTTGGTGGCAATTCATGACATTGGGGCATGTCAAGTCTTGCGCCGAATTTTTTTCTTATCTACTATATATTCCCATTCCAAACCAGACGAACCACAATATATTGTGGTTTCAAAACTGGAAAGCCTGTGGAAAGCTTGTTGAGCAATCAAGCGAAACCACAGGTCAAGCAACGGAATGGGCGCGGTGCTTGAATAACGCCGTCACGCGCTTTTCGGCACTGCATGTAGTGATCGTCAAAGGCCCTGCGCATCGTTCGCGGCGCGGGGTTTGGAAAACCGGCGAACGCCAAATAAACAGCAAGCTGAACGGCAGAAGCAAAACCGAACGGACCATAAACGAATTAGGAAGGCAAAAGGCATGATTACCACCATCATCAAGCGCGATGGCCGCACGACCACGTTCCATAAGGAGAAGATCGCCGAGGCGGTGGAGAAGGCCTTCCAGGCGTGCGCTGCCATGCAGGATCGTAAGGCGGCCGACGAGATTGCCGACAAGGTGGTTGCCAAGATCGAGGCTGGCGCCATCGAGGGCACCCCGACGGTCGAGGGCATTCAGGACCTGGTGGAAGAGACGCTCATCGAGTCGGGCTTCGTGCAAACCGCCAAGGCTTACATTCTGTATCGCGCCGAGCGCAACCGCGCGCGCGACGTGAACTCCCGCCTCATCAAGACGCTGAAGGACATCACGTTCTCGAAGGCGTCCGATTCCGACATGAAGCGCGAGAACGCCAACATCGACGCCGACACCGCCATGGGCACCATGCTCAAGTACGGAAGCGAATCGGCCAAGCAGTTCTACGAGATGTGCGTGCTCGATCCGAAGTTCGCCAAGGCGCATCGCGAGGGCGACATTCACATCCATGACATGGACTTCTATACCCTCACCACCACGTGCTGCCAGATCGAGCTGCGCAAGCTCTTCGCGGGCGGATTCTCCACCGGCCATGGCGTGCTGCGCGAGCCCTCCGACATTTCCAGCTACGCGGCGCTGGCTTGCATCGCCATCCAGTCCAATCAGAACGACCAGCACGGCGGCCAGTCGGTGTGCGACTTCGACTACGGTCTGGCCGACGGCGTGCGCAAGACGTATCGCCGCCTGTTCAAGAAGCATCTGGCTGAAGCGCTTGACCTGCTGACCGACATCGAGGACGAGCGCGCCTTCGTCGAGGCCGAGCTCGCCGCCATCGAGGAAGTTACTGGCAAGTGGGCCAGCATGGAGATGGACGAAGCGTACGAGACCATCCTGCGCGCCCGCCTTTCCGAAGCCGGCATCTCCGCCGCCAACATCGACGCGGCTGTCGCCTACGCGAAGAAGAACGCCCTGCGTGATTCCGAGCGCACCACGTTCCAGGCCATGGAGGCCTTGGTGCACAACCTCAACACCATGCATTCGCGCGCGGGCGCCCAGACGCCGTTTAGCTCGGTGAACTACGGCACCGACACCAGCCCCGAGGGTCGCTTGGTCATCAAGAGCATGCTGCTTGCCACCATGGACGGCCTGGGCTCGGGCGAGACGCCCATCTTCCCCGTGCAAATCTTCCGCGTGAAGGAAGGCGTGAACTACAATCCCGAGGATCCGAACTACGACCTGTTCAAGCTGGCCATTCGCTGCTCGGCTAAGCGCCTGTTCCCCAACTTCAGCTTCCTGGACGCGCCGTTCAACGCGCAGTACTACAAGGGCACCCCGGAAACGGAAGTGGCCTACATGGGCTGCCGCACCCGCGTCATCGGCAACGTCTTCGACCCCGCGCGCGAGGTTACGCCCGGTCGCGGAAACCTGAGCTTCACCTCCATCAACCTGCCGCGTCTGGCCATCCGCGCCAAGGGCGACTTGGACCTGTTCTTCGATCTGCTTGACTCGAAGCTCGCGCTGGTCGTGGGTCAGCTCGACGAGCGCTTCGAGATCCAGGCGCGCAAGAAGGTGTACAACGCGCCGTTCCTCATGGGTCAGGGCGTGTGGATTGACTCCGAGAAGCTTAAGGCTGGCGACGAGCAGCGCGAGATCCTGAAGCATGGCACGCTGACCACGGGCTTCATCGGTTTGGCCGAGGCGCTGGTGGCCCTTACCGGCAAGCACCATGGCGAAAGCCCCGAGGCGCAGCGCCTGGGCTTGGAGATCGTGGGTCATATGCGCCGCTACGTTGACCGCATCTCGCGCGAGCGCGGCATGAACTACACGCTCATCGCTACGCCGGCCGAGGGCCTTTCCGGTCGCTTCGTTCGCATGGATCGCGAGCGCTACGGCTCTATCCCCGGTGTGACCGACCGTGACTACTACACCAACGGCTTCCACGTGCCGGTGTATTACCCCATCAACGCCTTCGAGAAGATCAAGATCGAGGCGCCTTACCACGCACTCACCAACGGCGGTCACATCAGCTACATCGAGCTTGACGGCAACCCGTCCGACAACCTCGAGGCCTTCGAGTCGGTTATCCGCTTCATGAAGGAAGAGGGAATGGGCTACGGCAGCATCAACCATCCGGTTGACCGCGACCCGGTGTGTGGTTACAACGGCGTGATCGAGGACGTGTGCCCGAAGTGCGGCCGTACCGAGGACGAGCACGACCAGTTCGAGCGTATTCGCCGCATCACGGGCTACCTGGTGGGAACGCTCGATCGCTTCAACGACGCCAAGCGCGCCGAAGAGAGCGACCGCGTGAAACATTCTTTGTAGGTTGCGCCAACCTGCGAGCCTCTGATGCCGACTCGCGCTTCAAAATGTCGCTTAAGTGTAAGGCCTGCCTTTTGGGGCGGGCCTTCTTTTATAATGAACGGGTCATGGGCGAGAGCATGAACATACGGATCTTCGGAACGGCGGCCGACTCCATTGTGGATGGGCCGGGGCTTCGCTATGCCGTGTTCGTGCAGGGCTGCTCGCATTGTTGCCCGGGCTGCCACAACCCCGAAAGCCAGCCTTTCGATGGAGGCACGGTGCGCACGGTGGAAAGCGTGCTGGATGAGATCCGCGCCAACGGCTTGGTGCGCGACGTCACGCTTTCCGGCGGTGAGCCCTTCGAACAACCCGAGGCCTGTGCGGAACTGGCGCGGCGCCTGAAGGGAGAGGGCTACGGCATCTGGACCTACACGGGCTACGTGTATGAGGATTTGCTGCGCATGGCTCAGGATAGGCCAGCCGTAGGCCAGCTGCTCGAAAGCACCGACGTGCTGGTTGACGGCCCCTTCGTGCAAGCGAAAAAATCGCTCATGCTGAAGTTCCGCGGCTCGTCGAACCAGCGCATCATCGATGTGCGCAAGACGCGCGAAGCGGGCACCGTCGTGTTGTGGCGGCGCGACGAGGAAGTAATTACCAGGCCCGCCTCATGGTAGGCCTGATGCGAGAGGAGGCACGTTGACCGCTTCTCAGGAAAGCAGCGCCTTGGCCAACTCGACCGCGGGTGAGGCGGTGGAAAGCGTCGAGCAGTCGCTGGAGGAAACCTATACGCTTATGGAGAGACTCGTTCAGTCCGACCTGACGCTCTCTTTGGTTACGGCGGTCATCGTCCTGTTCGTGACATGGCTGCTCGTTCGCCTGGCAACTACGTTCGCGAAGCGCATCATGAGCCACGAAGCGTCGGCGCTGCCCGCCAACAGCATCTTCCTCAACATCATTCGCGTGGTCATTTGGGCGCTGGGCATAGGATTTATGCTCTCCTTCTGCTTCGACAAAGACGTCACCGGCCTGTTCGCGGCCCTCGGCGTCGGCGGCATCGCGCTTTCTCTTGGCTTGCAGGACACCATCTCGAACGTTATCGGAGGCATAAACGTCAGCGTGTCCGGCCTGGTGAAGCCCGGGGATCACATCAAAGTGGGCACAACGGGCCTGCAGGGTACGGTGCAGGACGTCAATCTTCGCCAGACGGTAATCGAAGATCGTGTAAAAAACCGCATTATCATACCGAACTCGGCCATGAACACCTCCATCGTGGTGAAGATTCCGCCGCGCACGCACGTGGTGATACCCGTGGTCATCAGGGCCGAGGACGACCGCCTTACCGCAGTTGCCCACAGTATGGAGCACGCGGTTGAACACGCGGTTTCGCGCGTGAGCAAGCTGAAGAAGGCGCCCAGCATGATGTTCACGGAAATCACCGACTACGGTTATCGCGGCACCATGGTGTTCGGGATCGCCGAGGAGGAGAAGGTCAACGCAGCTACCGATGCGGCCGTGCGAGCCATGGCTCTGTACGCCCATGGAAACATAGCGAAGGCTCTTGCCGAGGAAGCGGGCGTCGAGGCGAAGGCGGTCGATGAAGCTAAGGCGGTTGAGGACGCAAAGGAGCTGGTTTCCCAGTAGGCCATCGAAGAAGGGCTGGCCGCAGGGTTGCGCCTGCGCCAACTGTGGCATGCAGTTGAGCTCAGATGAAGGACGAACATGATTTACTACGTCGAAGACGACTTGAACATCCGGGAGCTTACCGCCTACGCGCTCAAGCAGGCGGGCTTCGAGGTGCAGGGTTTCGCGCACGCCAACGAGTTTTTCGCGGCGCTTGAGCAGGGCCTTCCCGAGGTCGTTCTGCTTGACATCATGCTGCCCGATATTGACGGCCTGGAAATCCTGAAGCGCCTTCGGCAGAATCCGGCCACGCAGGACGTGCCGGTTATGATGCTCACGGCCAAAGACGCCGAATTCGATCGCGTGATCGGCCTTGACGCGGGCGCTGACGACTACCTGGGCAAGCCCTTCGGTATGATGGAGCTGGCCTCGCGCGTGCGGGCGCTCATACGTCGTTCGCAGAAAGCGGCTCCCGTGGCCAACAACGAGCTTTCCGCTGGCCCGATTGTCGTGGACGTAGACGCCCACACCGTTTTCGTGGAGGGCCAGGAAGTGATTCTCACGCTCAAAGAGTTCGACCTTCTTCAGACGCTTATGGAAAACGCGGGCCGCGTGCTTACGCGAAGCCAACTGCTCGAGGCGGTGTGGGGCGTAACCTACGTGGGCGAGACGCGCACCGTTGACGTGCATGTGCAAACGCTTCGCCAGAAGCTCGGGCGCGCGCTGCCCGGTGCCGAGGCCCTCGTGGCTACCGTGCGCGGTGTGGGATACACCTTTAAGGTGGGTCGCTAGTCTATGAGTGAGGCACGTTCGCGGGGTCATGCCCCGAAGGAGCCCAAACGGCAAGGCGGCCTGTTCGGAAACAGCCTTTCGGGGCGCATCTACCTGGTGCTTCTGGGCTTTACCATGGCCGTGATGTTGGCGTTTTCGCTGCTCACCATGGCGACATACTACTTCGCCATAGAGGGCGAAGCGGAAGAGGACTTGCTTGCCCTTGCCCACCAGGCAGCCGACAGGCTCAACGAAACGCCCAGCTCTGAAAACGTGCCCGCGCTTGAGCAGCAGCTTTCGGGCGATGTTCGCTACACGCTGGTGGGCGCGACGGGCGAGGTGCTCTTCGACAGCACCACCGATGCGGCGGACATGGAAAACCATGCCGACCGCCCCGAGATCAAGGCGGCGCTTGAGTCGGGCGAGGGTGCGGTGTCGCGCTATTCCACCACGCTTGGCACGGTGACGGTGTATGCGGCGGTCGAGCTTTCCGACGGTAGCGTCGTCCGCCTATCGGAAACGCGTGAATCGCTGCTCTCGTACGCAAGCGACCTGGTGGTGCCCGAGGTCATGTCGTTTGTCGTGGCGGCCATCTTGGTGCTTGCGATCTCGCGCGTGTTCACGCGGCGCATCATGCGGCCCATCGACGCCATCGACGTGACCGACCCTCTCAACAACGACATCTACGTTGAGATGGAGCCGCTTTTGCGGCGCATCGACGAGCAGCAGACGTTGCTCAAAGAGCAAAACGCCGAGCTGGCCCGCGCCGAGAGCATGCGCCGCGAGTTCTCGGCGAACGTTTCGCACGAGATGAAGACGCCGCTGCAGGTGATTTCGGGATACGCCGAGCTCATGAGGACGGGCATGGTCGATGCGGCCGACGTGCCGCGTTTCGCCGGCCTCATCTACGATGAAAGCGCCAACATGCGCCAGCTCATCAACGACGTGCTCACCCTGTCGCGCCTCGATGAGACGGCGTTTGTGCAAGAGCCGATGCCGGTTGACCTGATGGCGGTTGCCGAGCGCGTGGTGGCGCGCCTGGGTTCGTTTGCCGAGACGCGCAGCGTGACGCTTTCGTGCTCGGGCGAGCACGCCATTATCAAGGGCACCGAGACGCTTATCGAAGAGGCCGTATACAACCTGGTGGAAAACGGCATCCGCTACAACCATCCCGGCGGGCACGTGGGCGTTGACGTGCGCTACGAGTACGACATCAACGACTTCCGCTTCGCGCTTCTGCGCGTGTCCGACGACGGCCCGGGCATCCCGCCCGAAGAGCAGGGCAAGGTATTTGAGCGCTTCTACCGCATGGAGAAAAGCCGCAGCAAGGAAACGGGCGGAACGGGCTTGGGCCTGGCTATTGCCAAGCATGCGGCGCTCAATCACCGGGGAACGCTTACCCTGTCAAGCAAGGTGGGCCGCGGCACCACCTTCACCCTGCGCATCCCCTCCATCGAGTTGTGAGGGCAAAAGCAAAGCCCTGTCTCGACTAGAGGATGAACCCACCTTTCACAAGGTGGGTGCTCGCAGCCGGCTTCCTGGCTTTCGCATCAACGGATGCGAATCTCCATTTCACAGGCAATCTGAAGCTCCCTCTTCAATTTGGTAGTCCATCGCAAATGAAGTCGAGGCAAGGCCTGCAAAAAGTATAACCGTGCACTCCGAGCGAGAAAAAGACTTGACATAGGACGTAGGTTGGTTGTTGCCCGACCGACATGACGGGAACCGACGGCTTTTCGATTACGGCGACGCACGCGAACCGACCAATCTTGCGATGGAGATATTTCCGTCATCGCGCTAAACGGAAATATGCTTCGCGGTTGCCAAGCGCCCTTCCTATAATGGCGAAAGCATGTTGGCATTTGACAACCCATGGGGGAGGTTCATATGGAGCGCGAGGAGTTCATGGCTTTGGAGTCGCCGAAGAAGGCTGAGGTGCTCAACGCTTTCATCGAAGAGGGGAAGAGCCAGAAGGAGGCCATGGCCGAGGTTGGTGTCACCATCAAGGATCTGATGAAGACGCAGGTCTTTTTCTCTAAGACCGAAGGCAAGTTTGCCGCGAACGCGGTGGGCGGCTTCTCCAACTTCCACAGCGATTCTACGGGTGAGGCTGTGAAGTAGCCTGTTCTTGCTGCAGCAATTCGTCTTGTCGGAAGGGGTCGCGTGATGCGGCCCCTTCTGCAAGCGGAATAGGAATCGGGTGCGAAGGCTAGAGCGGAAAGCTCGGCCTTCGCCCAATTTGGCCTATGGCGTCGTTGCGGCGGGTCTTGCCAAATGGGGCACCGAGCTGGGTTTTCTACCCCGTCATCCGGGCTTTTCGTCTCGTTTGCCCTGCCGAGCCCCCGTGTCGCCTGGCAAAGTTCGTTGCGAGGAAAATGGGGTACCGGCTAGGGTCTCTGTCCCAACTGTCGGCCTTTACAGAAGGAGGCTCTTGCTGCGAATACCGTCGGCCTCGGCTTTGCTGCCCATACGCGCAAGATTCTCTACGAACTCCGTGATCATGGCTGCCGACTGCTCGCAGATGAATATGCGCTCGCGTCCGTCAAGGGCCACCTCGCGTACGATGCCCGCTTGGGCAAGCTGACGCATGGCCTCGTTGGTGGCGCCGTAGCTTTTCCCGATAATATCCGCCGCGCGAATGGTGGAAAGCCCTGGCACGGCCAACAGCAGGTCAAGCAGGCGATCCATGGCGGAGTTGGCCGGTATGCGCAGGTCGCGCGACCGCCATTTCGTGCGAAGGCGGTCGGCGGCGTTCAGGAACGAGTCGGCTATGACCACGGACATGTAGGTGTTGCGCGCGTTGTAGATGGCCCAATGCTCGCGGAATTTCTCGTGCGTTTCCAGCGAGGACATGTCGCGCGACGAGTCCTTGAGCTTGCGGCGATACTCTTTGTCGACGGATGCGCCCCAGCAGATGGGCACCATGTACCCATGCGGCAGAAGCCCTCGCTTGAACAGCGACATGAAGGAAAGCACGAGGCCCGTGCGGTCGATCATCTGCTCGAAGGGCACGATGCGCTCGAAGGCGTGGTGGATGACCGAAGCCTGGCCGATAGGCGAGAAGGACTCGGTGTTCGCAAACTGGCACAGCTCATTGATTTCAAGCGGAATGCGCGTGGGGTCGGATCCCTTCTTATGCGGCAGATATGAGGTGCGAAACCCTCGATAGCGGTTGTCGCCCGTGGTGCCGCTGAGGAGGATCTCGTGCAGGCGCAGGACGGTGTCGAGGCTGATCACGGTATCGGGCTGGGTGTTTTCCGCCACCCAGTTAATCGCTTGCATGTAATGCAGCGCGTAAGGCGCGGCGCTTAGCGTTTCCTCGGGGAACTGGAACTCAGGCAAGCGCGCCCGCACGCTGCGGTACGTGTCGCCGTGGTATTTCCAGTCGGTCAAGTCAAACGCGGTGATAAGCGGCACGACCGGAAGCACGAAGTCGTGCGTCATGTGGATGGCAAAGCAGGCGTCGAAGGCAAGTAGCGTGGTTTGCATGTAGCGCGCGCAGGGGCTGTGAGTCAGCTTGTCGCCGAATCGAAGGAGCTCCGCTTCTGCTTTGTAGAATTCGGCTTGAGTAAGCGCCGAATACGAATAGCCTGCATAGTCCATCACGCACACCCCTTCACATCCCCCTGAGCAAGTTGCGACGCATATGGCCTCCGCGGCGCAGCAAACCATGCGGAACAACCCGCATGACCTGCCTTTTCGCGGAAATCATGTCGACTAGGAAGCTTGCATGCATCCCAATTGGTCGCGCTGAGATAGAGACGCTGGAAAGGCGGTCGAAAGAAGCGAAGCGCCCGGATCCGCCGTCAGCATGCCTATCTCAACGCGGCCCGTTCATTTTAGCATTTAGAAAAAACGGAATCTTTCGATGTCGGCAATGTCGAGAATTCGCAAGTTAGATTACACAGGATATTTTCGAAAAATAGAAAAACAGAAATGACCTTGTTAACGACGAAAGCGCCTCAGTAGTCTGCATTCAAGCGAGTTGCGCTGGAGGGCGCAGTCGCATTCTTTTGGGAGAGTTGCTACAAAGAGAGGAGGCACGATGTCAAGAGAGTCGATAGTCGAGAAACTGGGCGAGCGCCACGAGGGGGTAGACTATTTCTACACCACTTGCCACAACAATGGCTGCTGGGACGCCACCTGCCTGATCAAGTGCAGCGTGAAGGACGGCAAGATCATCGCCATTGAGCCCGACGACTCGGTCAACCCCGGCATCGCGCGCGAGGACGACGACGAGAACGCCGTGCAGACTGGTATGCTGCAGGCTCGTGCATGCCCCATGGGCCATGCATGGCGCCAGGAGCTGTACTCCGAGAACCGCCTGCTGTACCCCATGAAGCGTATTGGTGAGAAGGGCTCCGGCAAGGGCCACTTCGAGCGCATTTCCTGGGAAGAGGCGCTTGACACCATCGCGAACAAGATGAAGCAGTTCGCCGACGAGAGCCCCGACCGCCCGTGGCTGTACTACTGCTACTATGTGGCATTCGAGAGCTCCGACTTCCCGTTCGCTTCCTACATGCCTGGCACCATCACCGGCTGGGGCGACCACTCCACCTCCGGCAGCGCCGCGGCTGAGGACTTCCATCTGGGCGTCCGCCTGACCGACTGCCTCATCAAGGGCACCTCTGACGCCTTCCCCGGCTTCGAGGCTCCCGACCTGCTGAACTCCAAGCTCGTGGTTCTCTGGGGCTTCGACCCGATGGTCGCATGGTTTGGCCATGTGCCCTTCTACATGAAGCTAGCCCAGGAGCGCGGGACGAAGTTCATCCTCATCGACCCGGTATACAACGTCTCCGCCGAGGCTCTGGGTGCGCAGTGGATTCCGATCCGCCCCGGCACCGACACCGCGTTCGGCCTGGCTGTCGCGCACGTTCTCTACACCGAGGACCTGTACGACCATGAGTACGTCGAGACCTGGGTTGAGCCCGAGGGCTTCGAGCAGTGGCGCAAGTACATCGTCGGCGAAGTCGACGGCGTCGAGCACACCCCCGAGTGGGCCGAGCCCATCACCGGTATCCCGGCTGAGACCATCCGCGAGTTCGCCCGTTACTACGCTTCCATGAAGCCCGTCCACCTGCAGCAGATGTACGGCGTTTCCAAGCGTAACCTCGGCGACTACGCCGCGGCTGTGGCCATGCTGCTCCAGGCTATGACCGGCAACATGTCCATCCCCGGCGGCTGCGAGGGTGGCGGCGCCAACCTGGTTACTCAGCCCCGCATCTTCGCGCCTGTGCCCAACACCGGCCAGATCAAGGGCGATGTGGTCAACCCCATCACCAACAACAACAACAAGGTGACCGAGGTCATGCACTGCCAGAAGCTCTATGCTGCTGGCGAGATCGACGAGGAAGAGTTCCGTCGTCGCATCGGCTGCCCGAAGGGCTCGCCGCTGCCGCACCTGCGCATGGCCATCATCCCGAACAACTACATCAACAATCAGCATCACGTGTCCAAGCGTATGCAGGGCTTCGCCGACATGGAATTCTCCTGGGGCTGGCAGTACTTCCACGATCAGCCGTCCATCGAGTTCCTCGACATCGTGCTCCCGTCGCCGGTCATTCAGTTCGAGTCCACCGACATGCACTTCTTCGGAATCAACCGCTACTGGAACGGTCCGTCCGGCATGATGAACTACTTCCTGTTCGCCGGCAAGGGCGTCAATCCTCCGGGAGAGATTCGCTCCAAGGACTGGGTCTGGATGGAGCTGGCTCGCCGTCTTGGCTTCGCTGACAAGTACTGCCCGAAGATGCTCGACGTCACCGATTGGCGCGAGTGGGACGAGCAGGTCATCGAGCGCATCTACAAGCCGGCTTACGAAGAGTGGGCTAAGGACGAGAACGGCCTGCTGGGCTACTACGAGATCGATCCGCCTTCGTGGGAGGAATTCCAGAAGATGCCGATCGTCCGCGTTCCCGGCGAGCCGGGCGAGTGGTTCTACCCGTTCAAGAACACCGTCGAGTGGGGCCGTTCCCCGTTCAAGACGCCGTCTGGCAAGATCGAGTTCGAGAGCTCCTTCGTCAAGGAGAACGACCTCACCCAGACCCGTTACGGCGGACAGTACGACGCATACCCGCGTTGGCAGCCCACCTATCAGGACGAGCCCGCAAACGACAGCTACTATCATTCCTGGACGCAGAACTACCCGCTGTCCATGGTCACGCCGGTTTCCTCCTATCGTCAGCACTCCGCTAACGACCAGAACCCTTGGCTCAAGGGCGACTGCTACGAGCACATGGTGCGCATGTCCCCGGCCGACGCTGCCGACCGCGGCATCAAGACCGGCGACCGCGTCCTCGTGTACAACCAGTTCGGCGAGGTCGAGATCACCGCGTACGTTTCCTCGAAGCTGCTTCCGGGCACCGTTTCCATCGGCCATGGCGAGTGGTCCAAGTTCGATAACGTGCGTAAGTCGAAGCTCATGCCATACGGCATTGACACCGCCGGCAACTGCAACCTGCTCATCGGCGACACTCATCTGCCGCACATCGTGGGCGCGCTGCTGACGGCTGGCCTGGTTGAGATCAGGAAGGTAGGCGAATAGAACATGACTCAGTACGGATTTTTCTTCGACCAGGGACGCTGCTACGGCTGCAAGGCCTGCTCGGTAGCGTGCAAGGACTGGTATGACATCGCGCCCGGTCCCGAGAAGTGGATGAGCGTGTACATGTGGGAGAAGGACGTGTTCCCGAACACCTCCATCGGCATCCTGGCGTTCAACTGCGGTCACTGCGACAACCCGGTGTGCGTCGAGGCGTGCGAGCATGACGCCATCTTCAAAGAGGACACCTACGGTGCCGTTCTGGTTGACCCCGAGAAGTGTGAGGGCGACCGCAACTGCTGGAAGGCATGCCCCTACGGCGCGCCGAAGTTCGCCAGCGACGAGCCGGGCACGAAGATGAGCAAGTGCACGATGTGCGTCGACCGCCTGGAGAAGGGCCAGCTGCCGCTGTGCGTGGCCTCCTGCCCCATGCGTGCTCTGGACTTCGGTCCCATCGACGAGCTTGTTGCCAAGTACGGCGACGTGCGCAAGATCGAGACCATGCCCGATCCGGCTATCACCACGCCGAACTGGGTTGCCAAGGCGAATCCGCCGAAGGAGCAGCTCATTCCTTACGACGCCGAGAAGGCCATCGCGCTCACCAAGCGTCGCACCGCTGTTGACGACGTCTACACCTCCGACGTCTCCGCCGTCACCGAGTTCGGCGCCGATGTCGTGTGCATCAGCGAGCTTCGTATGAAGAACGCCACGGTTGCCGAGGTTATGGCTGCCACGTCGAGCGATCAGGGCTAATGTTCGCTTAGCCTTAACCGGGGGATGCGGCCTTTCCGTCTGGCCGCATCCCCGATAGCTTAGCTTCACCGCTTGTGTTTAATCGAACTGTTTCAATACGCATGGAAGGGGGAAACCATGAAATTGGGCTTCCAGCATGTTGGCGTGTACTGCCGTGACATCGAGGAGTCGATTAAATTCTACGAGGAGATCTTCGATTGCAAGCTGCTGCTGAAGAGTGACGCCATGGAGGGCGATAAGCCCCTCAAGATGGCGTGGATCAAGGGCAGCGGCGTTGTGCTCGAGCTGCTCGAATGCGAGGACAAGTCCACGTGTGATGCCGCAGCAAACTGCCTGAACCACCTGGCTCTGCGTGTTCCCGACATGGACGAGTTCGTGGCGTTTTTGAACGAGAAGGGTGTGGCCATCGAGGCCGGTCCGTTCGATCCGCCGCTGGAGTTCGACCGCCCGCTTTCCGAGGAAGATTCCGACGTCTTCGTCACGTACGGAGATGCTGGCGCGCAGCTGCGCATCATGTTCTTCCGCGGTCCTGGCGGCGAGCGCTTCGAGGTTGTCCAGGACAACATCGCCGCGCTGTAGCTGATACGCAGAAATGAGCCAATAAACCTAGTTCATTGGCTCATTCAGTTCCGCTCAAACTAACTGACAAGGAAAAGCTTAACCCGGGGGTCGGGTAAGTGTCGTGTTGTCTCATTTCCCTCTTCGTCGCACTGCGAGCGCGATGTGCCGAGGTGAGAGATTTCCGAAGATCGCGGCAAGCCCGTTCGGTTAAGCGACGTTCCGCACCGTAAAAGAGGAGGAGGTGCTTTATGAGCACCGAGAAGAAGTACGGGAATTACATCCTGATCGCGTTTGCCATGCTGCTGTTCGGCACGGCTATCGCAACCATCCAGTTCAAGGTCCCCGTCGTTATGGGCGACATCATGGTGAACATGAACATGGACGCCGGCTCTGCGTCTTGGCTCATGTCCATCTTCACGTTCGTGGGAATCGTCCTTGCCGTTCCCACGGGCGCTCTCGCTAAGAAGTTCGGCCCGAAGACCATGCTGCTCGCAGCGGCCGTCATCATTGCCGCCGGTTCGCTTCTTGGCGCCTTTGCGGGTAACGGCATGATTCTCATCGTGTCGCGTGCCATTGAGGGCGTGGCGTTTATCTTCGTCACTATCTGCGGTCCCCTAGCCGTGCAGAAATACGTCGCGCCCGACAAGATTGGTTCGGCCACGGGCATTTGGGCACTTTGGGTTTGCCTGGGTTCCGTAGTCGGTGGCGTTTTGACTCCCACCCTGTACTCCGCTACTGGTTTCGTGGGCGTGTGGGTTATCTACGCAGCTGCTGCCGTTGTGTTCGCCATCGTCGTTGCCGTTATCGTCAAGGATCCGGGTAAGGCCCTTGAAGAGGCAACCGAGGCTGCCGTCGAGGAGAAGGTCAGCTACACCGAGCTCGTTAAGCCCAACATCCTGCTGTTCTTCTTTGCGTTCCTCGTGTTCAACCTGACCCTCATGGCCGTTCTCAACTTCGGCCCCACCTTCCTGCAGCAGCAGGGCGTTGACCCGACGCTGTCCGGCTTCATCAGCACGCTGCCCATGCTGCTCGCGGTTATTTCCTCGCCGCTGTTCGGCACGCTGTCTGACAAGCTGGGTCGCTGCAAGCCGCTGTACCTGGCTGCGCTGTTCGTGATGGGTCCCTGCACGTTCCTGCTGCTCACCCAGACTGGTCCGCTTCTGTGGGTTGGCGCCATCGTGATGGGCCTCGTCGGCCTGGGCGGTCCGGTTATGTGCCTGACCTCTTACATCAACGTGCTCGGCCGTCCCGAGCTTATGTCCATCGGCATGGGCGTTCTCATGCTGGTTCAGAGCCTTGGCCAGTTCCTGGGTTCTTGGCTGACCCCCATCCTGCTTGGTCCCGATATGACCGCTTGGATGACCACCGGCATCGTGATGTGCGTGATCGGCTTTATCGGCACCGCCGCGCTTGCCCTGTGCAAGTTTAAGTAGGAAGTAAAGTAATAAGCTCGCCATCCCTATAAATCCCGAGCGTCATGAGCCCTATCGATTGGCGCTCGGGAGGCACCTTGGGGGCGTGCTTGCCATAGATCGTCACAGAATAAGCTCAAGCGCCGTTTTGAATTGCCAGGGCGGCGCTTTCGCTTCGTGTAAGGAGAGTTGTTATGTGTTTTAGACCTGCCGATGCCGCCGCTGCCGCGGCTCCGAAGTGCCCCGAGTGCGGCGAGGAGATCAAGGCCATGCTTTCGGGCATCGCCATCAAGAAGTGCCCCTTCTGCAAGTGCGACTTCACGCCGTATCTGAAGGGCGAAAAGCCCATGCCCGGCGCTCCTGCGCCTGCCGCACCTGGTGCGCCCGCCGCTCCCGCGGCTCCGGGAGCGCCCGCTGCGCCCAAGGCGCCCGGGGCGTAGTAGATTGCGGTCCCGCCGTTTTTGCACAGAACTTGAGCGACGGTTCGCCTGCAAATGGAAGGACCCCGCTTCTCAAACGAGAGGCGGGGTCCTTTCGGCTTTTCGAACTTGGATGTCTTATGCCTTGCTGGCGAAGGTGTTCTTGTCCTTCAGCATGACGTCGTGCGCGCCGCCCTCGACGATGGAAGTGGCCGAAACCAGCGTGAGCTTGGCCTTGTCCTGGAACTCAGGGATGGTAAGCGCGCCGCAGTTGCACATGGTGCTCTTCAACTTGAGCAGGGTGACGGCCATGTTGTCCTTCAGGCTGCCGGCGTAAGGCACGTAGGAGTCGACGCCCTCTTCGAAGGAAAGCGACTTCTTGCCGCCCAGGTCGTAGCGACCCCAGTTGCGGGCGCGGGCGCTGCCTTCGCCCCAGTATTCCTTCATGTAGGTGCCGTTGACCATGACCTTGGCCGAGGGGCTCTCGTCGAAGCGGGCGAAGTAGCGGCCCAGCATGACGAAGTCGGAGCCCATGGCAAGCGCGAGCGAGATGTGGTGGTCGTACACGATGCCGCCGTCGGAGCAGATGGGCACGTAAACGCCGGTCTCGGCGAAGTACTCGTCGCGCGCCTTGGCAACCTCGATGACCGCCGTGGCCTGGCCGCGGCCGATGCCCTTGGTCTCGCGGGTGATGCAGATGGAGCCGCCGCCGATGCCCACCTTGATGAAATCGGCGCCCGCCTCGGCGAGGAAGCGGAAGCCCTCGCGGTCGACCACGTTGCCCGCACCGATCTTGACATCGTTGCCGTAGCGCTCGCGTACCCACTCGATGGTGAACTTCTGCCAGTCGGAATAGCCCTCGGAAGAGTCGATGCACAGCACGTCGGCGCCGGCCTCGACCAAAGCGGGCACGCGCTCGGCGTAGTCGCGCGAGTTGATGCCTGCGCCTACCAGGTAGCGCTTGTGGTCATCAAGCATCTCAAGCGGGTTGGACTTGTGGGAGTCGTAGTCCTTGCGGAACACGAGGCTGATCAGGTGGTCGTCCTCGTCGACGATGGGCAGGGAGTTGAGCTTGTTATCCCAGATGATGTCGTTGGCGACCTTGAGGGAGGTGCTGGCCGGGGCGACGATAAGGCGCTCGCGCGGGGTCATGAACTCGGCGACCTTCAGGTCAAGCGACATGCGGGAGAGGCGGTAGTCGCGGCTGGTCACGATGCCGAGCAGCTTACCGGTGGCGCTGCCGTCGTCGGTGACGGGCATGGTGGAGTGGCCGTAGCGCTCCTTGAGCTCGACCACGTCGGCAAGCGTCATGTCGGGGGAGAGGTTGGCGTCGCTTACCACGAATCCGGCCTTGTAGTCCTTCACGCGCGCGACCATGGCCGCTTCGTCTTCGATGCTCTGGTTGCCGTAGATGAACGAAAGGCCGCCCTCGGTTGCCAGCGCAACGGCCATGTTGTCGTCGGAAACGGCGGCCATGATGGCGGAGACCATGGGGACGTTGAGCGACAGGGGGCACTCTTCCTCGCCCTTGCGGTACTTGACCAGCGGGGTTTTCAGGCTGACGGCTGCCGGCACGCAGTCGGCCGGGGTGTGGCCGGGCACCAGCAGGTACTCGTTAAATGTGCGGGACGGTTCTTCGAAATAAAACGCCATGCTCTCTCCTTCGTTTCCGGCTTTCGCGCCTTCCGTTCTCCCTAATGAAAAGCGCCTCGCCGAACTAACGAGACGCAAATATGGTTGCTCGACATTATAGACGCGCTGCCCAAGGCCAGCACCACAATTAACCGAGTGGCAATTAATTTGTCCTATTGGCTGCAGGGGCTTTGGAGCTTAAGGTAAGCTTGGCGTGCGAATCGGATGTGGGTCGCGTATGTTGAGAGGGTGAGAAACTATGCAGTACAGGCGATTGGGGAAGACGGGCCTTGAGGTGAGCGTCATCGGATTCGGGGCGTGAGCACTACCTGGCGCTTGACGCGCTGGTCGGTGACTGCACGGAATGTCGGGCGTGCGAGCCTAACTGCCCCTTCGGTGTGAGGATATCCGAGCGTATGGGGAAGGCCGCCGCCCTGTTCGGCTGGTAAAATCAAATGGGACACCGAGCCCGGCTCGGTGTCCCATTTCAGTACGAAGTTCCGCCTCTGCCTATTCCTTGCCGCTCCAGCAGTAGGTGCACACCTTCTCGGGGTCAAGGCCGATAGCATGCTCGTTTGAAGTCAGCTGTGAAGCGGTCTCGTGAACAGCTGTCATTTAGCTTGTTCGCGAGGCTGCTTCGTTCCGCTCGACGGTTACTCGTTTCCTGCCGTCAGGCGCTTCTCGGCGGTCTTGAAGACTTCGCCGTCGGCGCGGCTGCCAATGGCGATGATGTCCACGATCTCGATAACACCGCCCGCGATACGGAACACCACGCGGACGCCGTCTTTGCGGTATTTAAGCTCCTTGCACCCCCGGAGCGGCCCCTCGAGGGGCTTGCCGATCTCGTCAGCGCGTACCTCGAGTTTTCGCAACCCGACGTCGACCAGCTTCTTCACGGATCCGTCTAACTTTCGGTACTCCTTCAGCGCGTCCTCGTTGTAAAACCGTACGGTGAATCGCCTGCTCATTCGAACAGCTCCTCGTCGGAAATGGCGTCGGGGTCTATGCTCAGGTACTCGGCGAGAGCCTCGGCTCCCATGGCCTCGTCGAGGCCGATGCTCTTGCGGGCGGGATCGGCGTCGCCCTTGGCGATGCGCTCCGCGACGGCTTCGTAGAAGCGCTGCTCGCGCAGGTACTCGAGCTCCATATACATGTCCTCGTACGCCTGGTAGTCGAGGATGACCGTGTCGATCTCGTTTCTGTCCGAGACGAACAGGGGCGTCGACTTCGCGCGCTTGCGAATCTCGGAGAACTTTTTGCTCACGGTGGTGGCAGATACAATTTGATCTCTGCTAAAGCATGGTTTGCTTGCCGTTATCGTGTTCATTCCAGTGCGCTCCTTCCCGTCTGTGTTTTACATATCGAAAGTATACACAAATACATAAATAAATACAAACTAAAGTGAATACAACAGTATGCATTAAAAATGGGACACCGAGCCCGGCTCGGTGTCCCATTTCAGTACGAAGTTCCGCCTCTGCCTATTCCTTGCCGCTCCAGCAGTAGGTGCACACCTTGGAAGGGTCAAGGCCGATAGCCTCGAGCATGCCGTCGAGCGACTGGTACTCAAGCGAGTCGAAGCCCATCTCCTCGCAGATGGCCTTGAGCATGCACTGACCGCGCTCGGTGGAGGCATCGGCGTACTCATCGAGGTGCTTCTGCCCCTCGTCGCCTTCGATCTGCTGGACGATGCGGCGCGCCAAAAGCTCCATGTCGGAGTCGTTGCGCGAGAAGCTCAGGTACTTGCAGCCGAACATGATGGGCGGGCACGCCGAACGCATGTGCACTTCCTTGGCGCCGCAGTTGAACAGGAAGTCAACCGTCTCGTGCAGCTGCGTGCCGCGCACGATGGAGTCGTCGATGAACAGCAACTTCTTATCGTGGATAAGCTCGGAAACCGGTACCTGCTTCATCTTGGCAACCTTGTTGCGGACGCTTTGGTTGCCGGGCATGAAGCTGCGCGGCCAGGTGGGGGTGTATTTGATGAAGGGACGCGCGAAGTTCTTGTCGGTCTTGTTGGCGTAGCCGATAGCGTGCGGAATGCCCGAATCGGGGATGCCGGCGATGAAATCGACGTCGGGCACGGCGTCGCGCGCGGCCTCGTCGCGTGCCATGATCTTGCCGTTGTTATAGCGCATGACCTCGACGTTCACGCCTTCGTACGTGGAGTTCGGGTAACCGTAGTAGGTCCACAAAAACGCGCAGATCTTCATGTCCTCGCCAGCGGGTGCCAGCGTTTCGTGGCCGTCGGCGGTGATGCTTACGATCTCGCCAGGGCCCAGCTCATAGTCGGTTACATAGTCAAGCTTCTGGTACGCGAACGATTCGAACGATACGCAGTAGCCCTCGTCGTCCTTGCCGATGAGGATGGGCAGGCGGCCAAGTGCGTCTCGCGCCGCGATGATGCGCCCGTCATCGGTCATGATGAGCAACGTGAGGGATCCCTGAACCACAGCTTGCGCATGCTTGATGCCTGCTACGAAATCCTTCTCTTGGTTGATGAGCGCGGCTACCAGTTCGGTGTCGTTGACTTTGCCCGAGCCCATGGCCATGAACTGGGTGTGGCCGTCGAAGTAGTTCTCGACCAGCTCGTCTGAGTTGGTGATGGCGCCGATGGTGGTGATGGCGAACGTTCCCAAATGCGAGCGCACGAGCAGCGGCTGCGGGTCGGCGTCGCTGATGCAGCCGATGCCGGCCGTTCCGTGGAAGCCGTTCAGGTCGTCTTCGAACTTGGTGCGAAACGGCGTGTTCTCGATGGAGTGGATCTGCCTCTGGAAACCCTTTTCATTCTGATCCTTGAAGATCATGCCTGCTCGACGAGTTCCCAGATGGGAGTGGTAGTCAACGCCGAAAAACACGTCCAAAACAACGTCGCGATGCGAAGTCGCGCCAAAAAAGCCGCCCACGATAACCTCCGATTGCACTCAAGCAAGCTTACGTTCGAAAGTATAGGCTTATCGTGTTACGGTGACGTGCACGATTTGATTTTTTCAAACAGCAGGGGACGAGCGGAAGCGGTGCGCTTTCTACTCGGCCAGGGCGCGTGATATGAGGGTGCGCAACTCGTCGACGCCTGCGCCGCTTTCCGACGAAGTGACCACAATGGGGATCTCTCGGTCACGCGGAAGGGCCAGGGCCTTGCGAATGGCAGCGCGCTGCTTGTTGATTTGCTGCTTGGAGAGCTTGTCGGCCTTGGTGAGCGCGATGGCAAACGGCAGGTCGGCTTCAAGCAGGAAGTTCACCATGTGCAGGTCAAGCGCGCTGGGATCATGGCGAATGTCGATGAGCGAAACGACGAGCGCGAAATTGCGATCCTGATTGAAATAGCCCTCGATGAGCTCGGACCAACGGCCCTTTTCCGATTTCGCGACTTTGGCGTAGCCGTAGCCGGGCAGGTCAACGAAATCATGCCCGTCCACATCGTAGAAGTTGATGGTTGCGGTCTTTCCGGGCGTTTGGGAGACTTTCGCCAACCCCTTGCGGTACATGAGCTTGTTGAGCAGCGATGACTTGCCAACGTTCGAACGGCCCGCGAAGGAGATCTCGGGGCCAGTGGAGGGGGGCAGCTGAGAGGAGGTGCCGTAGGCGGCCTTGAAGCTGGCAAGGTGGAAGTTCATGGATCCTCGTTTGCGTTCGTGTGTGGGCTTTGCTCTTATGATACCCGCATTTTGCGCCAGGCGGGGTTGGGCGGAGGGGCGGTGCTTGCTTTCGAAGGTTGGCGGACGCGCGAAGGGGAGGAGAAAAAGGCGCGAAGGGGAGGAGATCGGGACGGAGTAAGGCTGGCCTCTTTCCGCTGATCAGATGTTTGGGAAGGCGCATTTTGGGGCCGCAAGCGGCGAAACGGGCGTCAAAAATAGCAAAGAAAACGTCAGTTGTTACATCAAAGGCTGCTTTCGCAGCGAAAAAATGATTATTCGATACAATGAATCGCATGTGACCAAATCCCTTCGAGTGGGTGGAAGGCTGGGGGCATGAACGAATACAGGGTGCTGATCGTCGACGACGATCCCGAACAGACGCAGCTTATCGAGGACTTGGTGCGCCGTTCGCGCGTTTCCGTTGCGTTTGAAGTTGCATCGTGTGCGAACGCAGACGATGCCCGTAAGCTGCTTGCGCGGGGGTTCGCGCCCCAGATCGCGTTCGTCGACATCGCCTTCCAGGTTGACGGCGTTCCCGCCTCCCAAAACGATGGCATCGAGGCTGCGCGGTACCTGCTTTCTGAGTACGCGGGGATTCAGATCATCTACCTCGCCGACCAGTCGGAGCACTTCACGCGCGTTTATCGCACCGATCATGTGTATTGCCTGCTTAGGCCCGTTCATTCCGAAGAATTCGAGGAGGCGCTGCTAAGGGCCGTTGATAATCTGCGCTCACGTGCCGCGCGGCCTTTCGGCGTGAGGGCAAACGGACGCATCATGCGCGTGCTTCCGGCCGACATCGAGTACATCGAAAGCGATCGGCGCAAGGTGCGCATTTTCGTCAACGGCGAGCTCATCGAGGCGTACGAGTCGCTTTCGGGGCTGGCCGCAGAGCTTCCGGACAGCTTCATCCAGTGCCATAAGAGTTTCCTGGTGAACATGGACAAGATAGTCGAGATGCGAAGCGACAAGGTGGAGATGGCCTCGGGCGCCACCATTCCCATCAGCCAAAAGCGCAGTAAGGCGGCGCGCGCTGCCTTCGTGGCGTACCTGAAGGAGCGCTCGTAGCACCCGAATCGCCTGACGCGAGCCGCCAAAGCGCCGCGCCCGCCTTGCCTGCGAGGCTCATGGGTTCCGCGGGCCCCGTTCCGATGCGGCCTGGGTTTCACCTCGCCCCCGCCCTGCTTCTTCGGGTTTTTCTGCGATATTACGCCTTGTTTGCAAAAAAGCGCGTCCGAATCCGCTAGAGTTTACCCTGAGAAAAGAAAGGGGGCCTCGCGTGGTCGAGTGCCGCGCGCCCCGCCTGTTGGTTTCGTCGAAAGGGCTGATCATGGGTATTTTCGATACTGCGCAAAGTTTCATTAACCGTGGCGTGGCAAGCGCCGAGCGCGGCGGCAAGACCATTTCGCTGAAGGTCGAGCTGGCCGACGCGAATAGGCAGCTTGAGCAGGCCTACGCCAAGCTGGGCGAGCAGGTGTTCGCGACGATGGGCACCGACACGGCGTTTCGCGCCGGGCGCGAGGAGGTTCTGTCCGAGGTCGAGGAATGCCTCGCGAAGAAATCCGAGATAGAGGACCGCATCGCGGGCATCGAGGCCGAGGGCGCGGCTGCTCGTGCAGCGGCTGCGGCCACGCGTTCCTGCCCTTCGTGCGGAGCCCAGGTTTCCGGGATGTACAAGTTCTGCCCCTCGTGCGGTACGCGAGCCCCCGAACCCGAGCCCGAGCCTGCCATATCGCCCGATGAGAAGGTGTGTCCGAACTGCGGTTTCGTTCCCGACGTGCCCAGCCAGTTCTGCATGCAGTGCGGCACGCGCTTCGACGATGCGGCACCTGTTGCGCAGCAGCCCGTCGAGCCCGAGCAGCCGGCACAGCCTCAGCAGCCTGCATGGCAGTAGGGCGTGCCGCGAAGGGCCGCGCCTTTTCGCCTTGGCCGCCTAGCCTTCGATGAAAGCATCGCGCGCGATGTGCTTGTCGAACAGGTTGGCGAACTGAATAAGCTCGTAGGTTTTCAGGGCCCGGACGGCTTCGTCGGGGCCCTCTTCATGTCCGTACCACGTGCCGTCTTGCGCCAGGTAGCCTTTCGCGTTTACGGCGGGCAGCGTTTTGCGCAGGTCGGCTACGGCTGACTGATAGCTGCTCAAAGGCAGGTTCGCCGTTTGGAGCAGCTGGATGCCCAGGTAGTTCAGGCTCGTGGCCTCGGTTTGGCTGCACTCCGCGCCGGTTTCGTAGTTGGCCCATATGAGGTAGGGGACTTCCTGGCGCTGCTGCATTTGCTCGAGCGTGGCCTCGTAGGGGTCCCACCCGTACAAGTCTTGCTTGGGGACCTCGCTTAAGTAAGCCTGGTGGTCGCCGAAGAACAAGAGGATCACCGGTTCGTCCAGTTCTTCGAGGCGGCTTATGAGGTAGGCCAGATCTTCGTCGGAGTGCTGCAGGAGCGTGGCGTACTCGTCGGCTTCCACGTACTTCGTCCCCCGAATGCGCACGTCGCAGTCCGGTTCTTCAAACAGATCGGCCACGGTGTAGCCGCTGTGGTTTTGCATGGTGATGCCGAAGATGAAGCTGGGGCCGCTTTCGGCTTGAGCGAGGTCGAGCATGAAGTCGTACAGGGCTCGGTCGGTGGTGAATCCGCGCAGGGTGGGCGCGTCCTCGAAGTGGTCGATGTCGTAAAACGCGTCAAACCCCATGTCGGCGTACACCTTGTCGCGCGTCCAGTTGCGCCCCTCGGCGGGATGCACGGCGGCGGTCGAGTAGCCTTGGGCCGCAAGCGTCGAGGCCAGGCTCTCGACATTGCTCAGGTCGTTGAACAGGTAGGGGTAGGTGTCCTCGCTCATGAAGGCCATGCTCGCGCCGAGCAGCATCTCGAACTCGCTGTTGCAGGTGCCGCCCGCAAACGATGAGGCGTAGGCCGTTCCGCTGACGATGGACTGGGCGGCTATCTCGTTGAAATGCGCAAGTTCGGCATCGTCGCCGCTTACGCCGGGAAGGCGCGAAAGGTCGGCGAAGGTCTCGTTCATGACCACGAGCACGGTGGGTTTCGTTTCGCTTGCGCTGGCGGTGCCGCTGAGCAGGGCTTCGTTGGCTTTGCCGTGCGCGCCGAGGAGTACCTCCTCGGCGGCCGTCGTGCTGTAACCCGACGGCCGCTCGGGATTGATATCCTGCACGCGCTTCATGAAGCCCAAAGCCGCGCCGTAGTCGGCGTAGTATTCCTGCGTGCTCCACGAATCGGGTTCGCAGTCGAAGTCTTCCGCGATGTCGCTGATTGACAGGTAGCCCGCGAACATGCTGATCGAGGCGAGGAAGGCGAAGGTGCTGACCAGGGTGTTGCCGACGTTGAGCGGGTGCTTGGGCAGCAGCGTGACGGCAAAGCAGGCAAGCGCGAACAGCACGACGCACACGACGACGTGCCAGTCGGGCGCAAACGAGTAGCCCCCGCCCACCTCCGCGGCGGTGGGGAAGGCCAGAAGATCGGCGGGAACGACGGGCTGGCCCTTGAACTTCACCAGATAATAGTTGGCTGTTCCCAGAAGCAGGCACAGGAACAGAAACGCGACGAGGGCGCCGCGTGTGCGCTGCCCGAGGTAGTAGATGATGGCATAGGCGACCGCCAGGAAGAACAGGTTGGCAGCCACGTGGAACGGGCGCATGTCGAACAGCTGCGGGTTCCAGGCGAATTCCACCAAAAAGAAGCCGAGCAGGATGGCTGCGAACGTGGCGCCCAAGCGAACGGCCACGCGGTGGGGCTCGAGGCGCTCTTGCGTTTGCCGGGCGAAATCGCGAATCGAGCGAAGCGAAATATGTTGCGAAGCTGTGGTCATGTCTCCTCTGCGCGCGAAGATCCTCTACGAGATCTTCATCATCCTATCCCTACTGGATAGGATGAGGTTACCTTCACGGAAACTTCGCCTCTCGGTCATATCGGGCGCACAGAAGGAGCGAAAAATCCCCACAAACGATAAGCAGGGCGCTGAACGTTTGGGGTGTCGGGGCAATGAGGCGGCAAACCTGCCTTGCGCGCCAAGCGCTTTGCGGAGTTTGCCCGCCGAGGTCAAGGCGGCTTGAGGGTCAAGGGAAAACGAAGACGGCGGACGAATAAATCGTCCGCCGTCCCAGCCTGACTCCACTATAGCATCCTCGCACCCAAAAGGTAAGTCCGACTTTGGAAACAATTTCTCAACGGGCGCAGCCGGCGCTATAATTCCTTGTTACGAAAACGCGCGTCGGTGAAAATGGGGCGCGCTGTGCAACTTGCGACTTGTGAGGACAACATGAAAGCCTATAACCCGCATGAGATAGAACCGCGCCTGCAGGCGCAGTGGGCCGCCAGCGGCATCGACGCTGTGCGCGAAGACGCCGGCAAGCCCAAGAAGTACGTGCTCGAGATGTTCCCGTATCCGTCGGGCGACATCCACATGGGCCACGTGAGCAACTATACCTACGGCGACGTGGTGGCGCGTTTCTCCCGTATGCAGGGCTTCGACGTCCTGCACCCCATGGGCTGGGACGCCTTCGGCCTGCCTGCCGAAAATGCCGCTATCAAGCGCAACAGCCATCCGGCCAAGTGGACCTACGCCAACATCGAGACCCAGAAGGCCAGCTTCAAGCGCATGGGCTTTTCCTACGACTGGGACCGCACCGTCGTGGCGTGCGATCCCGAGTACTACCACTGGGGCCAGTGGATCTTCCTGAAGTTCTGGGAGCGCGGCCTGGTCGAGCGCCGCAACAGCCCTGTCAACTGGTGCCCCGATTGCGCTACCGTTTTGGCAAACGAGCAGGTTATCGAAGGTAAGTGCTGGCGCTGCCACTCCGAGGTGGAGAAGCGCCCGCTCACGCAGTGGTACCTCAAAATCACCGACTACGCTCAGGAGCTGCTGGATGACCTCGATCAGCTTGACGGCTGGCCCGAGCGCGTGAAGCAGCAGCAGGCAAACTGGATTGGCCGCTCCGAAGGCGCCGAGGTTACGTTTACGCTGTGCGACGCCGAGGGCAACGTGCCGGCCGAGCCTTCCGCCGACGAACTTCTGACCGTGTTCACCACGCGCGCCGACACGTTGTTCGGCTGCAGCTTCTTCCTGCTGGCGCCCGAGAGCACCATCCTCAAGGGCCTGGTGGAAGGGACCGAATACGAAGAGGCCGTGATGAAGGTCGTCGAGGACGCCAAGAAGATCACCGCGGTCGAGCGCGCACAGGGCAGCAAGGAGAAGCACGGCGCATTTACGGGCCGTTACGTGGTCAATCCCATCAATGGCGAGAAGGTGCCCGTGTGGGTGGCCGACTACATCGTGGCCGACTACGGCACCGGTGCGGTCATGGCTGTTCCCTGCGGCGACCAGCGCGACTTTGAGTTCGCCAAGAAGTACGACCTTCCCATCGTGCCCATCATCATGGGCGAGGACGACCCGCTGTTCGAGCAGCTTAAGGACGAACAGGGCCGCGTGGTGACCAGCGTCGACTGGGAAGAGGCCATGGTGGCCGAGGGCCGTCTGGTGCAAAGCGGCAAGTACACCGGCCTCATGGGCGGTAAGCATTCCGAGGGCGAGGCTGCCATCGTGGCCGACCTCGAAGCCGCCGGCCGCGGCACGCGCAAGGTCGAGTTCCGCCTGCGCGACTGGCTGATCAGCCGCCAGCGTTACTGGGGCAACCCCATTCCCGCCATCCACTGCCCCGAGTGCGGCGTGGTGCCCGTTCCCGAAGAGGACCTGCCGGTGCTCCTGCCCGAGGACATCGACTTGGCTGCCGGCGAGACGCTGGCTACGCATGAGGGTTTCGCGGCCTGCACGTGCCCGAAGTGCGGGGCTGCGGCGCGTCGCGAGACCGACACCATGGACACGTTCACGTGCTCGAGCTGGTACTACATGCGCTATACCGACCCGCACAACGCCGAGGCGCCGTTCGACCCCGCCAAGGCCAACCGCTGGATGCCGGTCGATCAGTACATCGGCGGTATCGAGCACGCTATCCTGCACCTGCTGTACAGTCGCTTCTTCACCAAGGTGCTGCGCGACTGCGGCATGCTCGACTTCGACGAGCCGTTCACCAACCTGCTGTGCCAGGGCATGGTGCTTGACGCCAAGGGCGAGGTCATGAGCAAGAGCAAGGGCAACGTGGTGTCGCCCGAGGAGATGATCGCCGAGTACGGCGCCGACGCCGTGCGTACCGCCATGCTGTTCATGGGCCCTCCCGACAAGGAGAAGCTGTGGAACGAAGACGGCCTGGCCGGTATGTACAAGTTCCTGAACCGCGTGTGGCGTCAGGTGAACGACCTGGCTTGCAAGGCGGGCGAGGACACGCTGTTTGAGCCGGGTGCCACCAAGGACGAGGTTCAGGCGGCGGCGAAGCTTTTGAATCGCGAGCGCCATCGCGTGGTGGGCAAGGCTACGGCCGATATCGAGCGCAACAACTTCAACACGGCGCTTGCCGCCATCATGGAGCTTTCCAACGCCGCGGGCGCGTTCTTGCGCAAGGCGCCGGCCGAGAAGCGCGCGAACTGCGAGCTGTGCGGCCCCATCTGCGCCGATGTTGCCGATACGCTGGTGAAGCTCATGGCGCCTATCGCGCCGCACTTCGCCGACGAGCTGTGGCAGGCTGTGCTGGGTCATGAGGATTCCGTGCATGAGCAGGCTTGGCCGACGTTCGATCCCGAGCAGGCGAAGTCTGACGAGATCGAGCTTGCGGTGCAGGTTAACGGCAAGGTGAAGGCCAAGATCACCGTGGCCGCCGATGCGCCCGAAGATGAGGTCAAGGCCTGCGGCCTGGCCGCCGTCGAGAAGGCCGTCGAGGGCCTGGACGTGAAGAAGGTCGTCTACGTTGCCGGCCGTCTGGTGAATATTGTCGCAAAATAATTTGGTTGCGGCGGCCGTGGGGCCGCCGCAACGATTCGACGCTGCGAGGCCTATTTGGGTCCGCCCGCCTGACGGCGGTCGGACCCCTTGACGCTGCGCGGGGCTGTGGCACCCACCCTTGCCGCTTTCTTGCTTTCCCTCGCGTGCGAAGGTTCCGCCCGCCTGACGGCGGTCGGACCCCTTGACGCTGCGCGGGGCTGTGGCACCCACCCTTGCCGCTTT
>JAFSHA010000126.1 GCA_017440565.1 Eggerthellaceae bacterium | reverse complement strand
CGTCGAGAACCTCATGGAAATCATCCAGAACAGCGAATCGACGGTGCAAACCGAAAGCGCCAGCGCCCTTCTGCTGGAGTTCCAGCAAAGTCTGCGCATCCTGACGCGGCGAACCACCTCGGTCAGCAAGGTTCTCAGCCTAGAGGACCGCATCACCGAAGTACGCAAAACCGCGCTGCTCATCGAACTCGAGCGCATCCAGACCCTGCGCGAAGAGGGGTGCCTCAGCCGAGCCACCGCGAAACGCTTGCGCGAGAACGTCCACCTCATGCAAATGGACCTCGACAACCAGCTGTAAGCATTCAGGTATCGGGCTCGCGTCCGGACGCACGGCGCCACGCACCCGGATGGTCGCCCGACGCAGCATGGCGCCACGCACCCGGATGGTCGCCCGACGCGCAAACAACCCTACGCGAACCCTACACGCTGTCCTCTAGGTCCATCTGCATAAGGCGAACGTTTTCCCTCATACGCTTTGCGGTCGACCTGCTCAAACGCTTCTCCTCGAGCATCTGCTGAATTTGGTCAAGCTCGATGGAAAGGCCCATTCGCCTTGCATCCCGCACCGAAAGCCCCACGTCAAAGGTTGCGGCAGGAGCCAGCTCGCGCGTCAGCAAATCGCGGCTGCGCTTGTAGGCCATAAGCAGGTTGACGGCATCCTCGGTAGCGTACGCGGCATCAGTTATGAGGCTTTCCAGACGCTCGGCAGCGTAATCCTCTATTTCAAGCTGGAAACTGCGCGACTGCCCTATGCGCTCGATGGCGCTCATGCCGGGAACCTCGCGCATCATGCCCAGAAAGCCGCGTCTGAGCGCCGACCGTCCACGCACCCACACCTTGCGCAGCCAGGCAAATGAGCTGCCCTCATGCTGAAGGAGCTGCTCCTCGCGCGTCAAACGCGCCAGATGGCGATAGCCCACCGCCGATGGGTACTTCCCTTCCTCCAAAAGCTCGAGGGCGCGCTCCTGCTCCCACCGAATAGCCATGAGCTTCAATTCCAGGTTGGGCTCGTCTTCAAGATCATGCGAATCCTTTATGTTGGCGATACGCGTGTTGTACGTGGCGATCACCGCACGCACGTCGTCGCGATTCTCCTCGTTCTGACGCGACGCCAGCTCCTCGATGACGTTTCGGAAGATGTCTATCTGGCACTGAGCCTCAAGCTCCCTGCGCTGCTCCTCGCTCTTGTTCGGCTCGGCACGCGGCGCCAAGAGCGGAACCACGAAGTTGGCGACCAGAAGCGTGCACAAAATGACACCACACGCTAGGAAAATGACCAGGTCGCGTTGGGGAAAGGGCGTAAACGGATCGAACGTGATGGCGTAAGGCAGGGAAAGCAGAACCGACAGCGTGATGGTTCCCTTCGCGCCGCACAACGTGCTTACCAGCATAAGCTTAACGTCGGCTTTCGTAAGCTTTCCGCCCTCCTTGCAACCCCTTCGCCATTCCATGCCGAGAATCCAAAGGAAGCGCACGACGTACAGCAGAATCACGATGCCGAAAACGCAGACGATGAGAAAGCCGTTGTCGAAAGTGACATCGTCCCAGGTACGCCGCATGGCACCTGGCAGCTGGGTGCCCAGCAAAACGAACACGATGCCGTTCATGGCAAAGCTCATGACACGCCATACGCTCGATGACACGATGTTCATACGTGAGACCGATGGATCCACCGTTCGAGGCGATATGACGTTGGTGAGGCCAGCCATCATGACCGCGATGATGCCGCTCACCCCCACCGAAACTGCCGCAAGATACACGATGAAGGGCGTAAGTACCTCGAAGAGCACATGGAACGTAGTGCTCTCAACGCCAATGTTTCGCGCGGCTCGTAAAAGCAAGTTGAGGCCCACTCCCAAAGCAAGCCCCAGGGCAATGCCGCCGGCGAAGGAGACGGCGAAACTCACGGAGGCGTCCGCGATGGAGAAGGCGCCCGTCACCGCAGCGGCCAATGCGAATTGGAAGCTCACAATGCCCGTTGCGTCATTGAGCATCGATTCGCTTTCCAAAATAGAACGCTCGCGCTCGGGAATGTCAACCTGCTTCGCCAAGGAGGTGACCGCCACCACATCGGTGGGGCTGAGAGCGGCTCCGAGCGCGAAAGCCACCGCCAGGGGGATAGACGGGATGATGAAGTTGACGGCGAAACCGACGATCAACGTGGTCACCACCACCAAGCCAATAGCCAACGAGAGCACGGGGTTGATATGACGCCAGAGCGCAAGCTTATTCGTGTTCTTCGCCTCGTCGTAGAGCAAGGGAGCGATAAGAAGCACAAGGAAGAGGTTGGGATCAAGAGCTATCTCCACATGGCCGGACAGCGCCACGGCGACGATCACGCCGAACGCAATCTGGATAAGCGGCAGCGACACACGCGGAACCAACTGTTCCACCACGGAAGAAACGAGAACAGCGGCAATGAGAAGCAGAACGAGGGTCAAGGCGTCCATACGGGCTCCTTTGGAAAAATGTGACTTAGCGAGTTTCATTTCCATTATAACGGTGCCATCCCTGAAGTCTGTTTACAAAGCAATCGCCTCACAGCCGCCGTTCAGCGACCGCCGCTCACCCACCGTCGCTCACCCACCGCGCAAAGTCCGTCCCGATTCAGCCGAACCAAACCCCGAATACACGAAGGGGTTGACGAGCAAAGCTCATCAACCCCTCTTTCAACTCGATTATGACGCTGGTGCGATTGGCGCATCAACAGCCACGCGCCAAGTCGGAAACTCGCGCGTAGCAGCCCCTACATCTTAATGGGCGCGCTCACGCCAAGAAGCTTGAGCGTAAGGGCCAACACGATGCGAGCGGCATCAACCAGCGCCAAGCGCGCCGTTTGCAGCTGCTCATCTTCCACCAGCACGTGGCAGTTGGTGTAGAACTGATGGAACAGACCGGCGATCTCCTGCGCGTAATGCGTCAAGCGGAACGGAGCGCGGTCGCGCGCCGCAAGCGCCACCAGCTGACCGAAGTCGGCCATCTTGCGCATAAGGGCCAACTCCGACTCGTGCGTAAGCAGCGAGAGATCGACATCGGCAGGAATGAGCGCAGCGGCCAGTTCGTCGGTAGTGATTTCGCCAGCTTCGGCAGCCTGAGCCTGCGCCTCGCCAGCCGCCTTGCGCAGAATGGAGCAGATGCGCGCGTGGGCGTACTGAACGTAGTACACCGGGTTGGACGAATCCTGCTTGACAGCCACGTCGATGTCGAAGTCGATCATCTGGTCGGACGAGCGCGACAGCATGAGGTAGCGCGTAGCGTCCACGCCCACCATGTCGATAAGCTCTTCGAAGGTGATCATCTCGCCCGTGCGCTTCGACATGCGCACCGGCTCGCCATCGCGAAGCAGGTTCACCAGCTGGCCGAGAACGATCTCGAGTTGACCGGGCTTTCCCCATGCTTCCATCATGGCCTCGCAGCGCTTGATGTAGCCATGGTGATCGGCGCCCCAGATGTTGATGAGGTGGTCAAAACCGCGGCAGACCTTGTCGTAGTGGTAGGCCACATCGCTGAAGAAGTACGTGTACTCGCCGTTCTCCTTAATGAGCACGCGATCCTTGTCGTCGCCGAACGTGGTTGAGCGGAACCAGGTAGCGCCGTCCTGCTGATACACGTGGCCCTTCTCCTCCATGGCCGCAAGCGCGCGATGCACGGCATCGACGCCGTTCTCGTCGGGGACGTAGAGGCTGCGCTCGCTGAACCAGCGATCGAACGTGGTTCCAAACTTAGCCAGCAGGTCCTTCTGGTTCTGCAGCATCTCAGCATAGGCGATCTCTCGGAAGGCAACGCGGCGCTCGTCGGCGTCCATGTCCTCGTACTTGCGGCCCTCTCGATCGATGATGCCCTGCGCGATATCGGCCACGTAAGCGCCGCCGTAGCACTTCTCGGGCATTTCGACGTCATGACCCAGAAGCTGCAGGTAGCGCACGGCCACCGAGTTGCCGAAAACGTCCATCTGAGAGCCCTGGTCGTTGATGTAGAACTCTTCGAACACATCGTAGCCCGCGTGACGCATAACCGAGGCCATAGAGCTGCCAAGCGTTGCCCAGCGGCCATGGCCCACGTGCATGGGGCCGGTGGGATTAGCCGAGATGTACTCAAGGTTGACCTTGCGCGACCCTTCCGGCACCTCCCCCTTTCCGAAGTTGTCCTTTTCAGCGCGCACCGTGCGGATCACGTTTTGGAGCGTAGCGTTCGACAGGCGAATGTTGATGAAGCCAGGACCGGCAATCTCAATGGATGAGACCATGTCGTTTTCAGGCAGATGGTCAACGATGATCTGCGCCACCTCGCGAGGGTTCTTGCGGGCAAGCTTGGCCGTGCGCATGGCAACCGTAGAGGCCCAGTCACCGTTCGTCTCATCGCGCGGCCGCTCGAGCGCGGGTTCGGGAGCGCTCTCGAGCGCAAGCGATCCATCGGCTCGCGCCGCCTCAATCGCCGCCGAGATGATGCCTTCAAGTTGTTCGCGAATTTCCATGGTGGTGTCTTTCCTTCGTATGACCAGCGGCTCACGCCGCCCTCTTTCAGCAATTGACGGAGGTGGCCCCGACTGCACGTCGCAAGCGTCAAACGCCCCTCCCGCGACCGCGTTGTTGCGAGGCCTTAGGATTCCACGCCGACTCAGAACCCAAAGCTCTGCGTCATCGCGAAGATCAAGCCCCGCACCATCGCAAGGTGCAAATTTCACAACCCCGCATGATACCACCACTTGACAGCAACGCAGAAAGCGTAACCAGAAACGCAGCAAGCCCCCGTACAAGCGGATGATCTCGAATCAGACGACATCGAAGGTGCTTCGAAAAGCCCGAACCACCAATCCAGCCCGCTGGCAGAAACCGACGGTTTGTGTCGATTCGCCCTCCTCGTGGCAGAAACTGACGGTTTGGAGCAGTCGGAAGGCCCCGAAACTGATCCAAAGCGTCAAAACCTGCCACAATCTGGCAGAAACCGACGGTTTGGGTAGTCCAAACCGTCGATTTCTGCCACGGAGGAGCAAGATCGAGACAAACCGTCAGTTTCTGCCAAAGAGAAGCCGCAACAAAACGGCAGCAGACCTTTGCCGCATGATCGGCGGAGACGAACCGGAACCTTCCACAGGGCGGCTCCTCGACAGACTGATCACGAAGAAGGCGCCAGACGACCAGAGCGCGCGATCGCAAGCGAAGAGCAATCGAAACCGCGACAAGCATCCCCCATTCCGACCCGAAGGCACATGTCCATGAGCAGGCCGCAATCACAAAAGCTGGCTTCGCAGCTCAAGGTGCCTCTCGCGAAAACCGGAAGGAAAGCGCAACCTGAAACTTAGGCGCTCGGCCACCTTCTCGATAACGGCAAACGTGTCGGACACGCTCTCGATACGCCTTTTGTCCAATGCAAAAACCGAGTAACCAGCCGATTGAGCCGCCTCCCTGCGACGTTGGTCCCTATTTCGTTGATCGCTTGTCGCGTGACCTAGTTCACCGTCATACTCCAGGATCACCTTGGCGCCTTCCCACACCAGATCGAAGGCGTTTCCCCTGCCCCACAGCTTCGCAGAGCCAGAGCCAAGATCCAGACTGACGTTCAACCGCGGAAACGGCAGTCCAAACCCTCCGTGTTTCTTCGGCAGGCAGCACAGCAGCACGAGAGCGGTTTCCCGAGGGGACCCAGAGCCATTCCTCACGTACGGCAGTATCCGACGAAGCTGCTTGGCGCCCGTCATCCCAATCGAGCTTTCTAGGCACAGTCCAAGCTCTTCGAGTGACGTGATCGGATGACGAATGACAAGACCCCCTTCGAGTTCCGGCCGAATCGAATAACAACCGCAATATTCGTACGCAAGCTTCAATCTTTCAACGAGGCTTAGGCCAGCGCACGCTCTCAAAAGGGTCATTTCTGGGGACGTCACGCAAAGCGCGCCTCCGCAACGAAGCAGGGTTCCCGCGGGAAGATCAAAATCGACGGTGTGCACGATCGTCGACCTACTCGAAGCAACCTTACCCGCCCGAGCGAGGAGAACGTGAAGGGGCTCATGGGCTGATAGCCCCATCGAGCAGAGCCGCTGATAATCGGTAGGTTCAATATCTCTTGTCAGCTTATGGCAATCCCTCTCGACGGGCATGGTCTTGACGGGAAGCGCATCGGGAATGGTCGGGCCTTCACCGGGGGTGTGACCGAATACGGGCTCGCCTGACTTCGGCGCGTAATGACGCCAGAACCACTGAGCCGATATGTCGCACAAACACACTGCCATGGCGCGAACTATACCACGTAAACCAACGTCGCGAAAGTGTTTTCAGAAAGAAATATTCCCAGTTCAGATGCCGTTTTTTACCTTATCCAAGCAAGTGAAACGCAGCGGCTAAGGCGCCCTCCATAAGGATGAATCTCGACGGTACCCGGCAGTCCGACAAGCCGAATTGCGGCCGGCGAAGCGGCTCCAACAAGCCGAATTGCGGCCGACAAAAGGTTTCCCTCAAGCCGAATTGCGGCGGGCGAACGTCCATTCGGCTTCGTTTCGGGCGGGCGTTCGATGATCTTTTCCCGCATGGTTTTCGGCGAAGTTGCGGGCGCTTTTCGGTCGGGCAATGGGTGGGGTATGGCGCAAAGCCCTGCCCGTTCGCTGTGCAATTCTGTTGACGTTGAAAAGCGCGCCCTTCTGCTGCGAGGGCGCTTGCCGAGAAAGCGACAGACAGGAGAAACCCATGGCTGGTGTACAAGTAAGAAGCGAGATAGGCCCCCTGCGAAAGGTGCTCTTGCATCGACCAGGCGAAGAGCTGCTAAACCTTACCCCCAATACACTCGAGGAGCTGCTATTCGACGACATTCCCTACCTGAAAGTCGCCCAGGAGGAGCACGACGCCTTTGCCGATGCCCTGCGCGGACAAGGCGTGGAGGTGGTGTATCTGGAGCATCTCATGGCCGAAGTACTCGACGCGAACCCCGAGCTGCGTGACCCCTTCCTCGCCCAGTTCATCTACGAGGCGGGCATCAGAACCGAGCGCTACCAGCGCGTGCTGTGTGACTTTCTGTGCGAGAACTACCCAAACAGCCTTGACCTTGTGCTCAAGACCATGGCGGGCGTGAACCTGCAGGAGCTGCACACGGACAAGACGAACTCTCTGGTCGACCTGGTAAGCGACGCCTCCAAGATGGTGGTTGCGCCCATGCCCAACCTCTATTTCACGCGCGACCCCTTCGCCATGATCGGAAACGGCGTCTCCATCAACCGCATGTACTCGGTCACACGTAACCGCGAAACCATCTACGGCGAGTACATCTTCAAATACCACCCCGACTTCAAAGACGTTCCGGAGTACTACAGCCGCTACAACACCTTCCACATCGAGGGCGGCGATATCCTCAACATCAGCGACACGGTGCTGGCCATCGGCATCTCGCAGCGCACCGAGCCCGACGCCATCGATCAGATCGCGAAGAACATCTTCGCCTCCGATTCCCCCATCGACACGGTGCTCGCGTTCAACATCCCCTCGACGCGCGCCTTCATGCATCTCGACACGGTGTTTACGCAGATCGACTACGACAAGTTCACGGTGCATCCTGGCATTCTGGGGCCGCTTACGGTATTCGAGATCACGCCTGACGGAGGCGGCGGCCCAGGCGAGGGCGCGCCCGGCATCAAGGTACGCGAGATCAAGAAGACGCTCGACGAGATCCTGTCTGACTACCTGGATCGGCCGGTGAGGCTCATTCCGTGCGGCGGAGGCAGCCGCATAGCCGCCGAGCGCGAGCAGTGGAACGACGGCTCGAACACGCTGTGCGTGCGCCCGGGCACCATCATCGTCTACGAGCGCAACGACGTGACCAACGAGCTTCTGCGCGAGGAAGGCCTTGAGGTGATCGAAATACCCTCCGCCGAGCTCTCCCGCGGCCGTGGCGGCCCGCGTTGCATGTCCATGCCCCTGTGGCGCGACGAAGCGTAGTATGATTAGCATTTCCGCGAAACGCACCGCACAACGAGGCGCCCCGCCCGTCGCATCCATCGCGGAAACAGCCTGAAACGGAAAGGAACGAAGATGCCCGTCAACCTGAGCGGTCGCAGCTTCCTGAAGCTGCTCGACTTCACGCCCGATGAGATTCGCTACCTCATCAGGCTGTCCAAACAGTTTAAGAACCTGAAGCTTTCCGGTACGCCGCACAAGTACCTGGAAGGCAAGAACATCGTCCTCCTGTTCGAGAAAACCTCCACGCGTACGCGCTGCTCGTTCGAAGTGGCCGGCTATGACCTGGGCATGGGCGTAACCTATCTGGATCCCGGCAGCTCACAGATGGGCAAGAAGGAATCCATCGAGGATACGGCGCGCGTGCTCGGCCGTATGTACGACGGCATCGAGTACCGCGGCTTCTCGCAGGAGCTGGTCGAGGAGCTGGCGGCTAACGCGGGCGTTCCTGTGTGGAACGGCCTTACCGACGAATTCCACCCCACGCAGATGATCGCCGACATGCTCACCGTCGAAGAGAACTTCCCGACGGGCATCAAGGGCCTGAAGTTCGTGTTCATGGGCGATGCGCGCAACAACGTGGCAAACTCCCTCATGGTTGTGTGCTCGAAGCTGGGCCTGCACTTCGTGGCTTGCGGCCCCGAGGATCGCATGCCCGAAGAGGATCTGGTGGCAACGTGCCGCGAGCTGTGCGAGGAAAGCGGCGGTTCGGTCACGCTCACGCCAAGCGTCGAGGAAGCCTGCACGGGCGCGCACGTCATCTACACCGACATTTGGGTTTCGATGGGCGAGCCTGCCGAACTGTGGGCCGAGCGCATCAAGCTGCTTTCCCCCTATCAGGTCAACGCCGAGGCCATGGCGCTTGCGGCCGATGACGCCATCTTCCTGCACTGCCTGCCGTCGTTCCATGACCTCAAGACCACCATCGGCGCCGAGATTTACGAGAAGTTCGGTTTGCCCGAGATGGAAGTGACCGACGAGGTGTTCGAGGGTCCGCGCTCACGCGTGTTCGACGAGGCCGAGAACCGCATGCACTCCATCAAGGCCATCATGTACGCTACCCTGAGGTAGCCAACCAGGCGCACCGCGGCCTACCCGACTCGAATCGAGGTTTGGAACAGGGGTCGCAAGCCCCGTTCCAAACCCCGCCCCATCGCAACCTTCGACGCCGCCTGCGCCCGCTTCTTTCCCCATTCCCACTTCAACAATTTCATAACGAGATCGCGTCAAGGGCGCCCGCCCTTGGATTCGCGCATTCAAAATCAGGAGGTTTCTCATGGCGTACCAGAAGGGAAACGGCAAAAGCGTGGTTATCGCTTTGGGCGGAAACGCGCTGAGCAACACGCCGCAAGAACAGCTTGAGCTGGTGAAGAAGACAGCGAGAAGCATTGTCGACATGGTCGACGAGGGTATCAACGTGGTGGTGTCGCATGGAAACGGCCCGCAAGTGGGCATGATCAGCAAGGCCTTCGAAGTTGCGCACGACGTAAGCGACGAAGTTCCCGAGATGCCGTTTCCGGAATGCGGCGCCATGAGCCAGGGCTATATCGGCTACCAGCTTTCGCAGGCCATCCTCACCGAGCTTAAGCGCCGCGGCATCATGCGCTCGACGGCCGTGGTCATGACGCAAACGGTGGTGTATCCCGACGATCCCGCGTTCGACAACCCCACCAAACCCATCGGAGCCTTCCTTTCCGAAGAAGAAGCGCGCCGACGCGCCATGGAAACCGGCGCGGCTTATCTCGAAGATTCCGGCCGCGGCTGGCGACAGGTGGTGGCCTCGCCGAAACCCCAGCGTATCGTCGAGTTCGATGCGGTGCGTGACCTCATGGACGACGGTTATGTCGTTATCGCCGCTGGCGGAGGCGGCGTGCCCGTCATAGCGCGCGACGACAGCTACACAGGCGTTCCCGCCGTCATCGATAAGGATCGCTCGGCTGCGCTGATGGCAGCCGGATTCAAGGCCGACATGCTGGTTATCCTCACGGCGGTCGACAAGGTGGCCATCAACTTCAACACGCCCGACCAGCGCGATCTGGATGCTATGAGCATCGAGGAGGCGCGCCGCTACATCGAGGAAGGCCAGTTTGCGGCGGGTAGCATGCTGCCGAAGGTGCAGGCCTGCCTCGAGTACCTTGAGGCTCATCCGAAAGGCGTGGCGCTCATCACCTCGCTCGAGAACGCCGCCGCCGGCCTGCGCGGCGAAACCGGCACGCGCATCCAAGCTTGCGCCGAATAGGCTCGCATTACGAGCGCTCGAGTTCGGCTGTCGCGGGGCGGAAGGGCGATCGGATCACTCTGAATACCATTCCTGAAAGCGCCCGAAGGGCGCCCCATAAAAGCATGAGGCAGCGAAGCGCACGAGCCGAAGGCAAGCAGCGAAAGCGGGTGATCCGATCGCCCTTCCGCCCCGCGACCTCGCGCGGGTTGATCCTTTCCCAATCGATTCAAGTCCAGTTCCTTTCACCACAGAAGCTGAACGAGACCTGTAGTCGATTAGCAAAGGAGGGGTCGTCATGTCAGCTGAACGAACCAAGAAGCAACGACGAACGCTTTCGTCGTTTGCCATCCTGCTCATCATTTTGGTGGCGCTTGCGCTGGTGACCGTGGTGATGTCGGTCGTGGGCGTCGAGGGCGTGGAAGGCGCCACCATAGCCGGCGTGCTCACGGCGCCGGTGCGCGGATTCACCGACGCGTTACCGGTGTGCCTGTTCGTGCTGGTACTCGGCGGCTTTCTGGGCATCGTGACGGAAACGGGTGCGCTTGATGCCGGCATTGCGGCGCTGGTGAAAAAGCTCAAAGGCAACGAGCTCGTGCTCATTCCCATCCTGATGTTCATCTTCTCCATCGGAGGCACCACCTACGGCATGTGCGAGGAAACGGTGCCGTTCTACCTGCTGCTCGCGGCAACGATGGTGGCTGCCGGATTCGACAGCCTGGTCGGAGCAGCTGTGGTGCTTCTGGGTGCCGGATGTGGCGTTCTTGGCAGCACGGTTAATCCTTTTGCCGTTGGCGCTGCGGTTGATGCGCTCTCAAGCACGGGGCTTGAGGTTAACCAGGCTATCATCATCGCTCTCGGCGTGGTTTTGTGGCTGGTTACGCTGGCCATCAGCATCGTGTTCGTAATGCGCTATGCCAAGAAGGTTAAGGCCGACAAGGGTTCCACTATCCTCTCGCTGCAAGAACAGCGCGCGATGGAGGAGACCTACGGAGGCGCCGAGGCCGACTTGGCGGCCGATTTGGCCAACCCCGATGCTCCCACCATGACCGGCCGGCAGAAGGCGACGCTCGTGGTGTTCGCCCTCACGTTCGTGGTTATGATCGTAGGCTTCATTCCTTGGGAAGACCTGGGCGTGGGGCTGTTCAATGAGGGCGCAGCCTACGAGGAAGTCATGGCTCCCGTTACCGGCGATGAGATTGCCGGCGTCTTCGACGACGCAACAGGTTCCGAGCTTATCTTAAGCCCTGGGGCAGAAGGCGTTGCGGTTGCCGAGGAGCAGGTGAGCGAAGGCTGGTCGGCCTTCCTTACGGGTTTCCCGCTGGGACAATGGTACTTTGACGAGGCCTCGACGTGGTTTTTGCTCATGGCGCTTGTCATCGGCGTGATCGGCGGTCTTTCCGAGAGCCGATTCGTGAAGGCGTTTATCGGTGGCGCGGCGGACATGATGTCGGTTGTTCTGGTCATCGCACTTGCGCGCTCGATCACGGTGCTCATGGGCGAAACCGGGCTTGACATGTGGATTCTCGAAAACGCGGCGAATGCGCTGGCGGGCATGTCGGCCATCGTGTTCGCGCCGCTGTCCTACGCGTTGTACCTGGTGCTTTCGTTCCTCATCCCGTCTTCCTCGGGCATGGCCACGGTGTCGATGCCCATCATGGGCCCACTTGCGGCCGAGCTCGGCTTTTCCGTTGAGACCATGATTATGATATTCTCGGCGGGCAACGGCCTCATCAACATGATCACGCCGACCTCGGGCGCCATCATGGGCGGTTTGGCCCTGGCGAAGGTTGAGTACACCACATGGGTGAAGTTTGCCACGAAGCTCATGGTGGTACTCGGCGTGGTATGCGTGGTGATCCTGACCGTCGCCATGATGATTCTGTAGGTTCAACTCGGACAAAACCCCGACCGCCCCCAGACAAACCCCGACTGCCCCATAACGCAAGCGAATACGTGAGGCGGTCGGGGTGTCTCGGTCGACAGATGATCGAGACCGGCTGCGGCAGGAACCGACAACTTACCTCGGTCCTCTCACTCGCCTTGAGCGAATTCGCGGCAAGGAGAGACACTCCTCAACAACCCTTTCCTTGGCAGAAACTGACGGTTTGTCTCGATCGCGGCTGCCCGTGGCAGAAATCGACGGTTTGGAGCACCCAAACCGTCGATTTCTGCCAGAATATGGTTGGTTTTAACGATTTGGAGCACTTTCAAGGGTTCCCGACTGCTCCAAATCGTCAGTTTCTGCCACAAAAAGGGCGAATCGAGACAAACCGTCAGTTTCTGCCATGAAGCCGGGGGGCGAACCAAAACTCGAGCAGATCGAGACGAGTTCGACACCCCAGGGCGTTCCTAGCCGTCAATCTCGGACAGATCGGAGCCGATTTCGCCCTTCGGGGCGTTCCTAGGCGTTCATTTCGGACAGACCCGTTCCTGGCCGTCAATCTCGGGCAAGTCGAAGCGGATTCGACTCGCCGAGGCGTTCCTAGACGTCGATCTCGGACACAAGGCGAACCTCGAAGCACGCAACGCGCCCCGGATCGCCCGCGAGCTCATAACGAACCTCGAGCGACCCCGCGAGCACCCAAAAAACTTACGGCAAAGAAGAATTTGCAGCATTGGCATAGTCTGCTCCCGGACGGTCACCCGGATGATCGCGCCGCACGCGGCAAACCAGCACGCAAGCCCCGCATTCGCAAAAGCGCTAGGCCGAATCGGTTCTTGGCTCAGAGGCCTCATCGCCCGTGAAAACCGCCGATGCCTCGGCACCCCCGATCGCCTCAGAGCTATTGCCCGGCTCCTTTGCCGGCAGGCTCACGAGGATCATCATAGCGCCGATAAGCACGCAGCCAAGCGCATCCCACAGCGTGACGGGCGTGCCAATCCAAGCCGCCGAGAACGCCATCCCGGAAACGGGCTCGAGCACAGCGATGAGGCTCGCCTTCACAGGACCCGCATCTTTCACACCCTGCAGGTACAGCACATATGCCATGGCGGTGCCGAACACGATGATCCCAACAAGCGCGAACCAGCCCTCGAAGGGCATCTGCACGGGCGTTTCCCAGGGACGCACGAAGGGAGCCACCGCAACGGCGCCCAGGGTAAGCGACATCCCGTTGGTGATGAACGATCCATACTCATCCAAAAGCTTAATGGGAATGAGGTTGTAACCCGCAAGGGCCACCGCCGAGGCAACGCCCCACGCCAAGCCCACCTCGGAAATGGCAAGCGAAGTCACCGCACCCTGGGTGGCGATGCACACCGCACCCGCAAGCGCAAGGAAAAGAGCCAGCCCCTCCCGTCGCAAAGGCAAACGGCGAGCGCGCAGGCACGCATACCCCATGATAATAAGCAGGCCCAACTGCTGAAGTAGAAGCGCGGTGCCGGTGTTGGTGAACTTGATGGCAGCCGTATAGGCGTACTGAACGAAGATCACGCCGACGACGGCGTAGATGGCCATGTGGCACATCGCGCGAGGGTTGCGCACAAGAGAGAACAGGCGGCGTCGGTCCGCCACCAGCGCAACGGCAAGGAAGAACGGCCCCGCCGTCATGAGGCGCATGCACACAATCCACCAGACCTCGATTTCATATTGGGTGGTGAGAACGCTCGCGCACGTACCGGAAAAGCCCCAGCACAACGCACCGAGAATGGCGAACACGATACCGCGCGTCACGCGAGAACCCCGTTGGCTCACGAATATCCTCACCCTCCCCTCGTTGGCAATCGCGTCGATTTTGGCGAATAATCCCCGCAGGCACCTGCGAGCAACTCGCCAGATGATACCATGTGATCATCTGAAGGCAACACCGTCAAAGGAGGCCCTATGTTCCATATCGCCAACTTCGAGAATAACGACGACGTCAACGTGCTGGCACAGCTGGGCGCGTTCAAGGTCATCGAGTGGAAGCGCGACCTTTCCGTGACCCCCGAAAGCGCCGCCCAAGCGTGGTTCTGCTCGGAAATGAACGTCAGACGCCGCCAGGTGATCTGCGATCTTTCGCAGTCGGCCGTCACCGTGCAGGCAGGCGCCATGCAGTGGATGGTCGGAGACGTGCGTGCCAACACCGGCGTCAAGGGCGTGGGCGACTTCTTCGGCAAGGCCATGCGCGGCGCCGTTACCAACGAAAGCGCCATCAAGCCCGAATACGAGGGCACGGGCACGCTCGTGCTTGAGCCCACGTACCGCTACATCATCCTCATCGACGTTGCCAACTGGGGAAACAACATCGTGCTCGACGACGGGATCTTCCTGGCCTGCTACTCCAGCTTGAAGCACCAGGCGGTTATGCGCTCGAACATCTCCTCGGCCGTCGGAGGCGGGCAGGGTCTGTTCAACCTGTCGATCCAGGGATACGGCGCGCTGGCCATCGAATCGCCGTGCCCGGCTGAAGAGCTTATCGAGATCACGCTGGAAAACGACGTCCTCAAGATCGACGGCAACCAGGCGCTCGCGTGGAGCGGCTCCCTCGACTTCACGGTCGAGCGCTCCGGCAAGTCGCTCATCGGCTCGGCGGCTTCGGGCGAAGGCCTTGTGAACGTGTACCGCGGAACCGGCAAGGTGCTCATGGCCCCCACCGCGTTCGCCTGAAGAGACGCAAGCCGCGCGGCGGGTGATATCGACGGCGACGGCAATCCCGATACCGGCGGCGGCTTGCTTGGCTTCGCCGCCAACCTCCTCGATAACATCTAAGCACAAGAAAGCGCCCGCAGCCGCGGGCGCTTTTCTCATCGGTCAAACGCCTCGCAAACAAGGCAGTATCGATGTCGAAAACGCGAAGGAACGGGGTCTGCAGCGAGGCGAAACCGTCACCTCAAGGCCCCGTTAGCCTAAAGCGCTAGGAGGCGAATTGCCCAAGGTAGGCAATGATGTCGTCGGATTCGTACAGAGCCTTTCCCTCGATGACCAGGCACGGAACCTGCTTCTTGCCCCCAATGCGCACAAGGTCGTTCTGCACTCCGGGATGCGTGGTATCGCGAATATCAAGCGTGATGCCCGCGCCGTCCATGAAACGCAGCACCTTCACGCAGTACGGGCAGCTCTTGCGCATGTAGAGGGTGTGGTCCTGAAGATAAGCCATGCAATTCTCCTTTCGCGTGTCCTGCGATCATAACGCGCGCCGCTTCGCGCAGCGACGTCCCATCGGCCGCTGTTTCTGCATGGTTAGTATGCGGAAGATCCCGCGTGAAGCGCCTTCACGCGCCGAGCGAACACCGAACCGCAAAGCAGCGTGCGGCGTTTTTCCATCTGAAAGAATAATCTCATGGCAACGTGGCGAATTGGTGTATCATTGACAAGTTGCGATTTCGCCGTCGGGGTGTGGCGCAGTTTGGTAGCGCGCCTGCTTTGGGAGCAGGATGTCGCAGGTTCGAATCCTGTCACCCCGACCATCTTTTTGCCCTGCCGTCAATCTTTCGGCGCAAATTGCGCAAGTTGGGGTATACTAGCAAGTCGCAGCAACGCCTCTGGGGCGCACATATGCGGGTGTGGTTCAATGGTAGAACTTCAGCCTTCCAAGCTGATAACGCGGGTTCGATTCCCGTCACCCGCTCCAGAAAGCTCTTCAACTCCGTCATTCTGGCGGAGTTGTTTTATTTCCAGCAACGTACAGGGAATAGAAGCGATTAGGTGGAAAGCCGTCAAGAAAAAGCCAGTGGGG
>JAFSHA010000125.1 GCA_017440565.1 Eggerthellaceae bacterium | reverse complement strand
TCTCCAGCAGCGCCCTTATGCTGTCGGGATCGGAGGCGTCAAGAAGCTCGGCCGGAACGCCCGAAACCAGGTCGTCGCAAAGGCCCTCAAGCAGGCTGTGGAGGTCTGCGTAGTGATCGTAGAACGCCTTCCTGCTGATCATGGCCCGCTCGCACAACTCGGTAACCGTGATCTTCTCAACGCTTTTGCAGGTAAGAGCCTCGATCACGGCATCTCTGATGGCTGCCTCGGTCCTCCTGTAGCGCAAGTCTTCTTTCATTCCACTCCCCTTCGATCCGGCGCTCGGGCGATAAGTTTCAGATCACGCGAGAAGCTGGAGCAAATACCCGCAAAGCTTCTCGCACTGCGGACGCGCGGCTTCCCGAGGGCCGATTTGAGCTCTGCGGGCACAAAGTCGCACAGGGCCCTCGCATGCTCCTTTCGCTGGCGCGCGCTGAGTCGATCCGCAGGTCCCCCCCCCGCTATTTCGGCAGGATGGAGGCCGTCTGCCGATAATCCGCAGAAGACAATTCTCACCAGGCTCACGAGCGCGTAGGGGAACATGCGGCACTGGCCCCTCAGCTTCGAGGTCATCGGGACTCCTCGGCACCATTCGAGCTCCCTGATAAGGAACTCGCCCATCCTACGGGCGCATTCATCGCGGAAGGCCTCCCCCCGATCCGACCGCGCCGTCAACCAGACAAGCTTCTCCGCGTTGCTGCTCAGGCTGCAGAGAAGCATGTCGAGCCCATCCTCAAGGCTCAGCGATTGGCCGATTTTCATAATGACGGAATTGACGATGCCGACCTCCAGCCAAACGACCACATCGTCCTTGCCCCGGAAATGCCGGTAGAACGTGTTCCTCGAAACGCCGGCTTTCCTGCATATGTCGACAACGCCGACCTTCTCGATCGGCTTCTCCTCGAGAAGCGCGTCCGCTGCCTCGACGATCAGAAGCTTCATGCGAAGATCGTCGTGGAGAGTTTCGTCGTCGAAGTAGTTAACAGTCATGGGACACCCATCCCCCCAGTTCACTCCGAGCAGGCTGCGCGCGCAGCCCAATAGAATCATACCTTAGTATCTGGTCGAAACCGTGAAACGGATGCGCGGTTCTGTCCCTCCCTAAGAAACAGATCCCACGGCATCGATCCGGCGGCACCGCCAGACCCCGCCTATCATCGGTTTGCCCCCGGAAGGGGGCTCGTTCCGTGCAACAAAGAAAGGAGGGGGCAACATGGAAAAGGAAAGCTTGACTCGCCGCAGCTTTCTGAAGGCGGGCGCCGCGGCAGCGGCAACCGCGGCCGCGTTCGGCGCGATCCCGGGCTGCTCGGACAAAGGCAGCAGCCCCGAAGGGGGCGAAGGCGCAAATACCACAGGAGGAGGAAAGTTGGGCCCGATCATCGACGTTCACCATCACGCCCTCGAAGACTGGATGATCGCCGTCGCGAAGAAGGCAGGCATGCCCGCCGCAAGCTGGACGGTCGAGGCGGACATCGAGGCGATGGACCAGGCGGGGATCACGGCGTCGATCCTGTCCTTCCCGACCCCTGCGCCCCGCGACAACGCAACCGTGCGGACCAGCAACGAGTTCATGGCGCAGCTCGTCGCAGATCACCCATCCCGCTACGGATTCTTCGCGGGCCTCAACTACGACGACGTGGACAACGCGCTCGCCGAGATCGAGTACTCGGCGGGCACACTCAAGGCGGACGGCTTCGTCTTGTTCGGCAACTACAAGGGCATCTACTTGAGCGACGACAGGATCGACGCGGTCCTGGCGGAGCTCGACAGCAGGGGGGCCGCAGTGCTCGTCCACCCCGGCCCTCCCGCCGGCGAGGTGGCCTTCCCCAGGGATCCCGCCATCTACGAGTTCCCGTTCGAGACAACGAGGGCCATCGCCGAGCTCGTGTACGCAGGAAAGGTCAAGAAATACCCCAACATTAAGTGGATCCTCTCCCATGCCGGGGGAACCCTTCCCTTTATCGCGCACAGGCTCGGCAACGGAAAGGAGATCGGCGGATGCGAGCAGACCCCCGAGGAGATCCTGCCGGACTTCGCCTCGATGTACTTCGAGTTCGCCCACTCCATCTCGCCTTGCTCCATCCCGGCGACCAAGGCGCTTGCTGGGGTCGACCACATGCTGTTCGGCTCCGACCTCCCCATGCGCACCATGGAGGGCCTCCTGAGGAGCGTCGAGGACCTGAAGGCGAACGTCAGTCTGACGATCGATGAGCAGAACCGCCTTGCAAGCGGCACGGCCCTCGAGCTCTTCCCGCGCTTCAAGGAGGTCCTCTAGCCTCCAAGGGAGATAAGCGCCCCGCATCCTTCCCCCAGCCGATGGGCCCGTCCCGCATCCCCGCGGGGCGGGCCCATCGGCGTCCGGGCCGCCGGACCCCTCCTCGCCCCTCCCCGGCTTCCACGTCGGCAAAAGGAATCCCCCAGCGCGGACGCCGGGGGAAGAGGAGGGGGGTTGAGTTGTTCCTTTCGGGGGTGCCCGCACCGGATGCTTGAGCTCTGCGCCTCCTACGCGGCCGGGCTCGTCCAAGCGTCCGGCAAGACGAAATCGTGGCACTCGTTGCACGTCAGGACGCTCGGCTCGTGCACGTTGTGGCAGTCCGTGCACGTCATGTCGACGGCGACGTGGTTCGAGTGCGGGTTGGCGCTCGACTTGCCGTCGGCCTTCATGAGGGCGTCCTCGGTCCTCTCCGCAAGCTCCTTCCTGTCATGGCAGCTTCTGCAGTCGACGGTATCCCTGGCCTCGTCGGCGGCGGCTTGCCCTGCGGCGCTGGCGGTCGCGCCTTCGTGGGAGGCGGCGAGCGCCGCCTCGTCGGCGTGGCACATCGTGCAGTCGTAGGCCGCGTGCATGCTCACCTGGCCGGCCGCGGTCGGCTGCTCCATGGAGCCGAGCTGGGCCGAATGGCAGCTCCCGCAGTCGGAGCCCATCGACCAGGGCTCCGAGGAAGACCCGCCCGGACCCCCGCAGCCGACGAGGGCGAGCGCGACGAGACCGGCGGAGACCGTCGCGGCCAGGGTCATGGCTTTCTTAGAGACAGTCTTCATAGCCTAGAACCCCGCAGCCATTGCCGCCAGCTGGGCGCCGATGGCCTCGGCGGCGGCGGGATCGACGGCCGCGATGTCGGCGAGCGTCATCCAGTCGGTCTTAGGAAGCTCCTCGCCCATCATGTCGTAGACGGCGCGCCACGCGGCGTTCTGGCCGATCGGTACGGAGCCGAACATGCGGCCGAAGCCGAAGCAGCCGGAGGCGACGGTGCCCGCGGCCCACAGGCCCTTGATGGTGCGGCCGGTCTCCTTGTTGATCGCACGGAGGTGACGGTCGACGTGGACGCCGCCTCGGGTGACGCACTCGGCCATGCCGATGCCCGAGACGTAGTACGGCGGGGTGTCGATGGGGGCCATCCAGTTCGGGTCCTTGCTAAAGTCCCAATCGTAGCCCTCAGCGCAGTAGGCGTTATAGCGCTCGATGTTCTCCATCATGGTCTCGTAGTCCATACCGGTGACCTGTGCGACCTCCTCGAGGGTGTCGCACTTGACGGTGATGCCGTCGATGACGTCCTGGTCGATCTGCTCTTGGGTGTTCATGGCGAACCACGTCACGAACTTGCTCCATGCAGGCACGTCGCCCTTCGGGATGAGGTGGCCGACCTTCGACTCCCAGGCGCTGTCCCACAGGGCGAACGCCTGGCCCTGCTCCTGGTTGAGGATGGCCTGGATGGTGCCGACGAGGTCGCCCTGCTCGTTGGTGAAGCGACGGCCGGCCATGTCGAGCCACAGCACGCCGAGCTGGCCGACGCCCGGTCCGCTCGGCCAGGTGTCGTCGAAGCCCTCGTAGTCGGTCTGCGAGCCCACGCGGCTCGGGCGTTGGTCGACGAACGTGGTGCAGATGAACGGGTCGCCCCAGAAGACCTCGTCGATGGTGCCGCCCGCCCAGATGGCCATCTTGTGGGCGTCGCCGGTATGGCTCGGGTACGCGAAGTGCTTGGAGATGCGGTCGTTGCCCCAGAAGAGGGCCTTCATCATGTCCTCGTCGCGGGAGATGCCGCCGGAGGCCAGCAGGACGCCCATGGAGGTGTTGTACTTCACGTAGCCGTCGGGGGTCTTGGCGATTATGCCCGTGACGTCGCCAGCCTCGTTCTGGGTGAGCATGTAGCCCGCCGTCTCGAAATCGAAGATGGCGCCCCTCTTCTCGGCGGCCCTCCAAACCGCGCTCTGCCAGTCGTCGGGGGGGTTGCCGGCCTTGCCGTAGGAGATGGCCATGGGAATGCCCTCGTACTCGCCGGGGAGGTTAGCGTAGTGGACGTCGATGCCCTCCTCCACGAGAATGGGGGCGAACCAGTCCATCCAAGGGCCGGAGGTGTCGATGAACTGGGTGGTCTGCCAGCCGTTGTCCTGGATGACGCAGGCGCCGGAGGTCTGGGTCGTGCCGTACGGGAAGTACATGGACAGCATGGCGTCGCGAACCTCGCGCGGCAGGATGACGCCGGCCTGCTTCATGATGTCGCAGTTGAACGCCAGGGACATCTCGCGCGAAAGGCCGACCTCGTTCGACTTCTCGAGGCAGTGGACGACGGCCCCCTTGTCTGCGGCGGCAAGGGCGCCGCAGCAGCCCGCGATGCCGCCGCCGACGACGACGATGTCGCAGTCGATCTCGTCGATGAACTCGGTCGGCTCCTCGGGCTTGACCTCCCAGGTGTACTTAACGACCGTGCATTCCGGCTCGTCCGCAACCGGCGCACCGTCGGCAGCTTCGGGGCTCGGGTCCTCCTGCGTGCCGCTAGCGCAGCCCGCGATGCCCGCGGCGGCGCCGACGCCAAGAACGCTGGCTCCCAGCAGGAAGCTGCGGCGTGACATGGACTCCTTCATGTTAGTCCCCTTCCTTTCATGGTGTAAAATCTGAGTGGAAACCGATCCACCCTCCTAGGTTGGAATCATGCCAAAGGAGGCCGTTGCCGTTCCGATGCGGAATCCGCGGGCTGTCGGGTTTTTCCTTACAGAATCGCGTTTCTGTCGGCCTTAGCCGACAGAACGACTTGCCTGGCTTGGGGGGCCTCGATGAGAGAGGATGAGCGATGACGACCGTTCCCGTGCTCGACAGCCCGTTTGCGGGCAGCGAGATCAAGGTGCGCCAATCAATCTTGTCGGCGGCGAACCGCCTCATGGCAGACGCCTCGTTCGAGAAGATGACCGTTAGCGCCATCTGTAAGGAGGCACACGTCTCGCGCCAGACGTTCTACGACCACTTCAAGGACAAGAACGACCTGGTCATCTGGCTCGAGGCGGGCATCGTCACGAGCCATCTGGAAAAGATCGGCATCACCCTTTCGTGGGAGCAGGCCATCGAGGGGATCCTCGCGGGCCTCGCCTCGAACGCCGTCCTCCTTGCCGCCGGAATCGCCGCCTCGAGCCAGCGCGCTGCGTTCCACAGCGGATGCGCTCGCATCATATCCGACAGCCTCATCCGAGAGCTTGAATGGGACAGGAAGACGCCAATGACCTCGGACCTCCTCTTCCAATGCCAGACGTTCCCCGTCGCGCTCATCGCCCTCGCCGATTCGCTCCTGATGCCCAAGGGGAGCGCGCTTACCGAGAGCGAGGTCAAGCGGGCGGAGCGCGAGGCGAAGGCGAACCTGCCCCTCACCGCGAGGCGGCTCCTCGCATACGTCCCCGGCGAGCTGAAGGCCGCGCTGAGCTCGAACCCGGGCGAAAGATAGATACGCCTCCCCGGTGTTAGCGTCAATTTTTTTTCACCATTTGGCGCGTTTTACAGTAGCGCTAACACCCGGCACCCGACTGTTGTCACGGAGCGGATGACATGGCGGGGGATGCGTAACCCATTCGGGCACATCCGGGCAGCCCGTAAGTTGAACCCAGCCGGTACGAGGTCTAGCATGTGGATACCAGGCGGGGCGAATCCCCCGGAGGCATTGCGACGTCAGATGAGGGGGCTTTCGATGGTTCTGGTTGGCAACCCCTCGAGTCCGCTCACCGAGCGCGAGCAGCAGGTCCTCTACCTCGTGGCATGCGGCCTGTCCAACAGGGAGATCGCCTCGAGGCTCTTCCTCTCCGAGCAGACGGTGAAGACGCATCTCTCCAGCATGCTCGCTAAATCCCGCAGGAGAAACCGGGCGGGCCTGGTCTCGTACGGCTACGAAAGCGGAATACTCGGGCTCGCCTGACGGCCGCATCCCCCTCCACGCGCCCGCTCGCCGCACACCCCTCCGGCAAGCGGGCGCACCCCTCTCGACACCTGGGATCATCCCGCCCGCGCTTCCCCCGCCCCGATGGCGAGGACGCCCTCCACAAGGTCGTACGCAAGGTCGAGGAAGGCGTCGTAAGACATGCCCCGGGCGGAGTGCCATCTCCGATAC
>JAFSHA010000124.1 GCA_017440565.1 Eggerthellaceae bacterium | reverse complement strand
CTTTGTGCCGAACTTGCTTTCAATGTTCGCGATTTTCTGCGAAAGGCCTGGTCTCGACATATACAGCTGCTCCGCGGCTTGCGACATGCTCTTAGCCTCAGACAGGACGATGAGCACTTCGATGTCGTCGAGAATCATTCTGTCACTCCTCTCAACACGAGGGGCGGCGGCTGTTTTTGTTCGAACGGAGGAAACTCTATTTCATCCGTTCGAGCATTTTCCCTAACGGAAAATGTGCCCCCAACAACGTACAGATTATTAGATTAAACAAAACTGAAAGAAGAGTTGTCCACCCCCTTTTTGAAAGTCGTTGTCAGTATATCTTACGTCCGCCGTAAGCATAAGTTGCATGAATGAATCTGTTGCCAGGGGGTGATAAAAAACGCGACAGCGACTTTGCGAACGAGCAAAAAAACCACAGGTCAGACGCACATAATCAAAACAACTCGATGTGGAGAAGTTGCGTCTAGGGGCCCAAATAACGTAACCCTCCAACTATGAGAGCAGAGGAATGCATGCATGAGGGGGGAGTCGCGCTGGCTCATCCTCATGCTCGAGAAGGAGGAATCGATGGACAAACAAGGCATCATCGATGCGAGTCGCGAGCGGCGTGAGGGTGAGCGCATTTTCTACACCTCGTGCCCTGCGAACGGGTGCTGGGACTCTGCCTGTGTCCTTAAGTGCCATATCAAAGATGGCAAGATCTTTGCGATCGAGCCCGATGATTCCGTGAACAAGAACGACAGCCGCGAGGATTGCGGCTGGGACAACATTTGGAAGGGCAACGTCCAGATGCGTCCGTGCGCTATGGGCCATTCCTGGAAGAAGGAGCTCTACGCTGAGACCCGTCTTCTGCAGCCCATGAAGCGCATTGGCGAAAAGGGTGCCGGCAAGGGTTATTTCGTGCCGATTAGTTGGGATGAGGCGCTCGATACCATTGCCGAGAAGATGATCGAGATCAAGGAGAAGTACGGCCCGTACGGCATCTTCCATTCCCAGTATCCTAGCTTCGAGAAGAACGGCATGCCGTTGGCCCCGTGGTGGGAGGCTGGCTTCGGCGCATGGGGCGAGCACTCCTGCTCCGGCCATGCAGCTGGTGAGATGTTCCACTTGGGCGTTGACATGCCCAAGTGCGCCAAGGGCCTTGCGGATAACCTGCCTGGCTTCGAGGCGTCTGACATCTTCAACTCCAAGCTGTTCGTCATGTGGGGCATGGACCCGGTTGTCGCTTGGTTCGGCCCGACGTCGTACTACATGCAGCTTGCCCACGAGTACGGCTGCAAGACCATCGTAATTGACCCGCGCTACACCCAGAGCGCCGAGATCCTGGCCGATCAGTGGATCCCCATCCGTCCTGGCACCGACCTCGCCATGATGCTCGCCGTCGCACAGGTGCTCTACGAAGAGGACCTCATCGACCACGAGTTCGTTGAGAAGTGGGTCGAGCCGGAAGGCTTCGAGGAGTGGCGTGCCTACTGCATGGGCGAGGGCGAAGACGGCATCAAGAAGACGCCGGAATGGGCTGCCCCCATCTGCGCCGTCCCTGCAGAGACCATCCGCGAGTTCGCTCGCCTCTACGGCACGAGCCAGCCTGTCCACCTGCAGTACTTCTACAGCTGCGCAAAGCGTCATCTGGGCGACTACAGCGCGGCCGCTGCCATGCTGCTTCAGGCCATGACCGGCAACATCGCCATTCCTGGCGGCTGCGAGAGCGGCGCCTGCCTGCCCACCCCGGGCCGCGTCCCTGCGCCGCGCGCCGACTTTGGCCGCAATCCGGGCGGCTATCAGGTTCCGGTCCTGTTCAACAACAACTGCCTGACCGAGATTCTTGCCTCTCAGAAGGATTACTGGGAGGGTCGTATCAGCGAGGATGAGTTCCGTCATCTCATTGGCTCCCCGACCAACGAGGCGCCGTTGCCCAATATCCAGATGATCATCTTCGAGAACAACTACGCCAACAACCATTCCAACGTGAACAAGCGCTTCGCCGGCATGGCTTCCACCGAGTTCAACTGGGGTTTCCAGTGGCACATCAACCAGCCCACCGCCGAGCTTTGCGACATCATCCTTCCCGCGCCGGTTTGGCAGTTCGAGGGTATGGACGAGTACATGTACGGCCATCAGCGCTTCGTGAGCGGCCCGAACGGCATGCGCAACTACTTCACGTTCTGCGCACGTGGCGCCGAATTCCCGGGCGAAGTCCGTTCCAAGGAATGGGTCTGGACGCAGATCGCCAAGCGCCTTGGCGACGACGTCGTCCGCGGTTACAACCCGCGCCTTGCCGACGTCGAGTGGGAGGACTGGGTTGACGCCCAGGAGGCCATCTACCGCGAGGCCTTCGAGAAGTGGGCCGACAACGAGACCATCATGGCCTACCTCGGCTACGAGCAGCGCCCCACCTGGGAGGAGTTTAACGCCAACCCCGTCGTCCGTACCGAGATCGACGTTCCGTACTATCCGTTCAAGAACGTCATGGAGCGCGGCGACAGCCCGTTTCTCACCACCAGCGGCAAGGTCGAGTTCTCCTCGCTGTTCGTGAAGAACAACGACATGACCGAAACCCGTTGGCGCGGCCAGTACGAGCCGATGCCGGTGTGGAGCCCCAGCTACGTTGAGGGCGACATCGGAAGCGCCTCTAACGACGGCTTCTACAACCCGAAGGTCAAGGACTACCCGCTGTCCCTGGTTTCCCCGGTCTCCATCTACCGCCAGCATTCCAGCAACGACAACAACCCGTTCATGCGCGAGGACTGCTACCGTCATGCGGTTTGGATTTCCGGCGTCGACGCTCAGGCTCGCGGCATCAAGGACGGCGACATCTGCCGCGTCTACAGCGACCGCGGTGAAACCGTGCTCACGGCCTACGTTACCAACCGCATGATGCCTGGCACCGCAGCCGTTCACCATGGCGCCTGGTTCCAGACCGACGGCACGTCCACCGAGATGAACCAGTTCGGACAGGACCTTCGCGGCACGCCGAACATCCTGCTTGACGACGGTCACTTGCCCCACATCCTCGGTGCGCTGATCATCGCCGGCCTTGTCGAGGTCGAGAAAGTGCGTGATGGAGATGCCGAGGGCTTCGGCGGCGAAGCCGAGCGCGGTGGCATGCGAGGCGCGAACGTGGCGTTGAAGCTGCGCCAGTCGCTTGGCGAGGGTAAGGAGTAGGACGATGACTCAGTACGGATTCTTTTTTGACATGAACCGCTGCTATGCTTGCCAGGCGTGCAGCATCGCGTGCAAGGACTGGAACGGACTTGAGCCCGGCGCTGAGAAGTGGATGACCGTTTACGAGTGGGAGCAGGGTACCTTCCCGACCATCCGACTCAACGCGCTCGCCTTCTCCTGCGGTCATTGCACGGACCCGGCCTGCGTGAAGGTGTGCGAAAGCGGCGCCCTCTACAAGGAAGACGAGTTCGGCGCCGTCCTCGTTGACCAGGATAAGTGCACGGGCTGTCGCAAGTGCTATGAGGCCTGCCCGTACGGCGCTCCGAAGTTCGCCTCCGATGAGCTGGGCGTCAAGATGAGCAAGTGCACGATGTGCGTCGACCGCCTTGCCGAAGGTATGCAGCCTATCTGCACCATGAGTTGCCCCCTTCGTGCCTTCGATTTCGGTCCGCTCGAGGAGCTCATCGAGAAGTATGGCGATGTGCGTTACTGCATCGGTATGCCGAGTCCTGACGACACCGACCCGGCGTACATCATTTGGAACCCGCGCGAGAAGAAGCAGCTCATTCCCTATGACGCGCAGGAGGCCATTGCCCTCAACCAGCAACGCGGGGATCTGGGGACGATGTTTGAGAGCGAAGAGGATCTCAAGACCTTCGACGAGGGAACCATCCGCCGCAACGAGCTGAAGATGAAGCATGACTCGGTCATCGATCTGATGCGCGCAACGCGCAATGACATGGCCTAAGCCGATCGCCGCATTGCGGCATTGGATTACATAGGTGTTAAGCCGCGCCTGCCAGGGGCCGGCGCGGCGGGGTACAAAACAGAAGGAGGAAGTGAAAATGGAGTGGATAGGAGTACTCGGCATCGTAGTCGGTCTCGTGTTCTTCGTTATCGCTGCAATGAAGGGGTGGAACGTTCTCATTACCTCTCTCATCACCGCAGTGATCATCGCTCTGACTAACGGCATGGACATCTGGGCCACCATGGTTGGTGCGGAGAAGTCTTATGTGACGGGTCTTGCAGGTTTCGTTCAGAAGAACTTGCTGATCTTTATGGGCGGCGCAATTCTGGGTGAGTTCATGGATAAGTCCGGCGCGGCTAAGTCCATCGCCAATGCGATCATGGGCAAGGTTGGCACGAAGAGCCCGTATGCCGTTCTTCTGGGCATCTCGGCTGTTGGCGCCATCCTTACCTATGCTGGCATCTCGATGTTCGTCGCCATGTTCGCCCTCATCCCGCTGGCACGCCCGCTGTTCAAGGAGTGCAATATTCCGTGGCACCTGTTCTGCGCCGCTTGGACGCTTGGTGCCTGCTCGTTCACCATGGCCATGATCCCCGGCGTTCCGGCTGTTGCTTGGATTAACGCCGCTAACGGCTGTGGCGTCTCCATGACCGCCGCTCCCATCATGGGCATCGTGGGTTCCATCATTGCCATCGCCGTTTCTTGCCTGTACATCAAGTTCGCTCTCAAGCGTGCTCAGGCCAAGGGTGAGGTTTACGAGGCTACTGCCGAAGAGACCGTTCAGGCTGCTGATGAGAAGGCCATCCCGCACGTGGGCATCGCCCTTCTCCCGCTCGTTCTCCTGATCGCCATCATTATCATCGGCTCTCAGTTCGGCGTTGCCAACGTGGTTTACATCGCAATGGTCGTCGCCATCGTCGTTTCCATGATCGTGTTCAACAAGTTCATCAACAGCCAGCGTGACGTTCTGGGTAATGGCGCCAAGAACGCTCTCGGCCCGTGCCTCTTCACCTCCGCCGCTGTTGGCGTTGGCACCGTCGCCGCTGCTTCCGTGGGCTTCACCGTCATGTACGAGGCGATCTTCAACATGCCTGGCGGCACCTACGTTTCCGCCGCTACCATGGCTGCTGTTCTCGGTGGCGTCATGGGTTCTGGCTCTGGCGCTGTCGGCATCATCGCTGGCAACTTCCTGGAGCCGTACCTGGCTACCGGCGTCGACCCGGCCGCCCTGGCGAAGGTCATCGCAACCTCCGCTACCATCGGTGGCGCACTGCCTAACTCCGGCGCAATGTTCGGCATGCTTGCCGCAATGGGCCTGAACCATGGCAACTCCTACAAGCACATCGCCGCCATCTCCATCGGTGCTGGCCTGTGCGCCCTCATTGTCATGATCATCATGGCGAACGTGGGCATCGTCTAAGAGCGGTTATTCGCTAAGGAGGGTCTCGACGTAGGGTCGAGACCCTCTCTCAAAGGGCTTTTGGCTGATCGTCCTGCTTCGGTACCGAAACGCTTGCTTTAAGCCCCCTCCAGTCCGCCAGTGCCGGCTGCTTATCGGCCGGGTTCCCTACATCTGACGGTTCGGTTTTGAGGCGAGTTGCTCGGGGTCCCTATGCCGAAGCTAGAGCGGTCGGTTCGTAAAGCCTTTTGAGAGAGGTTGGATTCCCCGTTTTTTTGCGGGGGGAGAATTGGGGGAGTGGAAAATGAGCAAGGAAAAGGCAACGACTGGCTCTGCAACTGAACAAGTTTCGCTGTTCGAGAGGGTTCCCGAGGACAAGAAGCTTGGTTGGACGGGTGTTGCGTCCATTCTTTCAGGCGTGGTTTCAAGTCTCACGAAACTTATGGGCGGTGGCATCGTCGCTTACTACGCCGGCTGCTACTACGGTTTGGGTGCAGCAGCGATCATGTTCGTGCTGAGCGTCGTCCTGACGTTTCTCGTGGGCAGGATCTCGTTCAAGGAAGGTCTGCCCAGCAACGTGACTTCGCGCCTGTACGTGTTCGGCACCAAGGGCTCGGCGCTCGATTCCCTTATTTGGATCTTCCTGCTGGTGGGTACCCTTGCTATTGGTACTGTGCAGCTGGGCAACTCCATCCTGTTCTACTTTGACGTTCAGAGCGAGTCGATCAAGAATTTCCTGTATTTGGCGATCTCCGTGGTGTGGGTGCTCATGTCCCTGTTCGGCATGAAGTTCATAGCTCGGTTCAACATGGTGTTTGTGGGCTTGCTTTTCCTGGCGCTGTTGTTCGTGGCGTTCAGCATTGCGGCCGAGGGCAAGCTGGTTGACGCTCTGACGCACGGCGTGCTGATTCCGCATGTCGGTCAGATGGAGGGATTCGCGTATGCGGTTAACTACTCCATCATGACCTCGGGTCTCATGGCGCTGTTCTCCTCCGATTTCACGCGATTCGTGAAGAAGGAGCGCGACCTGGGCGCCATCGCGGTGGTCGGAAGCGTTTTCGCGGTGCTCACGTACGTGTTCGGCGCGCTGCTCGCTTACTACGGCTACGACGCCGCCTACCAGTACTTCCTCTCACAGGGTATGAGCGAGGTCGCCGCCTCCAACGCCGCCATCACGAACCCCGGTATCACGTTCGTCCTCTCCCTTGGCATGGTCGGCATGGTCATCATCTGCCTGTCCCAGCTGAAGGTGGAGACCTCCAACTCCATCAGCAGCTCTAACGCCATGTCGAATCTCTTCGACAGCCTGTTCGGCATCAAGCTTCCCTGGCAGGCGGCGGTGGTGCTGGTGAACCTGATCGGCGTGTTCTTCATCGCAGGCGATATCCTTGACAAGGTGAACTCCTTCATGGGCATCGGCAGCATCCTCACCATGTCGTGGTGCTTCATGCTTATCACCGACTACTACATCGTTCGCGGCAAGCTTGGCATTGGTTCCATTGGCATCGTGTCGCTGAAGTACATCGGTGCCGTGAACTGGCGTGGCGTTTCTACCATCGTGCTGGTTACCGTGGTGGCGGGTTCCCTGTACCTGAACGGCATCATCGCAGTGCCGTTCCTGCTGGTGGCCCCCATGACCATCATCGTGTACTTGGGTCTGAGCCTCATCATGCGCAAGCGCGTCATCGAAGAGGACCGCATCATGCGCGAGAAGGAAGCGAATGATCCCGAGATCAACGGTGGCATCGAGGTTGAGAAATAACTGCTGGTTGCACTTGACCTGCTTGTTGAAAGCGATCGCCTGATCTGGTAAAAGGCGCTTGTGAAAGCGCTTGGCAAATAATTGAGAATAAGGAGTTTCAGATGTGTTTTAGACCTGCTGATGCATCCGGTGGCGCCGGTGTGAACAAGTGCCCCGAGTGTGGCAAGACCATTCAGGCCATGGGCGGTATCGTGCTCAAGGCGTGCCCCTTTTGCAAGTGTGACTTCACCCCGTACCTCGAGGGTTTGAAGCAGCCGGCAAGCGTTGCCCCTGGCGCACCCGGCGCTCCTGCAGCCCCCGGTAGGCCGAGCGCCCCGAGTGCTCCTGGCGCGCCGAAGCCCCCGACGGCATAAAGCCTCAAGGCCCTTTCCAATGAAACCCTCGCCGCAACGACGAGGGTTTCGCTTTTGTCGGGGTGTTTCTGGGACTGCATTTCGACGAGGATGGTGTTGATTGTGAGTTCCATCGAAGGTCCTTTCATCGTGAGAAGGCGCAGACTTTTTTCGTGCTAGTTCGATGATGGGGGATTGATGGAACGGAGGGGCACGGGGTGCTTCCGCGTATCGGGGCGAGTGGGACTCGCCTCCGGCCGCAGGCCTTTCCCTCGAGACGCTGAAGCGCGCGCCGTCACGTGGGCGCAAGGACGTTTGCCGGCAACGCGATTTCCAGATAATTGTTGCGTACGCATAATTTCCTCGGTATAGACCTTGTTTTACTGCGTACGCAGCAATTACAATGCCTTCGTATGTAATTAACACGAACGCAGTAATCTGGAGCCGAATCATGCAGCTTGTCTCTACAATCGAGGAAATAGGCGCCGCCGTCCGAGCCGAGCGAAAGGCGCAGGGCCTCACCCAGACCGAGCTGGCCGACGCCTGCGACGTCAGCCTGTCCTTCATCGTCGGCCTCGAGCACGGGAAGAGGACCGCGGAGATTGGCAAGTCGGTCCTCGTACTGCGCACGCTCGGCATCGACGTGTTCCTCGGGAAGCGGGGTGAGTGACCGTGGGCCTCATGGTGTACCGGGAGGACCTGTCCGCCGCGGGAGGGGGCGCCCCCTCCGCCCTGCGGCTCGTCGGAATCCTGGAGGGCGACGGGTCCTTCGCGTACGATGCGGGATACCTTCGCTGGGACGGCGCGAGGGCGCTGTCGTTCTCGCTTCCCCTGAGGGAGGAGCCTTACCCCGAGCCGGACACGCTCGCCTACTTTACGGGCCTGCTCCCCGAGGGGAGGGCCCTCGCGTCCTTGGCGAGCCGCCTGGGGAGGTCCGAGGACGACTACCTCGGGCTTCTCGGAAGCTGCGGGCTCGACTGCGTTGGCGACGTCGTAATCTGCCCCGAGGGCTATGTCGGAACGAGGCGCTACAGGAAGACCGGCCTCGCCGAGATCAAGGGGGCCTTCTCCGCCCTTGCGGGCGGGTTCGGCGCCGAGTCCCTCGCCGCATCGAGGCTCTCTCTCGCTGGCACCCAGGACAAGATCGGCCTTTTCGTGGATGGCGACGACCT
>JAFSHA010000123.1 GCA_017440565.1 Eggerthellaceae bacterium | reverse complement strand
ACGACTTCTTCAACGAGCACTTTTATAACGCGTGGACGGTGGCGGTGGCTCTTATCGCCTACGGCGTGGTGTTCATCGTGCTCGAACGACGCAACCGCGCGCGTGTGGCCGCGGCGCGCGAGAAGGCTCTTGCGGGAGGGGCCGAGGTGCATGGCAGACATGTGCGGGTGGAGGCTGCTGACGGCGCGGCCGATTTCGATGAGGACGCGCTTTTCCGCGTGCGCACAGTCGACGACATCGACTGGAAGACGGCGCTTAAGATCGGCTGCTTCCAGATGCTGGCCATCATTCCTGGTACGTCGCGTTCGGGTTCGACCATCATTGGCGGCATGCTGTGCGGATGCTCGCGCACGGCGGCGGCCGAGTTCACGTTCTTCCTGGCCATTCCGGTCATGTTCGGCTGGGGTGTACTCAAGACGGTGAAATACGTGGCCGAGCTGGGGCTTGTCATGACGGCTACCGAGCTGGCCGTGCTGGTGGTGGGTATCGTGGTTGCCTTTGTGGTGTCGGTGCTGTCCATCAAGTTCCTCATGGGTTACATCAAGAAGAACGACTTCACCGCCTTCGGCTGGTACCGCATCGCCGTGGGCGCGGTGGTGCTCGCCTACTTCGGCGCAAAAGCCGCGGGGCTGCTGTAAGGCGCGGCGCAAGCCAAGCTATTGTCGCTTCCCTGCCATGCACGTGCTGGCGCACTCCGATTTTACGAAAACGTGCGGGAATCCTTACGGGGGCGTTGCCTGCGCCTTACGCTTCCTTGATGTTGCTTTTCGATCATGTGCTTAGGCGGCATGAAGCCGCGAACATGATTGAAAGGGATGAATCATAGTATGAAGAAGAGGATTCTTGCATTGGCTTTGAGCGCCGCGATGGCCCTCGGCGCGCTTTCGCTTGTCGGCTGCGGCTCTGACGATGGCGCATCTGCGGAGGGGGCTGCCGGCGCGCTTGCCGGCTCGGTTTCCACCGACGGTTCCACCTCGATGGAGAAGGTCATCGGCAGCCTGGGTGAGGCCTTCCAGATGGAAAATGAGGGCGTGACCTTCACCTACAGCCCCACTGGCTCGGGTTCGGGTATCAAGGCCGTGCAGGAGGGCCGCTGCGACATCGGCCTTTCCAGCCGTGAGCTGAAGGCGGAGGAAGCGCAGGCCGGCCTGACCGCCACCGTGCTCGCCTATGACGGAATCGCCGTCGTGGTAAACCCCGAGAACCCCGTTTCCGACCTGACGCTTGAGCAAATTGCCGCCATCTTCACCGGCGAAGTAACCAACTGGAGCGAAGTGGGCGGTGCTGACGCCGAGATTGTTCTCATCGGCCGCGAGGCTGGCAGCGGCACGCGCGACGGCTTTGAGTCCATCACCGATACCGAGGACGCTTGCACTTACCGCCAGGAGCTCACGTCTACGGGCGACGTCATAACCACCGTCTCGCAGAACCCCGGCGCCATCGGCTATGCCTCGCTGGCTTCTGTGAAGGACAGCGTCAAGGCCATCTCCGTTGACGGCGTGGCCCCCGCAAACGACACCGTGCTCGACGGATCCTATCCCGTGCAGCGCCCCTTCGTCCTGGTGACTAAGACTGACGCGCAGCTTCCCGAGGCCGCCCAGGCGTTCTTTGACTACGCGACCTCCGCGGCCGCAGCCGACATCATCATCGGCGCCGGCGTCGTTCCCGCTGCCTAGCACGGGCGCCAGAAGCGCGAGCAGAAAAACGCACGTAAAGCGGCCGCCTTCCGCGAAGAGCGCAGGGCGGCCGCCCAAGGATAGGAATCATGAACAAACGTAGAATCATAGAAAACGTCATCCACGGCGTCTTCCTCATTCTGGGCTTGGTGACCGTGGGCTGCGTGCTT
>JAFSHA010000122.1 GCA_017440565.1 Eggerthellaceae bacterium | reverse complement strand
GGCCGTTCGGTCATCGTTGTCGGCCCCCAGCTGAAGCTGCACCAGTGCGGTCTGCCCTCCACCATGGCCCTGGAGCTGTTCAAGCCCTTCGTCATGCGCCGTCTGGTGGAGCTGGAGTACGCCGCCAACATCAAGGCCGCCAAGCGCGCGGTCGATCGCGGTGCGTCCTACGTTTGGGACGTTCTGGAAGAGGTCATCGCCGAGCATCCGGTGCTCTTGAACCGCGCACCTACCCTGCATCGTCTGGGCATTCAGGCCTTCGAGCCGGTGCTCGTCGAGGGTAAGGCCATCAAGCTGCATCCGCTGGTGTGCACCGCCTTCAACGCCGACTTCGACGGCGACCAGATGGCCGTGCACGTGCCGCTGGGTTCTGAGGCTCAGGCTGAGGCCCGCGTGCTCATGCTGTCCTCCAACAACATCAAGTCCCCTGCTCATGGTCGCCCGCTGACGGTTCCCACGCAGGACATGATCATCGGTCTGTACTACCTGACGGCCGCCCGCGACGGCTTCCCGGGCGAGGGTCGCGCGTTCATTGACGCCGACGACGCTCTGAACGCCTACGACGCACGCGCCGATCTTGACCTGCAGGCCAAGATCTACATCCGCCTGCGCCGCGACTGCCAGGTTGCGTCCGCCTTCGGCGAGTACGTCGACCACAAGAAGGGCGATCGCATCCAGACCACCGTCGGCCGCGTCATCTTCAACAACGTACTGCCCTACGACTACCCGTTCCTCAACTATGAGATGAACAAGAAGGAGATCAGCCGTCTGGTCGAGGACGTGTGCGCCCGTTACGAGCTTTCCGAGGTGCCGCCGATTCTCGACGGCCTGAAGGACGCCGGCTTCCACTACGCTACGCGCGCTGGCGTCACCGTTTCGGTGTACGACGCCACCGTGCCGCCGGAGAAGGCCGACATCCTGGCGAAGGCTGACGAGAAGGTTGCCGCCATCGACGAGGACTACGAGATGGGCCTCATGAGCCAGGAGGAGCGCCACAAGCAGGTGGTCGACATCTGGAACGAGGCGAACGAAGAGGTGGGCGACGCCATGGCCGCCAACTTCGACAAGTTCAACCCCATCTACATGATGGCGTTCTCGGGTGCTCGCGGTAACATCAAGCAGATTCGTCAGCTGGCTGGTATGCGCGGCCTTATGTCCGACCCGAAGGGCGAGATTATCGACCGTCCCATTAAGGCTAACTTCCGCGAGGGCCTTTCCGTGTTGGAGTACTTCATTTCCACGCACGGTGCTCGTAAGGGTCTGGCTGACACCGCCCTGCGTACGGCCGACTCGGGTTATCTGACCCGTCGTCTGGTCGACGTTGCCCAGGACGTCATCATTCGCGAGATCGACTGCGGCACTGCCGACGGCGTGGTGTACCCGGTCCTCAACGAGAAGGGCGACCTGGACGAGAACCTCATCGGGCGTTGCCTGCTCGAGGATGTCGTGGCCGCCGATGGCGAGGTTCTCCTTGCCGCCGGTTCCTACATCGCGTCCATGGCTCAGCTGAAGAAGCTGTACGCCGAGGGCGTGGAGGAGCTGGTCATCCGCACCATCATGACCTGCCATGCCGAGCACGGCGTATGCCAGAAGTGCTACGGTTGGGACCTTGCTACCGCTCGTCCGGTCAACATCGGTACGGCGGTCGGCATCATCGCGGCTCAGTCCATCGGCGAGCCGGGCACCCAGCTTACCATGCGTACGTTCCACACCGGCGGCGTCGCGGGCGAGGACATCACCCACGGTCTGCCCCGTGTTCAGGAGCTTTTCGAGGCGCGCAAGCCCAAGGGCCAGGCAGTGCTTGCCGAAATCGCCGGCACGCTGCAGATTGCGGGCGACAAGGTGTCCAAGACGCTGACCATCCACGACCAGGAGGGCAATTTCCGCGAGTACGTGGTTTCCGCGCGTGCGGTCATGCTGCCGGGTATCGTGGACGGTTGCGAGGTCAAGGTGGGCCAGCAGCTTACCAAGGGTTCCGTCAACCCGCATGACCTGCTGCGTCTGACCGACCCGAACACCACGCTGCGCTACATTGTCAGCCAGGTTCAGGGCGTGTACGTCTCTCAGGGCGTTGACATTAACGACAAGCACATCGAGGTCATCGCGCGTCAGATGCTGCGCAAGGTGGCCGTGCTTGATGCGGGCGATTCCGACTTCCTGCCGGGTCGTCAGGTCAACCGCTTCGAGTTCGAGAAGGTTGCCAACGAGCTTATCGCCGAGGGCAAGGAGCCGCCGGTTGGCCAGCCGCTGCTGCTGGGTATCACCAAGGCTTCGCTGGCTACCGATTCTTGGCTCTCCGCGGCTTCGTTCCAGGAGACCACCAAGGTTCTCACCGACGCGGCCATCGAGGGCAAGACCGACACGCTTGCCGGCCTCAAGGAAAACGTCATTATCGGCAAGCCCATTCCGGCTGGTACGGGCCTCAAGCGTTATCGCGACGTGCGCCTGACCTACAAGGGCCGTCCGGTCGAGCGCGTCTCTGGCGATGCTCTGCCCGACTTCGCTCCCGACGTGCTGCGCGAGATCGAGGAGCTGCTGCCCCAGCCGCAGGATTGGTCGCTTGACGGTGACGGCTACTTCAACGCTGGCTCCGGCTACAGCGGTTACTACAGCGCCCTTTCGCTTGGTCATCGCGGTCACAACCTCTCCGACGAGGAGGCACGCCTGTACATCTACGATGACCTGGGCGTTTCTCAGCGTTGGGCTAACAAGTTCTCCGAGGCTGGCATCGAAACCGTTGCCGATCTCATCGGTCACACCGAGGAGGACCTGCTGCGCATCGAGGGCATTGGCGTGAAGGCCATCGAGGAGCTTAAGGAAGGCCTCACCGCGCGCGATCTCATGCACGTGATCGAGGACGACCTGACGGCCACGAGCGACGACATGAGCCAGCTGCTCGACATGGTGTTCAGCCCCGATGACACCATTCTCATCGGTGGCTCCGAGCCGCCCAGCTACAACCTGGACAACGAGGAGATGCTGGGCGAGGCGCTTCCGCCGCGTTCGTACCAGCGCAACCTCGAGGAGCTTGACGCCCTTCTGGGTGCCGTGGGCTCCCTGGGTTCCCTTGGCATGAGCCTGAAGTCCGAGGATGACGACGAAGACGACTTCGACGACGAGGACGACGACGAGTAGCCAACTGATTCATAGGCAGTAAAACGAGAGGCCCCCGTTTGGGGGCCTCTCGTAGTTATGGGATCTCGCGATTCTTCACGAGGCGAAAACGAGAGGCCCCTGCCTGGGATCTCTCGTTGTGCAGGGACGGGTTAGGATCTGCAGTCCGTCGAACCCGGGTTTGTCAAGACTTGCAGGTTGCTAAGATCTGCTATCTGCCGCTATCCAAAAAAGCACGACTTGTCATGTTGAAAGGGGCGTTTTGAGCCCTCTTTATCCGAGAAGGTACGACTTGTCATGACAACACGTGCTCTTTCGGATAGAAATGGTCGAAAACGGCGGTTTGTTCGTGACAGGTCGTGCTTTTTCGGATAAACCGTTTCGTAAACAGCCATTTTCCCGTGACAAGTCGTGCGTTTTGGGATATGAGCGCAGAGCGCGGGATTCGCCGAATTGCCGGCCGCTATGCCTCGGGGGCCTCGTTGTCGTTGTCGGGGTTGTCTTTGCCGGGGTTGCGGAATTCCTCGACAAAGCCAGCAGAGAAGATGCCGCCGGGAATGGCAACCACCGCGATGGAAAGCACCATAAGCACCCAGCCGATAATGCGCCCCAAAGGCGTGATGGGGGTCAGGTCGCCGTAACCGGTTGACGACATGGTGGTGATTGCCCAGTACAGACCGGTGAGCGTGCTGTCGAAGGCTTCGGGCTGGGCGGCGTGCTCAACCTCGTACATGAGCACGCTGGCCACCACGGCCAGAAGGCCGAGCACCATAAACGAAGCGACTATCTCATGTCGG
>JAFSHA010000121.1 GCA_017440565.1 Eggerthellaceae bacterium | reverse complement strand
GCCGCAACGACGAGGGTTTCGCTTTTGTCGGGGTGTTTCTGGGACTGCATTTCGACGAGGATGGTGTTGATTGTGAGTTCCATCGAAGGTCCTTTCATCGTGAGAAGGCGCAGACTTTTGTCGTGCTAGTTCGATGATGGGGGGATTGATGGAACGGAGGGGTATGGGGCGATCTCTCCCAAATCGGCGTTTGGGGGCCGGGCCAACGGGGGAGGGTCGCCTGGACGAGCCCGCCACCTGCGGAAACGCTAAGATCGCAGGCTTTCCTTTCCTTGCAACGCGGAAGGCCATCGTGGTAGGTCATGGCGCAGCTATACCATTTTCGGCCTCGTTCTGCCAAATCCGCCGAACGAGAACGATGCGCCTTCGGCTCTGCCAGGTTGGAAACATCCTCTATTTCGATTCCATTGAGGTTGGAAAAGTACATCTAGATTGATAAAATCTGGTTGGAAAAGTACGTTGCGGCGAAAGGGGCGGCCATGCTCAGAAGGAAGGCGCGAGAGAGGCTCGACGATTGGAGGGCGTCGGGGCGCTCCAAGGCCCTGCTGGTCACCGGTGCCCGCCAGGTGGGCAAGACCTACCTCGTCGAGCGCTTCGCCGAGGAGAGCTACCGCCACGTGGTGAAGTTCGACCTGGTCGACCGCGTCGACGTGCTCGCGGCCGCCGACGCCGCGAGAAGCTCCGAGGAGCTGTTCCTCGCGTTCTCGGCCTTCGCCGGCGACGAGATGGTGCCCGGCGAGACCCTCATCTTCATCGACGAGGTCCAGCGCTGCAAGGAGGCCGTCACCTTCGTGAAGTACCTCGTGCAGCGCGAGGGCTTCGACTACGTGCTGTCGGGGTCCCTGCTGGGGGTCGAGCTGCAGGGGGTGCGCTCGCTCCCCGTCGGCTACCTCGACGTCGTGGAGATGTTCCCGCTCGACTTCGAGGAGTTCTGCTGGGCCAACGGCGTGGGCGAGGACGTGTGGGCGGCCGCCCGGCGCGCCCGCGCGGGCCTCGAGTCGCTGTTCGGCCCCGTCCACGACAGGCTGCTCACCCTCTTCCACCGCTACCTCATGGTCGGCGGCATGCCCGCGGCGGTGAACGCGCTGCTCGACACGGGCAACCTCGCGCGCGTCAAGGCCGAGCAGGACTCCATCCTCGAGCTCTACCGCATGGACGTGTCGCGCTATGCCAGGGGCGACACGCTCTACGTCCGCGACATCTTCGACCAGATCCCCTCGCAGCTGAGCACCCAGGGAAAGCGCTTCACGTTCTCCTCGGTCAGGCCCAGGGGCACCTTCGACGACTTCGCCCGGGACTTCCTGTGGCTCGTGAACGCGGGCGTGGCCCTCGAGGTGCGGAACGTCTCCGAGCCCAGGCACCCCCTCAGGCTCTCCGAGAACCGCAAGCTGTTCAAGCTGTTCATGAACGACGTGGGGCTGCTGTCGGCGGCGTGCGGCATGGAGGTCGCGAAGAGCATCGTGAGCGACAGGCTGGGCGTGAACTACGGGGCCGTCTACGAGAACGCCGTCGCCCAGGAGCTGCACGCGCAGGGCCGCGGGCTCTACTACTTCAGGAGCAAGGCGGCCGGCGAGGTGGACTTCGTGCTCGAAGCTGGGGGCGGGCGCGTCCTTCCCGTCGAGGTGAAGTCGGGCAAGGACTACAAGCGCCACAGCGCCCTCGACAACGTCATGAGGACGCCGAACTACGCGATCGACTCCGCCGTGGTGCTGCACGACGGCAACGTGGAGCGCGACGGGAAGGTGGCCTACCTGCCCGTCTACATGGCTTCGCTGCTTTGACGGCGGGGCTAACAGCGGGTGGTCGACATGCGGCTCTTGCCGCCGCGCCAGCGCCGCCCGCCGCGCCCTCGGGCGCTTGCTGGAAGGAGGTCGGCACCACCTCGGTTACGGCTGACGGCACGCGCATCGCCAACACCTGGGCCGACGTGACGGTGGGCCAGGCGGTGCTCCAGCCCAAGACCATCGAGGACTACCCGTGGTCGAAGGAGACCGACGAAGGGAGCGACGAGATCGCCCTCACGCGCCCGGCGCTCGTGGTTCACAACGTGCAGGACGCGCTCAACAACAATCCGCTCATGGCCGAGATCATCGACCGCGACACCTTCCGAATGCAAGCCGAGTTCGAGGCCGTGAAGTCCTTCGTGGTGCTGAAGGTAAAGGACGTGATGAAGGGCCTGCTCACCATGGAAAACAGCGACGGCGAGGAGTTCGTGGACTACAACTACCTGCGTCGCGACCTCGGCGACCCCTTCGGCGAGGTCGGGAACGGCAGCCCGCGGGAGTGGGTCATCACGCACCGCTACAACCCTGGTTACGATGACTTCGAGCTAGATGACGCTTACGTGGAGGTAAAGCCGCTCGATGACGTGACAACTGCGTATGCCATCATGGAGGGCGAGGTGGAGAAGGTCGATGATGGCGTGGTGACCGTGCGCACCTACATCGACACCGCGAACTCGGCTGAGGTGGTGTATTCGACGCTCAAGGACATCAAAGTCGAGGAAGGCGACGAGGTCAAGGAAGGCCAGAAGCTCGGAAAGATGAAGGGCAGCACGTTGCGCATCAAGTACTACGAAATCAACGATGCAGCTCTTCAGATTGAGACGAAGAAGGACTGGGCCTACGACGTAGGCTTGTACATGGACGGATTTGCTGGTTACGAGGAACCTGAGGAACCCAAGGAATACGTCAACATGGGCGGCGACTGGGCGGGTTGCACGACGGTCGTCGAGTTCGCGCATTCGCGCCTGGGCTGTCTCTACGTTTGGGGCGCCACGGGCCCTGACACCTTCGATTGCTCCGGCCTCACCCAGTGGTGCTACGCGCAAGCGGGCATCATCATTCCGCGCAATTCGGAGGCCCAGCGCGCCGGTGGCCAGGTGATCCCGCTCAGCGAGGTCCAACCTGGGGACATCCTCTGGAAGCCCGGCCACGTTGGCATTTACATAGGGGAGAACCTATATATTCACGCCCCACACACCGGGGACGTAGTCAAAATTTCCGGAAACGCGAAGGGCGCGTTCACGCTCGGAGTCAGGTATGGGCGCAGCTAGACAAAAGCGCTGTCGAAATGGGATGGACAAACATCCTTTAAGCCAATCGCGTAGGCGCACACCTAGCCCACGCATAGGCGTGCGCCTTTTAATAGAGTCTCGCTGCGGCACTCTTTCAAAAGCCATGCGATATCATCAGACGAAAACAGTTCAAAATGAGATCGAAGAGCAAATGTCCCTTGCCTCAGGAACGAAGATTGTCCTATGTTCCTCATCAATGTTTTTATCCAACAACCATAGCATCCGATACTCCGCCTCCCAAGCATTCTCCATGTCTTTTGTAAAGTACGCTTGGTTTCCTCCGACGAAGTTGGTCATATACATGAGACTTGATACAACTTGTTCGTCAGGCAAATTAAACAGGTTTGCCATCATCGACTCTTCGATTTTTTTAACGATATTCTTGTCATTGTAAACACACGGTCCTCTCAAAGCTGCGCTAAGAGAAGGCTCTTCTTGCATAAGTTTATCTGTAATGATCTCGAAGAAGCGCGTAGGATCCTCAATGAAAAGGCAACTATTATACGCCGTGCCGTCGGGCTTCACGTGATTTCTCGAAAGGCTTGAGCATAGGAGATATGCATTAGATCCGACCTCGGTCTTCGCCTCAAGTCGTCTTCTCCCATCACCTCCAAACAACCAATTGTTTCCCTCGCCCTCATCGCGCCGATTTGCGTCTTCAAGTTGTCGAGTTCGACGATATGTGCTTAGGCGTAATTCACCATTCTCAAAAAAGCGATCAACATATTTTTTATCCATAAACCTGTAGATCGATGGAACGACATCTTGAACAACAAACAAACGAGGTTCTATAAAAAGATTTGTTATTTCTTCACTCGATAATCCTCCAATGGCCCATTCGGGGAGTCTGACCGCGTATCCATTTATTTTCCGATGATTTTCAATCTCAGCAAGTACCTTGTAGTCGCCAAAAGGATATCGACTTTTTAGAATCTCAACGCGCGCGGATGCGGATGCTTCATCTGAAAAACCCTTAAGCAGAAAATAATTAGGCGCCTTTGCCTCGAGATAGTCCAACGGCGAATATCCATCTGGCAAGAACCTCTCAGGTTTGCCGTTCTTTCGATGGTTCATAAAATCTCCTACAGCAAGTAATATCGCATTTGATTTAACAGTCACCATTTGCCAGCATCTTAACGAACTTTGATAGACCTATCTTGTGATTTTAGGCCATTAACCTGCAAAAATACACTGATACTACCATCGTCTACCATGCATCTACCATTGCGATAACCCCTTTTAGCACCCGAAAATCGAAGCAGATCGTTTGAGCCAAGGGGGCTCGGAACGACTTTCCAATGAGGGACATAGGAAAGGGGAATGCAATGAGTGGAACTGATTTTGGTAGAAGGGAATTCCTGAAGCTGGCTGGCGCTGTGGCTGCTGGTTCTGCTGTTTCGGCAGCGCTCGTCGGTTGCGGTGCAGCAGGCGGTCAGGAGAGCTCTGGCGGAAGCGCAACGGGTGACCGTGTTCTTGGCTGGACTGACGTTGAGTTCGCTCACGACGTAGACGTTCTCGTTATCGGCGCTGGCCCGTCTGGCCTTGCCGCTGCTTACACTGCCGCTAAGGCCGGCGCTAACACGCTGTGCGTCGAGAAGCAGCTTTCCTACGGCGGTGACGCTGCCAACGCTGCAAACGGTTGGGTTGCTCCCGAATCCAAGGTCTGCGCCGATCTGAGGCCCGAAGAAGCCATTACCATGGAGGACTGCCTTGCAGCCTTCAAGGCAACCTATGCTGACAATCAGTACTACTATGAGGTTGTTGAGGCATGGCAGTACGGCCTCGACAGCTGGTTCAGCACCGTCGTCTATGACTTTGGCGTGAAGTTCATGGAGGGTGGCCATCCCTGCTCCTACGGCGGCTTCTTCCTTCCGCCGGACGGCGTTGGCGAGGCCTCTGAAATCTGGGGAACCATTTTCGAGAACGTTCAGGCTGCGGGTGCCCAGTTCATCTTCAACATGAAGGCCGACACCTTCATCGTGGGCGAGAATGACCAGATCACCGGTCTTCGCTGCTGGGATAGCGCCAACAGCAAGTGGGTCGACATTAAGGCCAAGAGCATCATCATCGCAACTGGCGGCTTCGCTTCCAATCAGGAAATGATCGCCAAGTATTATCCCGAGTACTACAACAAGGGTTGCATCACCTCTACCAGCATGGGCGAGGGCATCAACCTTGGTCTTTCCGTCGGCGCTGCAACGTATGGCATCGAGGGTGGCGTTCTGCCTGATGGCAACCAGGGCGCTTGGGGTCCGTGCAACTACAATCCACATCTGGAGAACATCCACGTTGCTCAGACCATGGGCCGCTCCTTCTCCATTCTGCCGACCACCGGCAAGCGCTTCTATGACGAGACCATGGTTCACGAGGCTCCGTTCGAGTGCCTCGGTGCCGGCGCCTACAGCTGGTGGGCAATCTGGGACGACCAGATCACCTACGGTCCGAACGCCAAGTCCGTCCAGCGCGCCGGCGACGAGTGGGTTACGGGCAATACTGTCGAGGAACTCGCAACGAAGATGAAGATGCCCGTTAACGTAATCCAGGAAGTCTTCGATGATTACGCCAGGATCTGCGAAAACGGCGTTGATGACGAGTTCGGCCGTACCATGTTCCTCGAGAACCTCGAGCCTCCGTACTACGCGCTTCAGGTTTATCCCGTTCGTTACAAGACTCATGGTGGCCTGAAGGTTAGCAAGCTTGACGAGGTTCTGGATACGAACGATCAGCCGATTCCCGGCCTGTACGCAGCAGGCGTTGCCGCTGGTACCGTTCACATTCTTCCTGCAGGTGGCTCCGGTGTTGTTGCCGGCCAGGCTGCTGCTGACTATGCGGCATCTCTGTAGTGTTTGATTAGGCGGGCGGGTTCAAATTAACTCGCTTATGGGCTGGCACTTTTCGGGTGCCAGCCCCGCCATTTCGGGATTAGTGGAAGAGGGCAGACGAGAAGGAGATTCTCATGCTCAAGAAGAATAACAAGGGTATTGAACCCGAAGTGACGCAGGCTGATGCCTCTGAGGTTGCTTCTACAGCAGAGCCTTCTCCCAAGAAGGGAAAAGGCCTTAAGGTGAAGCTTGGCATTGTGGGTGCGGTTGTGGTGGCTATCGTGGTTGTAGCGGGCGCTTGCTATGCCGCGTTCCACGATGATCCCGCTTTCTGCAACGCCGTATGCCATGCTCCTATGGATACCTACGTTGAGAATTACAACGAAGGTGACGGCATGGCGCGTGTTCATATGGAAGCCAACGTGACGTGCCTCGACTGCCATGAACCTACGCTTAGCCAGCAGGTTTCCGAGGGCATGGCTTGGGTGACGGGCAACTTCAAGAACGAGCTGGATATGATGACCGACTACGACAACGAGCAGTGTCTCAAGTGTCATATATCGGAGGAGTTCCAAGCTGCGAAAACCGATTTCTTGAAGTTGAATCCTCATTCCGATGCGCATCAGGTGCTTAAGTGTACGGATTGTCACAAATCGCATCGTGATCAGGTCGATTACTGCAGCTCCTGCCATGACAACGAGGGTCAGCGCATGATCACCTGGCCGCTTGAGGGCCATGATCTGCCAGACCAGGCTGAAGAAGAGGCGTAATTCAACTGCATAACTTGTTCCATGTGCGGACGGGCCCTCTTTCCCTCAAATCTCCAAACTCCCAAGGCCCGTCCAGCACTTTGGATGCAAGCCCTCAAGCAAACGCGCGAATGCTTCGTGCGCTAAAATGAGGGCTTAAGCTGCTGTTATACGCACATTACCGATATGGAGGGAATGGCGAACCCGGGGCTTCGTTGGAGGGCGAAGACCCAAGATCGTGGTTCGCCGACGCTATGGACGTGAATGTGAAGCATACAGTTGTGGGCGATGTTGACGCCGGTATAGAAATCGCCGGTCGTTTTCTCAGTAGGGAAGCGTTTGCCCTGATATCTTGCATAGGCTTCGGCATGCTGCTTGCATGGAAGCACCTCAATATTTCGCCGACGCTGTTTGATGCAGCAACGAGATCGGTTGTCCTTGACTTGCGGAGCGGAGGCCTTGGTTTTGCCCCGCTTTACTTGGTTTTACCGCTGGTTTTAGCTTTTCTCGCACGGAAGGGGATAGAGCCGCCGCAAAGACCGGTTGTGTTCGCTGCAACGTTGGTGATGGCCGTTTCGGTACTTGCGCTCTACGAATTGCGTCCGATGTCGGAGCTTTCGTCGTTGGCCGTGGGAAGCGCTTGCGCAATTGCCAGTGCGCTGCTTTTGCTTTACTGGGTTAAGTTTTTGTGCGAAGTGGTTCCAGGTAATCCGCTGAAATACGCGTCGGTGTCGTTTTGCGCCTGCTTTGGCATTGCGCTGCTGATTACGTTTGTTCCGGGACAAATTGTTTTTGTGGTGCATGCTGCCCTTCCTCTGATATCAGGTGGATTGCTGGCTTTCCTTATGACGAAAGCTGCCATTGATGCGCAAGAGAAGGCGAAAGAGCTTTCTGCACCATGGCGAGTACCCTTGCGGCTGTTCGTGGGCATTGCCGTAATTTTGCTCTGTATTGATTTAACCAACGTTCTTTCCGAGGTTCGAACCGACACGCCTAACGAGATGTGCCTGCTTGTCGTTGGCTTGCTGGCTTCCTTGATGGTGTTGGCTCTTTCATCAGAAAAGGAGTTTGCGAATCTGGGATCCTCGTTCAAGGTGGCTTTAGTTGTTATTTTGGTGAGCATGTTCGCAGTGCTCATTTTTGAGTTTGAGCAGCGAATTTACGAGACAGCTGCGCTGGCTTTGGGCGGTTGTCTGTTCAGGATTTTCTTTTATGCCATTATCTTCGAGGTAGTGCGTCGCTATGAGGGTAATGTTCTCTACCCGCTTGGCATTGGCATTTCCGTTATCGCGCTTACGCAGTTTTTGTTCCCGCGCATATACGACGCTATTTCTTGGATTGATTTGTCTGCCGTTTCTGTTGTGTCCGCCATGACTATCTGCGCGGTGGTGACCATTCTGTTCATCCTCGATGAGAAGTACATCTTTGGGCTCTTGTCGAGCAAGGTGGTTCGTTTGAATATTGATGACGATTTTGCTTGTCGACGCTGCGTTGGCGTAGCAGCGAAGGAGCATGGTCTGACGAATCGTGAAGAGCAGATTGCTTTGATGGTTTTGCAGCGCAAGAGTAATTCCGAGATTGCCGAGTCGCTCTTTATTGCACCGAGTACCCTCCAGGTTCATTTGCGCAACATCCATAAGAAGATTGGCGTTCACAGCAGATCCGAGTTGATCGAGTATCTGGAGTCCTTGGCGTCTGAGTAGGGGAGAGCCGCGCATGGTTTTGCGATTTAGGTGTTGATGCCTGAAAACGCCAGTTTAGCATCGACGCAGAGCGCGCCCAGGCTGCGGCCATGATCGAGCGCCTCGATGCCAAGCATGGCCTGATCTAGCGCCTGCTTAACATAGCTTCCAACGTAACGCCCCGCAATTCATCATCCGAGCTGCGGGGCGTTTTACTACATGGATTTCTATTGCCAAAATCTGTCGAACGGCTTGCGCCGTCATATCAACTCCGTATTTCCTAGCTAGTCGCTTCCGGCGTGACGGTGCACCCTTGTCGTCTGCTATTCTTCACTGCAGAGGTTTACCGCACTGCATTTGCATGTGGTCAGGTACTCGTCACCTTTGCTCTTTGGACGAGATGCCGCTGGTGCACACTGAGGGGGAAGAGGTTCGGCATGATTGCGAAGTTTCGCAAAGTTGTTTTATCGGTCATTGCTGTAGCGCTTTCGACTGCTTTGATGGTCCCTGCAATGGCGTGGGCTTCGCAGCCTTCCGACGGCTCTGCCACGTTAGAGCCAACTCCAAAAGTCGTTGAGCTGGAGATGCCCGCAGCGGATGGAACAACCGTAAGCACTTGGTACGACACGTTGCAGGCCGCATTTAATGAAGTTGGACGCATGGACGTAGATGCTTCCTCAACCGTGACGCTCAGGCTGCATGAAGATGTGTGTTTGCCGGAATGTGCTTTGTTGAGTTCGCCGGAACCTGTTTTTGTCGTTGGCGATGGCAGGGAGATCACCCTGGATCTGAACGGTCAGAGTATTGTTTCGAGCACCAATGCCTGCGCTATTGAGGTTGAGCAGGGCGGCACCTTGAACATTCTTGGCAAGGGCACCATTTCCAATACCAATGCAGGTGCTACCGTCATTCTTAACAGCGGTGTCTTGTGCATCGGCGAGCTTGGTGTTTCGGATAGCGATTCGGTTTGTGTCACACGTGGCTCAGAGACAGCCGAAACGCTAGGCACCCAAAACAGTCTGATGCAGTGCACAAAGGACTCAGCTCTCATCATCAATTCGGGAGTCTTTGAAGGAGGCGAACGCTCCGTTCAAGCTTGGGGTGAGGCGGCAATCTACGGTGGCACGTTCCTCGGGAGCGTTGAAGCTTGGGCTTCGGTGGTGGATGGAGTGACTTATGGTTCCTCCATAGCTATCTTGGGAGGTGTTTTCGAGGGACCTCTGAAAACCGGCCTTTATCCTCCTGACAGCACGGTGACGGAGTATCCCGCATCCATCGTAATTTCTGGCGGAAAATTCAGGTATGATCCCAGCGAGTACGTGCAGAATCTCGGGTCTGAGTATATGGTGACTGGTCCCGTTGACGGGTATTACAGCGTGGTTGAATACGAGTCCCCCGAGTACATTCCCCCTGTTTACATTCCGCCGGCACCCGTTAAGATTCCCATTTCCGGTGACAGCAACTCCATCAGCGTGAATGTGAGTATTTCGGGCAGCGTCGCCTCGATCGATAATGTTGACACGTCCCAGCTCGACGGTGTTATCGGTGGCGAGGCTGGCGCGCAGGGTATTTCGGTCGATTTCAGCGGCTTGAGCACAAGGGTGACCAACGTCAAGATTCCCTCTAGCGTGATCGGGCAGGTTTCCGATGCTTTAAGTGATTCTGGCAACGATTCCGAGGGTTTGAAGATCATCCTTCCCAGTGGAACTTTCATCGAGTTTGGCGCGGAGGCGCTGAAGAATGTGGCGAGCCAGATTGAGGGCGGGGATCTTTCCCTTACCGTTCTGCCTGCTGGCAAGGCGCCTCTCACTGACGAGCAGAGGGAAGCGGTGGGAGATCGCCCCGCGTACGACTTCTCCCTGATGGCGGGTGCCAACCGCATTTCAGACTTGGGAGGCAGCGTGAAGCTGGGTATTCCGTATACTCTGGGGCCTGACGAGAGACCCGTGAATTTGAGCGCGCTATATGTTGCCGAGTTGGGTGAGACCGAGCGCTGCGAGTCCGATTATTCGCTTGAAAACCAGCACCTGGTTTTGCGGACTCATCATTTCTCGCTGTACATGATCGGCTATGAGGAAGCATCCGATTTCGATACGTGCCTCAAGGATGCTGTGTGCCCCATCACGCCGTTCTCTGACGCATCTGCGCGCGCGTGGTATCACGATGGCGTTCACTGGGCGCTCGATTGGGGCGTGCTGAAGGGTTATGGCACGAACGGAGAGGGCGGCCTTGGCCCCAATGACTTCACCACGCGCGCTCAGGTTGCGGTGATGCTGCATCGCTATGCTCAGGATTGCGGATACGATGTGAGCGTAGGGGCCGACACCAACGTGCTCTCCTTCGAGGACTTTGCCGAGATCAGAACCTGGTCTATGGAGGCCATCCAGTGGGCAGTGAGCGAGGGCGTTCTGCGCGGCTACGGCGACGGCAGCGTTCTCGGTCCCAACGACAACGTAACGCGCGAGCAGCTGGCCGTCATGCTCCACCGCTTCGCCCACGCTTACGACATCGACGTGAGCGTAGGGGAGGACACCAACATCCTCAGCTATGCGGATGCTTTCGATATCGGCGAGTACGCGATCCCGGCCATGCAGTGGGCCTGCGGCAGCGGCGTCATCAGGGGTTACGATGACGGTTCCGATTGCCTCGGCCCGAAGGACGGCGCGTCTCGTGCGCAGGTTGCAACCATGATCATGCGCTTTGATTCGATAGCATAAAATCTCTCATCGGTTTGTAATTGGGACCTGCTACTTGTGGGTCCCTTTTTGTTGTTGAGAAAAACTTGGGACTAGTGGTAACCATCTTTATGGGCCTGGCCAGGAGTTTAATTCCTACCAATTCGGTATAATGACCCAAACGCAATTGCGTTCGAGAACGATGTTGCTCGCAGGGTCGCGTGTCGCTCGTGGGCGCCTGATTAGGAATTCGAGAGAGGGTGTGACATGAGAAGGAAGATCAGCCAACTGCTTTTGGCTATGGCGACTATCGCTTTTGCTTCCGCACTTGCGGTGCCTACGCTGGCGTTCGCAGGCGGGAAGGTTGCGACGGTCGAAGATCACAACGGGAACCTGACGGAATACGCAAGCCTTCAGGAGGCATTCGATGCGGCGGCGCTTGCCGGTGATCCGGAGACCGAGTGGTCCGACTACACGGTCGTGTATCTCCACCAGGACGTTGATCTGGGCAGCGCGGGGCTCGTGGTTCCCGGAACGGGAGACGTTGACCTCTACGTCGAGATGGGCGGCCATGAGATCACCTCTTCAAACTCCCAGTACACCGTCAAGGTCGAAGCTGATGCCATGGTTCAGTTCATAGATGGCATCATTGTGAACACGTCTTCTTACGGCAAGTGCGTTGTCCTCAACGAGGGCTGGTTTATCCTGAGCGAGCCCGAGTCGACTGAGCGCGACACTTCTTGCGCGCTCGTCGCACGCGCGGGCGTTGATTGCGCCCTGCTCAACCAGCCTCATGGTTTCGCCAACCTCGAGCTTGGCGTGGTGAAGGGCGGCGACTATGCCATCATCACCCACGGCGAGCTGTGGATCTACGATACCATCATCACCGGCGACATCATCACCGATGACCTCGTAGCTGATCCCGAGGATGAGCTCTATTCCCCGTATACCGTCATCTTGTCTGGTGAGGTTAACGGCGGCCTCGTTTGCACCGATGCCAACGATGGCGCGGACGTGAGCATTGACGGCGGCCGCTTCAGCAATGATCCGTCCGAGTTCGTCAGCGATCTTGGCGAGTACCACGCCGTCTTCGGTCCCGTTGACGGCTACTACGTGGTGTCCACCATCGAGCCCAAGTACTTCGAGGACTGCCCGAAGGACGAGGACTGCAACCTCGCGTTCTATAAGGACACCAAGCCCACCGCCTGGTATCACGACGGTCTCGAGTGGGCGAACAGCACGGGCGTCATCACGGGCTACACCACGGCCGACAACCCCTGGATCGCCGAGAAGCTGGGTCCCCTGGACAACGTCACGCGCGAGCAGTTTGCGGTCATGATGTACCGCTTCGCCGACATGCGCAACTTCGACATGAGCATGGGCGACCTCATGGAGCTTGACTTCAAGGACGCCGGCAAGGTGAGCAGCTGGGCCGAGCAGTCGGTGAAGTGGGCGTACGGCATCGGCCTCATCCGCGGTTACGGTGACGGCAGCATCCTGGGTCCGCAGGACAAGCTGACGCGCGAGCAGCTGGCCGTCATGCTGTACCGCTTCGCCGAGTACGCCCAGATGGACACCTCGGTGGGGGAGGACACCAACATCCTTTCCTATAAGGACTTCGAGAAGATCGGCGATTACGCGATCGAGTCCATGCAGTGGGCCGTGGGTTCCGGCGTTATCACTGGACACCTCGACAAGAGCGGCAAGCCTACTGGCTACATTGACCCGAAGGGCGGCGCGTTGCGCGCCCAGGTGGGCACCATGCTTATGCGCTTCTACTATCTGTAGGGGTTGGGTTCTGTTCTAGCGTCTACTTGACATAGCTTTCAAGCGAACGCCCCGCAGTTCACATTGAACTGCGGGGCGCTTTCCTGCATGCGGATGAGTTAAAGCACAACCCTTAAACATAGCTTACAATCGCGTTAAGGCGTCCTGCAGCCAAATTCAAGAGTCGCAGGACGCCTCATGTATTTTATACCCACCTTTTTTATCGGAAATCCGAGAGTTTCGGAGCGTGCGGGTCGAGGCATGACCGCCTCGCCTCCGCGTGATACCATTGGCGTTGCCAAACATAGATTTGCCCAAGTGGCCATCTGGCCCTATGTTTGGCGACATTCCTGACTGGATGGCCGCTTG